>JAJZVR010000298.1 GCA_021847065.1 Planctomycetota bacterium | reverse complement strand
TGGCGCGACGGATAGCTGACCACCCTTCATTGCCAGTGCTCTCGGCAATGCCACGGTCCATGGCTTTACCGGTACATTCCCATGGGCCAGATCAGCCATAATGCATTTTGTCCCGGCATTCAGCAGCAGGTCCACTTGCAGCCGGGCGATGGTGGTATTGGTGAGTTTGAGTTGATAGGAAAACACCTCCGCCAGCACCACAAAACATGCCGCCACCAAAGCGATCATCGCTACCACGGTGATGATGGCAAAACCGCGCGGACGCTGGCCATGCGTTGGCTTGAACGAATTGGACAGACAATCTTTTCTCATAGTCCACCAGCCTTTTCGGAATCCGCCGGTACCAGCGGAGAATCCAGTGTTTGGGAAACGCGTTGTTTACCGTGCATCCAGCAGATCCTGATATTGCCATCGGCGGATTGCGTAAAATGAAAATCGGGCAGCAGTGCGGGCCAATATCGGGGTCGGGGCGAGTTTTTCCCATTCTGCCACATTCGTGCCACGGTGCCATTGGCATTTACAAGCCAGAGAATAAACCGCTTTTTGCCGAATCGGCAGATTAAGCCGTGCGCCCCCTGTAATTGCAGTTTTGGCGCAGTGGCCACATCCTGCCGCAATTCGCGCATCAGGCCGCGCCGCTGGGACATACGTGCGGCCTGCAGATCAGCGTTGCTGAAGGTATGGAGACATGCCACAAAAAGTTGCCCGGCCATCATTAGAAACACGGCCATGATCGGCAGCATCACCATGCACTCCATGATGGTAAAGCCTTGACTGCGGCGGCGGTGAATCGGCGCATGTGGATTCATTTTCCACCTCCCGTTTTTGGTGCTGTGCCCGCAAACCGCAATGCGTACAAAGCCGGTGCACCAACTTTGCCGGCAGATCGAATGACAATCCATTGGCTGCCCGAGGGCAAGCCGGCGGCGACTTGGCTGGCCATGCTGGCGGGCTTGATTAACCATTCCTTGCCGGCGCTGCCTGGCGGCCGGGACATGACACGATACAGCGAAGCCTGTTCCACGCGCGCCGTATCACGCATGGCTGCAAGGCGGACGGAATCACGGTTATAAAGCCACATCAAACGAGCGAACACCGAAGCGATCGCCAAAAGCAGCACGATCGCCGCGGTCAGATCAAAAATAAAGAAACCACGACGCCGATTCATGATCCACCGCCTCCGCTGACTGCCTGCAAAATTTGGATATATGGCACATACAGTGCCAGACATAACAACAGCACCAGCGTTCCCATGCACAATACTGCGATGGGAATACTGATCGCACGAATAAGTTCCAGCTTGCGGCGATATTTGAGGTCGTAATACCCCGCCACCAATGACAGCGCGGCGCCAGTTGACCCCAGCGGTTGGGCCAGAGCGCTACATAACATTCTCGGCAATCCGCACTTTCGGGCGGCATCATCCGCCGAAATTCCAGCGAGCATTCTTTCCCGCCAGAGCCGCAAACGCCGCCGTACCACCCGACTGCCAACTGCCACAGCAGCGGATTGAGAAATCTCCGGCAATGGATGGCCCGCCGAAACGCCTTGCGCCAGTATCCGTGTTCCGTCCGACCAGGCTCGGCAGCGAATCAGCGAACCCAATATCGGCAAGCGCCACGCCACCGCGTCGCGGATATAGATCGAAATGGTCCCGCGGCGGAAGAAGGGAATCGCAAGCCGACGGAGGATTGCTCCAGCGGCGGCTATCGTAGCCGTGACCACAATTACCGTGGCAGTCAACAACAGGATAGCCGGGATTTTTGACAGAAGGAACGTAAGCGCGTTTTCCTTATAAGGTATCCCAAAAGAGTGCAACATCCGCTGGTCTTTTGGCGAAATAAGGAAGACAAATCCGGCCGTGGCGAGGAGAAAAACACTCAACGTCGCCAGAAAATAAAACAGATAACCTGCGTCCAGTTCGGTTGCCGCCTTCCATGCCTGGTTCCGGGAAGTAAGCCTCGCGAGTTCCGGCAAAACTCGCCCCGACTTCTCGGCTTCCATCAGTGTCGCCAAATCATCGGCTTTTAATTCGGGGACCGCCAACCGCAGTGATTCCGTAAGCGACAAGCCACGCTGCAGGAGTTCCGCGACCATTTGTAATCGGACACCGACGGCCCCTTGATCAGAATTCCCGGCAGAGCTTAGTGCATCGGCGAGAGGATGATTCAGGCGTATGACGCCGTAAAGTTTCTGGAGAACCACATCGGCACGCTGGCGGGCAATAAAATACCGCCCAATCGCCCAAACTGGAATCACCAGCAGGAGCATGTATCCGAATACTCTCATCAACACCAAAGCGGCCGCCAACACACACCACACCGGCAGCCATGTTCCAAGAAAAGCCAGTACCCCACGAGGACGCTCCCACCGTGCGATGCGCCTGCGAGCCAGCCAGATTTTGAAACTTTTAAGCATAAATTCGTAAACCATCCGTCAGAAAAATACGGCCAATTCCTGTTATCCGGGGCCACCCACCCCATTTAGAAGCTGCACAAACGGCAGCGCCACAGCATATATCACCAAAAACACCATGACGCCAATGAACAACAGCACCACCGGCGTTACAATCGCCGGTGCGATGGCCATACGGGTTTGGGCCTCGCGCGTGTATTCCTCAGATAACACAGTTAATGTCTCCGGCAAATTATTGCCTGCAATGCCGCTCTGAATCGTAGCGGCAACCGATGATGGTAACATCTTTCCGGACGGTGTTTGATTCAGCGGCAAACCATGCGACATCGCCACATTCATCTGTATACCGTCGGCGGTTAAGGCCGGCGAAGCGCTGATTGAATCGGCTAATTCGACAGCCTGCGGCAAATCCAGGCCGCTGACAACGCCAATGCGCAAGGCATCACACCAGCGGGCAATGAATCCCGCCCGCAGCATCGGCCCCAATACTGGAATATGCAGTGCCACCCAATCCTCCACGTACAACATGGCGGGACGCTTGCGAAATATCAGCCAGAACCCGATCGCCAGCACCGCAAAAGCCACGATTACAGCCACAAAGACCGGGGCATGAGCTCCACAATCCAGAAGTATTTTCGTAATTAATGGGGTGTGAGGTGTCCTGCTGCCGTAGAAGAGGTGTTGTCGGCTGGTTATCATCCATTGCCGGATGAACTGTTGGAAGTACGGAAATACTTTTAATCCCATAAACGCCATCACCGCCAGCAGGGCCGCAATCACGCATACCGGATACGCCAATGCTCGAAACAGACTTTCATTGAGCTTTTGCCGCAAGTCCAGATGATTGCCCAAATTCACCAGCACATCTGAAAGATTATTGGTGCGAATACCGGCATCCAGCAGCAGGGCGTAGTCGGCGGGAAATTCATTGCGGTGCTTTTCCACCGCCTGCGGCAACGTCAGCCCCGCCTGCAAATCCGCACTGATATGCGATAACACACTTACCCGCCGCCCGCGCGGTGCGTCGGCTGCCAATAATTGCAAGCCTGTTTCCAGTGGCAAGCCCGATTTGATCAGCAGCGCCAATTGCTGATTAAAACTCTTAAAATCTTCCGCTCCCAGTGGCCGGGTGCGCGTGGGCGCCCCGGCGGGCCATAGCTCCAGCACCTTGAGTTGCAGAGCTTCCAATGCGGACATCGCCGCCGCTTGATCCGGTGCATTAAGCGTGCCGGAAAGTTCCCGTCCGGAAGCCAATTGCGCTCGATAGCCAAAACTTCCATCCATGATTCACTCCTTAGGCCCCAGCACGCGATCCACTTCCGCCTGATCGGTGGTGCCGCGCGCCATTAATTCCCGCGCCGCATCATGCAGCGTGCGATAGGTCGATGATTTTTTCATGGCCGCTTCAAAGGCCGCCGTATCGCTTTGATCCAGTCCCGGCGCGCCGGGACGCAGCGCTTGATCCATGCGTACAAACTGCGCAACGGGCAGGCGCCCGGAATATCCGGATTCCGTTTTTCGCCGCACCAGTCGCTGGTTCAATATGCCAAATAAACTGCTGGTAATCTGATAACGCTGAATCCCCATTTCCAGTAACCGGCTGATGGCACCGGCCGGAGATCCGGCGTGCATGGTGCACACCAGGCGATGGCCCGTCAGGGCGGCCTGCACCGCCAGTGAAGCGGTGGCGTTATCCCGAATTTCACCGATGGACAACACCTGCGGGTCTTGCCGCAACATGCTGCGCAAAGCGCGTTGATAATCCAATTCTCCAAAAGGGCTGACTTCAATTTGCGTTACGCCCGGGATGCCGCGTTCAATGGGATCTTCCAGAGATACAATACTGATGCCCGGCTGCGTGCGGGCCAGATGATCCAGCAGGGCATAAATGGTCGTGGTTTTACCCGCCCCCGCCGGCCCAATGACCGCCAACAGGCCGCAATCACTGCGGCAGAATTCCATAAGAAAATCCAGCGTATCGCGCGGCA
>JAJZVR010000024.1:6664-23106 GCA_021847065.1 Planctomycetota bacterium | reverse complement strand
TAGCGCGCAGGGAGGTATGAGACCTCATGCACGTTGAGTTTCTGGTGGAAGAAGAATCGTGTGCCGAGTTCCTGAAAATTCTGGCACCACAACTGCTAAAGCCTGATGATACATTCCGTATCCATCCTTTCGCGGGCAAGCCCGACTTGCTCAATGCATTGCCCGTCCGCCTTCGCGGCTATGCCTCTTGGCTGCCTCATGACTGGAAGATAGTGGCGCTGGTGGATCGGGATCAGGACGAATGCGTCGGTCTTAAGAGCCGCATGGATATCTCTGCCCGGAACGCAGGTCTCCGAACCCCTTCCAAATCGCCCGATAAAAGTCGCTTCCAAGTACTCAACCGCATCGCGATCGAGGAATTGGAATCCTGGTTTTTCGGTGACGTCCTGGCGCTTACCAGCGCTTATCCGCGTGTTCCCCGAACGCTGGCTGATAAACGCAAATACCGGGATTCTGATGCAATTACCGGCGGAACTTGGGAGGCACTTGAACCCACCCTCCAGGCCGCTGGATATTATCCTGCGGGAATGCCAAAAATTGAAGTCGCCCGCAATGTAGCGCGGCACATGATACCGGATCGCAACCGATCTCCCTCCTTCAAAACATTCAGAGATGCCATCAGGGGGATGTGCGTATGACCGCCTTCCTCGATGAAGCGTAATCCGCCCGCGCCGGCATCCGCGTCACCATCAAACGCATCCTGAAAAAATATGGCTACCCGCCCGATAAACAAGAATCCGCCACCGCCCTCGTCCTCCAGCAAGCCGAACTCATCTGCAACACCCCATCCGCCGTTATCAGAACCGCTGCATTGAAGCCGCACAGGTTATTTCCGAACTTATTGAATTGGCCAAACAACTGCGCGAAGCCCAGAATCTCGGCCTCACCGAAGATGAAGTCGCCTTCTACGACGCCCTGGAAGTCAATGATAGCGCTGTAAAAGTCATCGGGGCGACCCAAAGCGGCCATTTCGCTACGGGTTTACAGGATTAAAACCACCCTCCGCCTCGTATATGAGGAACGGATCTCGGATTCGAAGAACGCCGGCCGCAGCATCACTTACTCCTGCAAACAAATCAGCTGTTCCATCCCAATTACGGATTAGTCCACCGCTAAATATCACATCGGCTAGATCTGTTCTTTTATGCGGAGCCGGTGGGAACAAGGATCGAGTTGCTAGTATTCTGATCGGGCTGCTGAAACGCGTTTCCGGGTCCAATGCAAAAGCCATTGGGTAATAATGACGGTTTTTATGTACGTCAAAGCAGGCTATGTGTCCTAACACTCCAAGCAATCCATTGGACAGCAGATGCACTTCATTGGCTCCGCCCCATTCCTCATCGCGAAATTGGTTCTCGAAAACAGGTGCTCGTTGCACCACGTCCGTCCGCATGTCATCCAGAGAATCCAATACGACGAATCCTATTTTTCCCAAGCCGCCGACACGTCCTTGTGGTCGTGTTAATACCGCTACACGGGAATCTGGAAGGGCACAAAGTCGAATATCTTTCATTCCGTCCGGTCCTACGAAAAACTTGCGCAGGTTGTGAATCGAATTTCCGCGGTAAAACTCCATGCGCCATCCATCCGATCCATCTTCTAATGTGATCGGAAACCGTACGCCTCCGAAAACCAATTCTGAGCCGAGGCGGCAAATACAAGGATCCTGTAAACCGGGATACAAAGGGCTGGCCTTTATGGGGAACCATGTCCCGCGATCACCCAAGCCAAAAAACATAGTTGTGGCCAATTCACTGACTCGACTCTCCACTCTCGCCGCTATGATCCATTGTCCATCACTGCGGAATGGCGCTGTTATATTGTAAATGTCGCGTTTTCCGACCCCGGCCATGTTAAGAAGCGCGGAATAAACAATCTCGGTCGCACATTCCGATAACAATTCGTCGCATGAGCGGACGTGATCCGCAGGGCTTCTCTGCTCTGAGAAAGTAACGACAAGATGTTCTTTTTTTCGAATTGTACCGGCCATTTTTTGAAGCTCCCGTGACAAACGTCCGTCCGTTCGGCTGGTCACATACACCGACCCCGTAGTCGCAACCGTGCGCATTCAGCCTAGAACGTTAGTGCCATGCTCGCTATCAAAATCCAAGATAGCCGAATTTTTATCCCCGCCGATAACCTTTGCGGTCTCTCGGGAGTTCAGCGGCTTATCGCGATGCACAGAAGGTTGAGCCACTGTCAATTTTGCACGACAAAATCGAGTAATTCATTCAGTTTTCCCTTAGCCAAACCGATGACATGATCTGCCGCTCCATAATATACATATACGGTATCTTCCACCAGCAAATTACAATTACTGAAGGTGACATTCGGGACGTCGCCGCGTACCTCCCAAGCCATTTCCGGCCAGAAGATTGGATCTCGCGGCCTGGCTAAAACACGCCAAGGTTCGTTGCGATCTAATAACATGACTCCGAGCCGGTAGACATGATGCATGTCCGCAGCGTGATAAAATGCCAGCCAGCCGGCATCGGTCTCAATTGGCACGCCGTTAAAACCGATATATTTACCTTCCCACGGCACATGCTCGCGTGAACCGCAGACCAATTGCATGTCTTGTGGGTGCCACGTTAACAGATCATCCGAGAAAGCGATCCAGGCATCAGGGCGTCGCCGATGAAAGGCACAATACCGTCCGTTGAATTTTCGCGGAAACAGCAGGTGGTCTTTGTTGTCCTCGCCACGAACCATCGGGCCGATACGCTTCCAGGTAATCAGGTTATCACTTACGGCCAGCATGGGGTAAATGTTACCGAAATACTCCGTGCCCTCCCGATACGGGGCATTGCCGGTGTATGCCATATAAAATCGGCCATCAAGATAAGTAACCCGCGGGTCTTCCACGCCCTTGGTTTCAAACTCATTTTCCGGAATCATCACGGGAAGGCGGAGGCGATTCCAATTCACGCCGTCTGTGCTGACGGCGTAGCCAATTCGGCTGATCCAATCCAGCCCTTGAGCCCGATAGTGCATGTGAAATATCCCGCCGTGGAATATGACCGACGGATTAAAGACATTATAACACTCCCAATCGCTATCGATGTTAGGCGAGAGAATCGGCACGGTGGCATGCCGTGTTAGTTGATATCGGAGTTTGTTATTAGTCGGTAGCATGTTAAACCTCATGTTCATTGGCGTTACAGAATAACACGTTGGCCGGTGCAATAGGTACCATATCTCATCAAGTGGTATCTGCCGAATTGATCAGCCCGCAGCGCTTCGCCCGGTCAAAAATTCTCGCCCCGGATATAATAAATGAGATGCCGCTGGCAAACTATAAAAAAACAAGCATCGCGCTTTTTTATAGCGTACACAGAGGAACTGCGATAGCCTCTGCATCGTGCCATGCGTGTCACGGATGTTCAAGCACGTGCAATTTCCGAAAAAAGTGGAAGCGTTAGGGTAAAGACCACACGTTGTCGATGGAAGTTCTGAGGATGATCGAGATGATGTCATGCAACTGCAATACCGTCTTAAAGAGACAAAATCGCGGAAGACTTTTCCTTCTGTCCGGTTGTATGGTTGGGTTGTATATTTCCGCGTGCTTCGCACAGACTGGTTTGGTCGCCCAGCGGACGATCTCTTCATTCGCCGGGAAACCGGCTTTTCCACAGCCCTTTCAGATGAGAAATTGGCCGCAGGTCTCCAGACGGTTTTATAAGCTGGCATTTGATTCCCACGCCAGCGGTTCATTTTTGCCGTTGATACACATCATCCAAGGTACCGACAGTCATGTAATCGCATTTGTCATGCCTGCGTATGTAGATCGAAAACCTGATAGCCGGTCGTCATCGCAGGCACTGACGGATATGGGTGCCGTGTGGGGAGCCACACTCACAGGGCGCGATATGTCGGGCGGGGAGGTGAACTATGTGCGACTTTTAAAAGTCTTTTTTGATCCCAAAGTTGGGCATGGATTGTTTGGCAATAATTTCAGCAGTGCCAGTCCGCAGGCAACGGCGTGGTACACCGTTTTTCCTGATATAACCGCCGCCGCCATTTCGGCGCGATATCCAGAGGAAAAGCAGCTAGCAAGGATGTGTCTGGCAACAGCGCGCACTTGGGCGGATGCGATACCGCATTTTAGACAGCCCGATGGCCGCTACAATTTCAACTATACGGGATTTGATTTTTCCACGATGCGGCCAGTCTACAATGGAAAATGGCGCGAACCGGACATGGCGGGAGGCATCGCATGGGTGGAATATATGGCGTGGCGGCGCTGGCATGACCCGGTTTTTCTCAAGGCTGCCAGGGCGTGCATCAGCTATCTTTCACGTCTGGCCCCGGCAGATAATCCAAGTTATGAAGTGCTCACGCCATTTGGCGCTCTTGCCGCCATCCGTATGAATGCGGAATTAGGAACCCATTATCCCGTGGGTAAATTTCTGGATTGGTGTTTTAGCCGCTACCATGCCCGGCCAACCTGGGGGATAGAGAACGCCCGGTGGGCACGTCAGGACGTTAATGGTTTGGTCGGTGCCGTGAATTGTCCTCCATGGCGGCCATGGGGCGTCGGTGGCTATGCATTTTTTATGGAAACTGCCACGCAACTTTGGGCGCTGGCTCCTGTCGCACGGTATGACCAGCGGTACGCCAACGCTTTGGGCAAATGGATATTAAATGCCGCGAACGCCAGCCGCCTGTTCTATGGCAAATTTCATTCGGCGGCTCGGCAAAGCGATCCGGGCTGGCCATTGGGAGAATCGCTGATTGCGTACGAGGGGTTGAAATATCGCCGGGATAACCCGCATCAACCTCTGATTGCTACCGGCGATAACAAGACCTTCCTTGATCCCGGGTACACCGGCGACAGTCATGATCCCGGTGCAACAAATTACTGCCTCTACGGCGGCGTTTACGTGGGCGTATTGGGGGGCGTGATAAAAAAAACCAACGTTCGCGGAATTTTGCGGCTAAATCTTCGGGCTACCGATACCGTCGCCCCGGCGAGCTATCCGAGCTTTCTGTTTTATAACCCCTATACAGAAGCCAAGGCGGTGCGAATTATAGTGGGGCCAAAGGCAATAAACGTATACAACACTCTGACCGGCGCATTTATTGCCCGCCATGTCGTCGGGCGTGCGACAATATCCATCACTGGCCGTTCCGCAGTGGTCCTGGTGTATACACCGGTCAAGGGTGTTGTGTCTTACAAGCTGCATCAAACACTCATTAATGGTCGTGTCATTGACTTTATGCATGGCAGGCCATGATCGTGCCGCGACCAGCGGTTGCCGGTTGGTGAACATGGGAATCAGTGTGGATTGTGATTCTGAAACGGAGAAACATGATGGTGCTCGGGGTGTGGTGCAATGCGATGCGGA
Source organism: Planctomycetota bacterium (assembly GCA_021847065.1). GTDB lineage: Bacteria > Planctomycetota > Phycisphaerae > WQYP01 > WQYP01 > JAMDCX01. The sequence goes on along the minus strand of JAJZVR010000024.1, from coordinate 17,758 downwards.
AATACAGGAATTTTCCGATGGCGTTTATGGTTGCATTCGGCGTTGTTTCCTGTGGTCATTCATACGCAGCCGCAGTGGTGCAAAGCGACATTGCCCGAATCAGCATGATGCCGGATTTACCCGAGCCTTATGACATGCGAAATTGGGACATGGCTTCGCGGCAACTTTATAAAATGATTTTTAATCCCCATGCCAGAGGCCCTTTTCTGCCACTGATTAAAATACTTCGAGATCCCCGCGATCAGGCGATTGGCTTTACCATGCCCGCGTATGCCACGAAGTCGGAAAGTTTTTCAGCGCAAGCTCTGACAAATATGGGCGCAGTCTGGGGGGCAACATTGGTTGGCCGTAACATGGCCAGCGGTCCGATTAATTACGTCCGGCTATTAAATCAGTTCTTTGATCCAGATATGGATCACGGCATATTTGGTAATGGTGCTCATAACGCCAGCCCACAGTCAACGGCCTGGTACACGGTATTTCCGGATATGGCGGCCATGGCTATCTCGGATCGATATCCAGCAGAACGAACTTTAGCAAAAATGTGCCGCGACACCGCACAATCATGGGCGGATGCAATCCCCCATTTCCAACTGGCTAACGGGCACTATGATTTCAATTACACCGGTTTTGATTTTTCTACGATGCGCCCGGTCTACAATGGAATATGGCGGGAACCCAATATGGCCGCCGGGTTGGCGTGGCTTGAGTATGTCGCCTGGCGGCGCTGGCATGATCCTGAATTTCTGAAATCCGCAAAGGCATGCCTGCAGTTTTTAACCGACCTGCCGCGCGGGTATAACCCGAGTTGGGAGGTGATGACACCCTTTGGCGCTTTGGCGGCGGTTCGTATCAATGCTGAAACGGGGACGCATTACCCGGTACAAAAATTTATTCATTGGTGCTTTAGTTACTATCGAGCCCGCCCGTCCTGGGGTGTCGAACTGGGGAACTGGGCCGGTCAGGATGTGGATGGCTTGATCGGAGCTGTCAACAAAACGCCGGGGGCCACCTGGGGGCAACGCGTGCGATCTTACATGGATACCAAGGGGAAAGTACGGCACTGTTCGCCCTGGCGGCCATGGGGAAGAGGGGGATATCCATTTTTTATGGAAACCGCCACGCAACTTTGGGCGCTGGCACCCGTCGCACGGTATGACCAGCGGTACGCCAAGGCTTTGGGCAAATGGATATTAAATGCCGCGAACGCCAGCCGCCTGTTCTATGGCAAGTTCCATCCGGCATCGCGCCAGAGCGATCCCGGTTGGTCGTCAGGAGAAGCACTGATTTCATACGAGGGGCTGAAGTATCGCCGCGACAACCCGCATCAGCCTCTGATCGCCACCGGCGATAACAAAACCTTTCTTGATCCCGGATATACGGGTTACAGCCATCAGCCAAGCGCCACCAATTATGCACTGTATGGCAGGGTATATATGGGTATACTCGGTGCGATTGTAAAAAAGACTAATGTCCGTGGAATTTTACGGTTAAATCTCTGCGCTACCGATACTTCTGCCCCTGCCGACTATCCCACATATATGTTTTATAATCCATATCATCAAGCCAAGGCGATCATGACCGACGTGGGAAAAGCAAAGTTGAATATCTACAACACCATCACCGGCACGTTCATTATCCGCGATATTTCCGGAAAGGCGGCAATCTCGGTGCCGGCAGATTCCGCAGTGGTGGTTGTATACACGCCGGCTGATGGGGTTGTGTCTTACCAGTCGCATCAAACTCTGGTAAATGGCCGCGTCGTTGACTTTCGACATGGATCATCGGCTCGACAATAGAATATTGTGCGCCCCCGGGCGGTTATATCTCATTGAGACTCAGGAGGCTTCGGTGGAAGATTCGGTTAACTCAGTAACGCCAATTCCCCAGCCGGCATCGATCGTGCCGACTCAGGCGGGCGATTCACGATTGGCGTGGACGCCAAAATTGGCCTATGCCGGCGGCGGACTAACCGACTATTTCTATCTTAATCTGGACAGCGTATTGATTTGGCCGGTACTGGCGATTAACCTCAAAATGAATACGATTCTACTGGGTATCGCGATGGCCGTAGCACGGGCCATTGGTTGTATGACCGATCCTGTAGCCGGGAATCTATCGGATAATATCGAAACGCGATGGGGACGGCGGAGGCCGTTTATTCTGCTATTTGGCGTATTGGGCGGATTATTTATACCGCTGGTGTGGACGCCGCCCAGTGAGTCGCAAATGTCGCTGTTCTGGTACACGTTGGTGATCTGGACGCTTATTACCATTCTCTATTCATTTTTTACCGTGCCGTACAACGCCCTGGGCTACGAGCTGACTTCGGACTACGATGACCGCACGCGTGTTTTTTCCTGGCGGGGTTATGTACAAATTCTCGCGGCCTTTGCGGCGGCATGGGTCTGGTGGTTTGTAATGCGGCCTGGATTTCACGGGGCGCTGAATGGCGCGCGGTATCTGAGCCTCATAATAGGGCTGATGATGATGTTATGCGCACTGTGGACATTTCTGGGAACACGCGAGAAGGTCAAGTTTGTGCGCCGGCCACGTATGAATATTCTGGCCGCAATCAGATTAGCTATGAAAGACAAAGCTTTCGTGATGATCCAGGCGGCGCTGTTGCTTATGCTGGTGGGCATGAACTGGACCAGCAGCTTGGGAATATACCTGCAAGTTTATTATGCATGCAGAGGTAATCAACAACTGGCTTCCTCTCTTTCCGGCGTTGGTGGTTCGGTGGTGGTAATTCCCAGCCTGATCGGAATGCGACTGGCGGCGTGGATTTCCGAAAGGCTTGGTAAGCGAGAAAGCGTGCTTTTATGTATCTTCCTTACGTTATTGAGTGTTTTGAGTGTGACTTGGATTCTCACCCCGCAGCATCCGTACTGGGTTATTTTCAATTGGATGGTCAATGGAATGACGGTGCCCGCCATTATCATGCTTTTCAGTTCCATGACGGCGGATGTATGCGATGAAGATCAGTTGGTGACAGGTCGCCGACGCGAAGGAATATTCTCGGCTGTTAATAGTCTGGTTACAAAAATTGCACTGATCACCGGTACGGTACTGGGAGGCGCAATGCCAGCGCTCGTAGGATATACCAATTCAAAAATCGCGCCCACTTTAGGCCAACTGGGACACATGAAGGCGTTGTTGATTGTCAGCCAGCTCATACCCATTGCCTGCGCCGGGACGTTTATCTTCTTTTATCCCATCACCCGCCAGCGGGCGCGGGAGACGCAAGCGAAACTACAGGTCAGTGTGGCCGACTGAACGGCGCAATATAAGCTACGATTTGACAACTTTATGTTGTTCTCGAAATTGTAAGGGAGTGATCCCGACGAAACGCCGGAAGACTGACGCAAAATGTGCCGATGAGGCAAAGCCCATGTCCAGCGCAATATCAGTTATGCTTTTTTTTGATTCCTTGAGCATTTGCTTGGAACACTCAACCCTTCGTCGAACCAGATAATCATGCGGACTTTGTCCGGTTTGTTCATGGAACAATCGTCGGAATTGGCTGGCGCTGAGGCAAGCCGCCTCAGCCATCTGGTCGATACTGAAAGACATTCCAAGATTCTTATCGGCATACTCGATGCCCCGTTTAATCTCCGGCGACAGCAAGGGCCTTACGACGGCGGGTGGTTGCTGGGCGTGCCGAAGATCGCGGTGCAGCCAGACTAGAAACTCAAGAAATATTCCACGGGCGGCGGTCTGCATGCCAGGGAGTCCTCGGCGGTGTTCATCCAAAAGCCGACGGAGGCAATCACCGAGTTCATGCGAAAACCTGAAAGTCGGAGTCGCAACGGCCGCCAGTTCTTGTCTGATCCGGTGCGTTTCCCGATGCGAAATGCCTGGAAGAAAGCCGTTTTTTTCGTCCGGAAATGCGATGCGGATCCACATCCATCGGGCTGGCTGCAAGGCTTCATGTACGCCGCCGTGCAGTTGCCCGGGACGCGTGATAACGCCACTGCCCCGATTGATAATTAATGGCTGTTCCGGCGAATCTACCCATACTTCCATCACGCCGTGATAGACGAGATGTACCTCAAATTCGCCAATGTGGCGATCGGGCTTTAAGGCATATAGCACCGTATCCTTGAGGTCGAATTCGCCAATGATTGGAACTTCCGGCAGAATTTGTGTAGGGCCTTCAAATGTTTCCCAAGCCTTGATTCCGTGCCAAACCAACTTTGGATCGGTGTTCCCTTGAACCAGTCCCAACGGGTTCTTTATCATTGCGTAATTCCGCCATTTTTATATTTTTATCAGGAGGATTTATTTCTAACATAAAGACTGCCTAGATGCAAGCAGTTCACAGCCATAAAGCAGCGGTGGGCAATATCTGGCAAGCAAATTGTGGTGCCGAGTCAGTCCGTGCCGCGGCTGCTCATTGTGGTTATCTGGACAGATTCCTCGCGGTAATGTCGAAGATTTACCGGAGAGACAGCCTATATAAAAATTCAACTTGCGTGGATTGTTATATCGTGTCTGCCCAAGGTGCCTTACACTCCTCGATCAACTGGACACCCCAGGACAGGGCGGCCCATGGTTGACGTTTTCAACAGGTTGTGGTCAAAGCCGATGTCAATAATCAACATGCGTGTTTTGTTATAGCAAGCTTGCTCCGGGTGTTCTAAAGTGGTTCTGTGATCCGGAATTCTCCGGGTGGCCACTGAGCGGTTTTAACTGCGGACCAAAAAGCGATCAGCAGATGGCGGTTATGGTTGCGGTTAAGCACATTTTGAGGCGGTGTTTTGCGGAGGACCAATCCGATGCATCGAATTGACGGTTGAGTTTGACATCTCCACGGCGTGTTGCGGTGGAGCCGATTTTCCGCCCGGTTTGGCGGTTCGTTCAAGGAAGGCTCCGTAGGGAGCAGGAGTAATTTTATGTTGTTCAAGTCTCGTTCATCTTTAGTGTCTGCAGCGGCGTGCGGTGTATTTGCTGGTGCCGCGATGATCTGCGCTGGTGTGGGGACCGCCAATGCGGATGTTGCAACAATTCCCAATGTAATATTATCTGGAAACGTCATCCCCAATCCAACATTCTCGCAGGTCAATACGAATGGTAATGGCCCGGCATATTGGAACATGGGCGGTGGCAACATTGCCGGCGATATATGGGATAACGCCAATTACATCGCTCCGGGGGCAACGGCATCGGTCTCAGTGCTGACAAGTGATGCACCATTTACCACGGCTTATAGCCAGTGGTACAACGGCCCACAGAATAGTTCAGTTGGAGTGGTTACCCCGCAATTTCCTACCGGATACGCTGCGCAACCAGTCATATCGCTTCCTACTGGAGCGACGACCGTCTATCTGAGCTATTTTTATGAATCCAGCGCCATATCGAATGACTACGGAGCTTATTCGTACGTTCACCTGAATTTTCTTGCGAATGGTGGTCAAGTAGGCCAATGGACTGATACATACACCGGGACGCAATCTACATGGAAGAATATTCTCGACACGATCAACTTGGCTACAATTGCGCCGGGTGCCAATTCGTTTAATATTACCATCAGTTCTAATCCAGATGGAATTACCCAACCAACCACCCCACAATTCTGGGTAGAAGATATGTCTCTTTCAAACTCATCAACGCTCGTGCCTGCCTCGGCTGTACCTGAGCCAGGATCGCTGGGGGCGGTTGCCCTGGCAGTTGCTGCCCTGACGTTGGGGATGTACGCGAAGCCACGACGCTCTCGTGCGTAATGTCAAAAGATTTGGAGTCACTTGGCGGCCTGACGTGAGCCGCCAAGTGACGACGTGCGAGAAAACGGTTTCTTTTACCCTTATCCGCACGTTGGTTTGAGGCTTTGCAAGTGAAGTCTTACGAAAGGTGATTTATGCAAATCAGAAATGTCCGGCGCGGTTTTACGCTCATAGAGTTACTGGTGGTAATTTCGATTATTGCCCTGTTAATATCCCTGCTTCTTCCAGCTCTGGCCATGGCAAAAGCGGACGCATTAAGCACGATCTGTCTCGGACGGCTGCGCACGCTTGGGCAGTTGACCATTGAGTACGCGGATTCCAACGATGGATTTACGCCGTCAAACTACGTGAGTTGGACTTACAACACCAACTGGTCGGATATTCTATTTGATTGGTATACAAGCAGCCCGCCATTGGGCGTTTATCAGCAATATGCAAATCCAACCAACCAAACCCAGGCGGCCGCCGACAAAGTTGCCGCAGCCAAGTTTCAGGCTCTGTTCCTTGATCCGGTACAGCCGATTCCAATTCACTACGAATTTGGATTGGATTACGCATCAAATCCGAACGGATTCGGCTGGGAATTTGCGGGAGGATACGGCGGAACTGCGGCTACCGGTGGGATCCCGGCCTTTATTCGTATGTCCAATATTAAAAATCCCACCCACCTCGTGGCAATCGGTGATGCTAATCAAGTATTTGATACCGGATGCTGGACGGCGTTTAACTGGTGGCCCGCACCCTCTTATTTTGCCGGAATAAGCCAGAATGCCCCGATCACCCAGGTGATTCCGCCGGGTGGACCAGCGCCGTACACGACGACGAATTTTGATTACCCCAACGGTGGCGGCAGTGGATTGCGATACAGGCATGGCAATATGACGGTTAATTACGCGGCCCCTTACAGTTCGACAGGAACCGCAAATACCGTATTTTTCGACGGCCACGCCGCAGGAATCCCAGCGGGAAGCCTTAAGGTCTACAACTGCCTCAATGAGTAATCAAGTTAAGCCTTAAATGCTTCTGTTCGTGAAAGATCGTAATTCGTTTACTGCTATTCTGCGGCCGATTTGGAGGGAAACAATGCCCTGTAAGAAAAAATGGTTATTCAATGCGGCGTGTGCCGCGATGTATTTATCTTTCGCGATAGCAGGCACCCAAGCTCAGCCGATAGCGCAGTTGTACCCGGGTAATCTTGGCCAAATGCCAACAATTCCCCAGACCTACGCCATGCCGGACTGGAGTCAGACTGCAAGCGGTTTCTATTCACTGGCGCTGAATCCAGCAACTTCCGGTACCTATCTCCCGCTGATGCAATTGGTTGACGGTTCCGGTGGACAGCCAGTGGAATTCGGATTGCCGGCGTATGTTCAATCCAGCGGGACGTACAATGTACAGGCTACGCAGGCGCTGACGGACATGGGTGTCGTGCTGGGCGCAACAATGATCGGTCTGAATATGGCGAGTTATTCGCCCAGCGCCGGTGCCGCTCCCGTTAATTACGTTGGAATGCTGGGGCAGTTTTTCGACCCGAATCTGGCATCGGGCATATTCGGAAATAATATTCACTCTGCGGATCCTCAATTGACTGCATGGTATACGCTTTTTCCCGATATACTGGCGCAGAGTGTGTCTGATCGCTATACTTCCGAAACGACCTTGGCAACAATGGCTAATGATACTGCGGTGTCATGGAGTCAGGCGGTCGGCAACTTCGCCACGAGCAGTGGCTATAACTTCAACTATACCGGCTTCAACTTTTCAACGATGCAGCCGACGTATAATGGTTCGTGGAGAGAACCCGATATGGCTTCCGGTATAGCGTGGCTGGAATACTCTGCGTACCTTCGTTCGGGGAATCCCGCCTTCCTTCAGACCGCAAAAGATGCGATGAGCTATCTGGTTTCGCTGCCGGCATCAAGCAATCCAAGCTACGAGGTTCTCTCCCCGTTTGGAACGCTTGCCGCGGCCGAGATGAACGCCACAGCCGGCACAAATTATCCCATCGATAAACTTCTGGCATGGAATTTCAGTAATTACGATCCCAACCGTCCGGGATGGGGCGTAGAGGCCGCCAACTGGGGTGGTCAGGATGTCTCCGGACTCGTCGGGCAGGTGACGAGTCCATCGTCGACGACGGGCGGATACGCGTTTTACATGGAAACAGCGGCACAGATGATGGCACTTGCGCCCGTGGCTAAATACGACCCGCAATATGCGGTTGCGCTGGGCCGATGGATGCTCAATGCGGCCAATGCCATGCGCTTGTTCTATGGAAACTACGCGCCGAACCAAAGCAATCCGGGCTGGTCCCAGCAATCTTTGGTTTCCTATGAAGGGCTTAAGTACCAGTTGAACAGCTCAAACCAGCCTCTGCTGGCCACCGGCGATGCGTCCTCTCCAAGTACCGAGTTCGGCCTGTATGGAGCTGTTTACGTTGGCGTTCTTGGTTCAATGATAAGGACTACCAATGTTTCCGGAATTCTGCAATTCAATCTGAACGTCACCAACTCACCTTTTGCCAGCGGTGCATCAACGCCAACTTTCCTGTTCTACAATCCGTATGCTTCTGCGGAAACGGTTGATATCAACGTGGGGGCCAATCCGGTGAATATTTTTGATTCGGTACTCAACAGCTATATTGCAATGGACGTAAGCGGAAATACGTCCTTCAACTTGGCCGGTGGTTCCGCGTCGGTGCTGTCTTATATCCCGGTAACCGCCGTGCCGGAGCTGGCCACAATGCCATTGCTGGCTATTGCCGGTGCCGTTGGTCTATTGCTGGCACGGCGTCGCAGGACGTCATGGAACTAGCGTTCCAATTGCCGGTGCAACCGGATTGACAATCTGGGTCCAATCACATCAAAATTATAAAATTTGGTGATCCTTGTAGCGGAGTATCAAAAAATGCGAACGGGCTTATCTATGCGGCTGTTTTTGGGGCGGGGATTCTGTGCCATTGGGTTAATCATTGGCGCGTTGGCGATATGCTTTGGCATAGCGGATGGCGCGACTTCGAGTAATCCGAAAGTACCACCGGGATTTTTTCCATGGCAGTTCCCCACTTCAGACGCGCTTAAAACATGGAAAGAGCAGTCCTTCAGCACCAAAAGATGGTGGGGCGATTTTCCACGTCATCTGGTGATCCCCAAGCACATGTTCAAAAAATACTCTTGGGCCCTGGGGCCGTTTACCAAGTACGCGCACAATCCGGTGCTTTCGCCGACACCGGGTGAATGGGATTGTGGACATTTGGGCGGTGGAGTGCATAACGGCGCGATTATTTTCCACCATGGAACGTTTTATTACATTTATCGGGGCGAGCGTCCGTATCCACCACCCGTGCCATACATTTGTGACATCGGTATTGCTACCAGTCCGGATGGCGTTGATTTCACAAAAATTACCACACACGGTGGGTTGTTTCGCCACGGCAAATACAAGCGGTACAGTTACGAGGATGTGTGCGTAGCCAAATACCACGGCACTTACTATCTGTTCTGCAATCAGTGGTATTGGAAGGATCAAACGGATAAAAAGATCAATGGCGAGTTTGAGGCGACGTCCAGGGACCTGATACATTGGAAGCGTTTGGGAATCCTGTTTCCCGATGCCCATCATGTGTTCCGCAATGGTGCGGTAGTGGTGAATCCACACAATCATGCCGTGCGGATTGATGGCAAGTTTGTCATGTACCTCGACAACGGCCGAATGGCGTATTCCCAAGATATGATACATTGGAAAGCCGCTAACAGTACCATTCATTTTCCGGGTGGCGAGACATGCTTTGCTCTGGCCAATTATGACAAGAGCCATCCCAATAACATCATCTTATTCACCGGCGGAAATTTTACCGGGAACTTTTATGCCATTGGTGAGGTCCTGATTTCGAAGAAGAACTTGACCAAGGTCATTTCCTATTTGCCAAAGCCCGTTCTTGCGGCGAATCCAAATATTCCATACGAACATGGGTTTTCCGCGACGGACCCTAAGAAACTGGTCTCGACTTTTTCGGATTGCATATTTTTTACCGGCCTGACGCGGCATAACGGAAAATGGTGGATGTATTATGGCGGCAGCGAATACTATACCTGCCTGGCAACTGCCGCAGCCCGCGCTGTCGTCGCCCCGGTTGCTCCCTGAATTTGCGACCGGACGGTATGCATAATTCAATGCGGACTCAACGTATGCCAGTTGGGTACCGTTGCCACCGACGTTCGCCCCGCCAACATCCCGGACCGGCGGCATTTGTCAAAGACAGGTGAGTTTGTGGCTACTAATGCCAAACGGGCTTCTACCGCGATGCTTTTCGATGGTGCCAATAAAGGGCATACTTGGAACGTGATCAAGGGACTGGTCGCCAATAGTAAAGGGGAACTTATCGGAAAAATCGGAGCCGGATCGGATGCCGCCTATGCCGCGGTTAATGGATTTCAGGTGGTCTCCAGCGGGCACAAATAGCCAATAGTTTTGCACAAAATGCTATTGTGGAGCATTGCATGATTCGATGGAGTTTTCAGATCGCTGGCGGCCATTTGGGTGAAATCGGTTGCCGGTTGCCTGCCGTGTTCAGAAACGCCGGGAGGAAAAAAGCGGTGGGTATAACGAAACGCTGCGCCACGGCCATCATCACGGGCAATACCATCCAAGGCGATGCCTTTGTTGTGGATCGCGCCGGATTGCTGTCCAAATTGAAATTCCAGATTCATTCCAACGTTGCCACAGGGGTCTAAAACTTCCCAAACAGTCTCTTACTGATCTCCCAGCCAGGCAATATGGCTTTTCAAGGGTGATGAGGCAAGGGCATGAACAAGATGCCTGTCCGCCGTGATCAGAACCCCCTTGGCTCGCACGGCCAGGGCAAGGTAGAGACAGTCATAAATGCTGCGATCCGTTCGCATAGCCAGTTGCAACGCGGAAATGGTAAGGTCGGTATCCGGAGTTTTAATCAGCGGCAGCAGGCCAACGTCCGCCAGCATATCCATCGCCTCTTGAGTCTCAATTTCTCCACGGCGATGGCGTTTCCATATAACGCTGGCAATTTCAACGGTAATAAAATCCGGGGCATGAAGGTTCGCGTTCCCGGCGAGTATTTTCCGGGCGGCGGCGGCGTGTTCCTCGCTAAATAATGCCGCTGCGATAAGGCTGGCGTCCGTAATCAGGGTTTTCATCGCGTGCGATCCTCGTGGATCAGATCAACACTGCTGGAGAATTTCCGGCCCGCAAACCGGGTATCCCACCGATCAAATATCCGCGCTACCTCATGACGATCAGCCCCTGCTGCCCGCTCAATAAGCAACCGGGTTTCCTTCTGCAAAGATCGCCCATTGCGTTTGGCGCAATTCTTAAGTCGCTTAACAACACTGGC
>JAJZVR010000024.1:0-6564 GCA_021847065.1 Planctomycetota bacterium | reverse complement strand
TTGTAAGCATGGCGGGACATTCCCATTGGAAATCCATCAAGCATAAAAAAGCGGTTGTCGATGCCCGGCGCGGCAAGGTCTGGAGCAAGCTGGCGCGGCTGATTATTATTGCGGCCAAGCGGGGGGGGAATCCGGATGACAATCTGGCCCTTCGCTATGCCATTGATAAAGCTCGTGCCGCCAACATGCCCAATGAAACCATTGAAAAGGCCGTTAAGCGAGGCACCGGTGAACTCGGTGCGGATAATTATGAGCCGGTGTTATATGAGGGTTATGCCTCGGGCGGTGTGGCGATTCTGGTGGATGCGTTGACCGACAACCGCAACCGGACGGCGGGGGAAATCCGGGTCATTTTTGACCGCAACGGCGGGGCGGTTGGTGCGGCAAATTCGGTGGGCTGGATGTTTACCAGCCAAGGTGTTATTGCGGTGGAACGTCAAGCCATAGACGAAGATAATCTCATTGAATTAGCTCTGGAAGCCGGTGCACAGGACGTGCAGTCCGCGGAAGAGGGGTACACAGTATTAACGGCAATGGTGGACTTTGAAAAAGTACGCAAGAGTCTACTGGGGTTGAAAATTCCCATGGCCTCCGCGGAAATTACCATGATCCCCAGCCAGACAATCAGTATCAGCGGTGACCACGCTCAGAAAGTCCAAGCCCTCATTGAAGCATTGGAAGAAAACGACGATGTACAGAATGTCTATTCCAATGCCCTGTTTGAAGATTAAATCGCTAAACGCCTGCCGGGGCCGCCGCAGAACGCTTCATAACCAGTTCGTGCGCGTCATCAGCCTTATAAACTTCCTTTAAATTCGGACGTTTTTGCTCCTTGAATGATGGCCATATCTAAAAAAGACAACTATTATTGGAAGCACCAATAATCATGGTTTTATCGATGAAGAATCCGCACCTGTAAGCCGATAGAAATGGGTGTCCACGCTGGAGTTATGAGGAACTGGCGACGGATGTTGTTGTTTCCTCGGATTGTCTGTGTTTATGCAGGGGTGCTTATATGGTAACCAAGTCAACAAAAACCAATGAAACGGATCGGCCTGCTTCAGCGGTTCCACCGGTTGTGCCGATGTCGGACGTTCAACCCGCCGCAGCGGAAAAGTTGACGGTGAATTTTGCCGAAGCGGTTCCGGGGGCAACAGTGCCGACGGCAACAAACTCGGCGGTTCCTCCGACTCCAATTCCCGGCGGCTCACTGTCGCAAGCGTCAGTGGTAATGCCGAAATGGGTATCATGGGCCAGCGTGATCGCCGCGCAGGCGGCGTGCGTGCTGCTCTTGGCCGCGACGATATTTATGCCCCATCAGTTGGGAGAAACCGGCTGGTGGACAGGTTTAAAGGCCGGGTCGCTTGCCGGTGCACTTCCCGGCGCGCTGAAATTCGCCGAAATTGCCGGTGCCATCGCCGGGTTGATTCTGATTCCCCTGTTTCGCGGTGATGCCCGTGGCCGGTTTATGCTTAACATCAGTGCGAGTCTGACGATCCTGTTGATTCTGGCGATGCTCCAACAGAAACTTATTGGCATTAACTTGGTGCTCCTGCCGATTGCCGGTCTGCTTTCCCTCGCGGCGTTATCCGCAATTTTGCAGGCCCGAACGCTGGCGCCCAAATCTGAATCTTTAAGCACCTGGCAGTTTATGTTCTCAATTGCGGCGATTGTAATGTGGGTTTTGCCATCGCTTGAATCGGTCTCGGATCCGGCATTTGCGCAAATATTCAACGCCATAGGTGGTTCATTACTCCGCGGCGTCTTCGCGACGGGCGGTATTTGTGCTCTGTTGGCCGGCGTGGTGGCGATATCAGATTCCCAGGGTAAATTCTCCTTGACGGTCAACCGGATTGCCCGGGCGATGACATTCGTGGCATTCTTACTGATCAGTTCAGTCGGCTTTGCCGCCGCGTTGTCGATCTCCCATGTCATGGCCGGTCCGGCGATGACCAAAGGCTGGTTTGGCGTGGGCGTCATGTGGCTGTTCATGTTAATCACCGCGTGTGTGATCCTGACATGGGCGGGTTTGACCCACCAGTTCTGCCGCAAGGCAATCAATGGCGATGACCAGTTGGCAACCGGGACGTCGGTTGCGGCACCGGCCCAGGCGTAACGCCGAGCAAACACCGATGTGAGTTCAAGAGCCGGCCTGTAATGAGGCTGGCTTTTTTCTTTGGGGGGCCGGTGCCGAGAAAATTGGCGTTGAAAACCATTTGGACGTTATGGACAATATGTGGATATAATCAGGTACTGGCAATAAGGGTCTGATGCAAGATGCGCGGCCCGGGTTAATGGATATAAAGAGCGTGAGAAACGTACACACACATCCGCATCGGCAAACCATGGGCCGCCACGGCGTGGCCGGTGTCGCGCTAAGCTCCGCAATGGGCGTTGATGGCGGCGTGTCATCGGTGTCGCTGGCCGCTGCACAAGCCAACGGCAGTGATCAAATATCCGCTGCGTCGTTGGCACCGGCGGCTCAGGCGGGACAGCCTTGGCCTATTCCACGCCGCCGCTTTGAATTATCCACTGTTTTTGTTTCCGAATTCGCCTGTGTGTTGTTGATAGCGCCGTTCTATTTGATATTGGGGCACGGATCGCACCTCTATTCATTGCGTGAAACAAATGCCCCGGTGTTTCATACGGCGGCTACACAAAGCGTTGAGGCCATTGAGCTGGTCCTGGGAATTTTGGCCATGCTGGCAATTCCCTTTTTGTCGCGCCGCCGCCGTGCGTCATTGATGGTAGCCATGGGATTTGGCATTTTGGTCATGACCTATTTTCTTGCCCGGCAGCAGGGGCCGCTGATGGTGATTTTGGTGGAATATCCGGCGGTGGCGCTGTTAGCCCTGGTGTGCCTGGATGCCCTGACCGGGATACGGCCCGCCGCGGTTCATTCAGAAATATTCAATACCCGTCAATTGGCCTTTGGCGCGGTTGTCACAATTTTATGGTTTTTGCCCATGGTGGAATTGTTTACCTGCCGGACGGTTGACAGTATTGTCTCCACTGCGAACTCGCCATGGATACACGTTGTCATGGTGGCGGCGGTCATGGGTGCGGAAGGTGCCGGCATCATCGCACTGGCGGGTTATTTTTCGCGTTTTAACCGGTGGGTGAATATCACAGGTCGACTGTGCGGAACATTGGCATTAACGGTCACAATGGGCATGGGCCTGTGGTGTGCCATGCGTGACTCGGAACTTATTGGCCCCGAACAGAAATGGCTGCACCCGGAACTGCTCTGGATTTTCATACTCACCTCGGCAGCGCTGCTGCTGGTATGGTCCGGACTGACCCAAAAATTCATCCTCACCGCCGCCAATGAACGCGGCGAAGGGGAGTAACACTACACTCCGGAGTCTTGGAGGAAAAAACTTATAAGTGGTTGTACTAAAATGGCCTTCGCCAATTTTGTATTTCCCGCGACTGAATGCGGACCCATCAAAAACCAACCAAAAACACTATATTTGCATGGGCACGCTTTGTCGGAAAAAGTGCCAGTCAGTACCCGCAAACGCAGTGCTATCAAGGGGTTTCGATTCCGGAAATTAAATTTTTCAGGCTAAACTCCGGTGTAACCATCTCTTCCACCACTTCCGGCGGGTCTTGCGGGAATTGCGCTAAATGGAAAAACTTTTGCGCCCATTGAGCATATTTACGTGCTAAGCTTAATTCCGTCAAATGTCTTTTTCGCCGCATGTCGCGGCGAAACCGCAACCCGCCCGGTTTGGAGGGTAGATAAAGTATCCTTAATTGGATGCGACGTTTCTTTTTGGAGGAGTCATTTTATGACGACGAACATGCGAAAAACTCTGGTGGCTCTGGCGGTGGGAGCGATGTTTACAGCATCCGGGGCCGCGATGGCTACAACTCTGACATGGGACAGCAGCGGAACCAGTCCCACCACTCCGGTCGATGGTTCCGGGGCGTGGAACACTACAGGCACCAACTGGTCCAATGGTTCGACCGACTCATCTTGGGCGACCAGCGGCGGCTATAGTACCACCGCGTCGTTTGGTTCGAATAACGGTGCGGCCGGAACAGTGACGCTGGGGGCGAACATTACGGCGGCCGGCTTGACGTTCAATCCGGCCACCAGCGGTGATTATACCATTGCGGGCAGCGGGTCGTATGTGCTGGAACTCACTGGAGGCGGGGCACTGACAGGCGCACCAATTGTGACGAATGCCAATGCGACGATTTCAGCCGGGACCTACTTTTACAATGGGGTGAATTTTACGGGAACTGGGCAGTTGACGTTAAGCGGGGCCATCACGAATGTAACGGGAAATATGCCGGTAAACTTCAGCGGCGGTGGCACGGTCAATATCAACAGCAACTTCAACGCGGGAAGCTCGAGCTATATGTCTTGGGCGGCGGGGGGCAGCGTGGTGAATATCAATAATAACGCCACATTCACTGCGCCGTTTTTATTTGAGGTCGGTAATAACACTGGCACGACAACCATTAATATCAACAGCGGTGGTATAATGGCCAACACCGGCCAGTACCTGTTCTGCTATGCTGGCGGCCAAGGCAGCACCGTCAACGTCAACGCCGGCGGACAGATGCAAGCCTACCAGATAGAGCTCGGCCAGACCCAGCCAGGCGTTTTAAACCTCAATGGAGGTTTGATTAATGCGGACTGGATTCATACGAACAACGCCATCGGCGGTACGCTGAACCTCAATGGAGGCACGTTGGAGGCGTCCGGTGCTGCCGGACCAGCCGGGTTGTACAGCCCTTGGATCGCATCCACCGCCTCTAATCCGATGACCGTTAACGTGCTCAACGGCGGTGTGACGTTTGAAGTGCCAACCAGTTACAACGCGGTCGTTTCTGCCGCATTGTTACAGGGAACTAATGCCGACGCATCACTTTCCACCGGCGGTATCGCCCTTACCGGCGGCGGCACGTTGACGCTGGAGAACCAGGAAACGTACACCGGCCCGACCTCGATTCAGTCGGGGACGCTGGCTCTGGTGCGTGGTGGCAGCATTGCCGACAGTTCTGTGTTGATGATCAACGCCACCGGCGTGTTCGATATTTCAGCCACAAACACCACGCCGACGGCTCTGAAAGGTCTAAATCTGAGCAGCGGCACGATCACTTTTGGGATGAACGGCAGCCAGGTGTCGAATATTCTGGTTAGCAGCGCAGCAGGCGTCGGCGGAATCAATACGATCAACGTCTATGGCGTTCACGGAGCCACGACGCTTACTTATGGCACGTACAATCTGATCAGCGACACCGCGGGCGGATTGACCGGAACCTTCGTATTCGGCAACGGCAAGGATACCGCTGACGCTGTACTCGGAAGCAACAGTTATCTGTTAACGCTGAGCAACTCCAATACTGCGGAAATGCTTACGGTTAGCGCCGTACCTGAACCGGCCACGCTGGGCCTGTTCGCAATTGGCGGCATGGCATTGGTGCTGAGCGGCCGGAAACGTAAGGCCCGGGCGTAAATGCGGCTCGCGCCTGTCCCGACAGCGGTCGGGATGTTCAGGAAGGAACAAAGGGGCCGCGGGAGTTCGCGGCCCCTTTTCCAATTTCTCGTTGTTCTAGGAGATAAGATCATGTTTGCTATTCAATGCGACTCAACCTCTCGCCGTATCTTGCATATGAATCCACGAATGGAAACTATCCCGGAAGTGCGGGACGAATTATGCGGGAACTGTCTCCCGGCACGCCGGGAAAGATCGGGGGGATCGGTTTTACATCCCGGCGAGCCGGGAGGAAAGTTTAACCGCTTCCGCCAGCCCCTACACGGTTTTACGCTCGTGGAACTGCTCGTAGTCATTTCTATCATTGCCCTGCTGATCTCCCTGCTGTTGCCAGCGCTGGCCAAAGCTCGTTCATTGGCCTTGGCGACGATTTGTGAATCCAACCTGCGGCAGATCGGCACCGGCGTGCAGGAGTACGCGCAGGAATATGAGGATGCGATTCTGCCGGCTGGTTACACCTATACCCGGACGGTTGCTGGGACTGATCCGTGGCCGGCAATCATGATCAAAGCGGGCATTGTGCCAAGTCCGGGGAATAATCTGGCGGCTGGTGCGGCCCAATCCACCATGTTTGTCGATCCGGCATTACCGGTGTCGGACGTATCCCGAGTGGATGGTAATGGTAATCTCATCGGGCACAGGGGAACTTCACCGATGTATTGGACCGGTGACGGCACACTACGGCAACAAACGCAGGTCAGCGTGTTGGGATTGCCGCAGATGACCATAGATTGGTCTTACGGCATGAATGCGGGGTTCTATTTTCTTAATCCCTTGAATCCACCGCCTTGGAACTTTAATGTAAGCGGCGGTTACTACGCCAACGCCAATCCATCGTTTGTGCTGGTCGATCAGAACCAGGTCCCTGGTGGACAGGTTTCATCGGGATATAAGATGAACAAGGTCGATGATCCCTCGCAACTATGTTTTATTTATGATGGTATGTGGTATTGTGAGTATAATTACGGATCAATGTCGGGATCAGGACCCTATGCAAACCCGGTGGCCAACCTGTTCGTATATGGTCGGCATAACCGCCCATCCACCGCCG
>JAJZVR010000297.1 GCA_021847065.1 Planctomycetota bacterium | reverse complement strand
TCGCTTAATAAAAAGGCTTTTACCTTCTAAGCGACGTTGTGAATGGGACTTAATTGGTTACACCCAATAATTGATGCACTTGTTTAATCGCTCTATCTCCCGGCAGAAAGCTTAATTTTGCGATCGGCAACAACATCGGCGATCATCTTATTGAGATCGCACTGTGGCGAAAATCCCGTCACAGCCCGGAGTTTACCGGTATCCGGAACACGACGGGGCATATCTTCAAAGTTTTTACTGAAGACCTCACTATAAGGAATCAGCTTTATTTTTGATGAACTGCCGGTGATTTCCAGCACTCTCTGCGCCAGGGCCATGATGCTTATTTCTTCGGTCCCACCAATATTGTAAACATCGCCAGCGGCCTGGAGATTATCCGTCAGCAGCGTAATGGCTTGTACCGCATCATGAATATGCGTAAAAGTACGAGTCTGCTGGCCGTCGCCATACACCGTTAACGGCTGGTTCTGCAAAGCTTGATCCACGAGGCGAGGTAAAACCATACCATAGGCTGGCGACTGCCGGGGGCCTACCGTATTAAAAAAGCGACCTATCGTTACCGGAAAGGATTGTTTTTGGTGGTAAGCCAAAGCCATGAACTCATCCAGGGCCTTGGAGCAGGCATACGACCATCGGCTCACGGATGTGGCCCCAAGCACGCAATAATCATTTTCTTTCAGCGGTGCGTGGGTTTGAAGGCCATAAACTTCGCTGGTACTGGCCAGAAACAGCGGCTTTTCAAAATCCCGGCACGCGTTGAGCACGCGCTCGGTTCCCACAACATTGGTAAGGATGCTTTCCAGTGGGTTGTCCAGAATATATTGCACCCCGACCGCCGCCGCTAAATGCACAACATAATGGCACGTCCCCACCAGGCGCGAGATCACAGCTTCATCCATAATGCTGCCGGAAATAAATCTCAACTGTCGATTTGAGAAAAGATGTTCAATATTCCTGCGGGTTCCAGTAGATTCATTATCCAGGATGTAAACAGCATCACCGCGTTGCAGGAAACTCTCGGCAAGGTGCGAACCAATGAATCCCGCCCCGCCGGTTATTAAAATTCGTTGCGTCACAATTTTTCTCCAATTCAAGGTTCTACTTGCCGGAAAGCTAATATCGCATGAAAATAAGAAAAATGGAACGCAACTTACAATTTGACAGGAAGCATGGAATCGCTTCGCACTTGACGGCCACCGTTATCGCTATACCATCACTTTTTAAAATTCGCTGGGCAAGCGCCGAGTATTGGCGGATAACTTCGCCAACAGCGGGAGAAATTGGCAGGCCGGAGTATAATGGATCATTCCGTTCGACATAACGAACGCCCGAGAGAATTAAAATGGTATCATGCGTCCGCCATATTGTATGGCGATTGGGGCACGAGCCGATTTTACGTTCTTGGCTTGGCGTTCTTTTATTCGCTTTATCAGAGCTTCTGGTATGTTTTAGCCGTTGGGGTGCTGGTAGCGCTGGTGGGCGGGGCATATATCATTATCTGCCGCTGTTTTCCGGATGGCGGCGGTGTCTACTCTTCGGCCAAACATTTAAGTCGACAGTTGGCGGTTATCGGGGCGCTGCTGCTGTGTGCGGATTTTATTGTCACAGCAGCAATGTCCGCTTACGACGGGATGCAATATATCGGCGTGCCCAATGACGGCCCACTGGTGCCTATTTGTAGCATTGGCGCCATTATTCTCATTGGTATTTTAAATTATTTTGGACTCAGGAAAGTGGGCGTTCTAGCCCTGATAGCAGCGCTGTCCACATTTGTGTTGACGCTGGTTATAACCGTATTCAGCGTGCCACATCTGGCTACCGGTTGGCACCGAATCATGACGCAAGGACGGCTCACCGGGAATTTTGGGGATCAATGGGTGGCCCTGGTTAATGTTGTTCTGGCGCTTTCAGGCGTGGAAGCGGTGGCGAACATGACCGGTGTAATGGTTCTTCCCGTCAAGAAGACTGCGCGCAAGACGATTGTACCCGTGCTGGTGGAAGTGGTGGTTTTAAACGCGATATTGGCGGTGGGAATGTGCGCTTTAAGCCCGAACCCAAACAAGCCGCATGAGAAGTTCACCACACCAGCAGTGGTTCTGCATCATCAGGTACATGTATTCAAGGCCCGCCATCCAGACTGGAAAACCCATCCGCAAATGGCTGGACAGGTCCGCCGAATGGATACCCACTACGATCGTGAAAATGAGATACAAAATGAAGTTTTACGTGTAATGGCTAGCGATTTTGTCGGCCGCCCTTTCGGCTGGATTTGCGGCATTGTCTTTGGCCTGCTGCTGATTTCTGCGGTAAATACCGCCGTCGGTGCCATGATGAGTATTCAGTATACGATGTCCCGGGATAATGAGTTGCCCCGTTTTTTATCCCGGCTCAATGTGTTTGGCGTACCGTGGCTGGCGTTGATCCCGGCGGTGATTGTCCCTGTTCTGATTTTGAGTATTTTTCACGACCTAAGCACCCTGGGTGATTTATACGCTATCGGCGTGGTGGGTGCTATTACGATTAATCTTTCAAGTGCGGCTATTAACCGGGAACTCAAATTGCAACCCTGGGAGCGGCTCTATCTGGGGGCGGTTGGATTGATTATGGCCGCCATTGAGTTGACGCTGGCGTTCCAGAAGCATGAGGCTCTGATTTTTGCTTTAAGTGTTCTGGCCAGCGGTTTGCTTGCGCGGTTTTACACGAAACAATATCCCGTTCTGAGTCTTAAAGCACGCTGGCGCGTTCTCGCCGGCAGCACTGCATTGGCTGTGGCAATCAGTCTGGCCATGTTGAAGCTGGCTTTCATATTTTTGCACCACCACCCCGTTTATGCCGGATGGTTATTTGCGGCGTCCGCGATTTTTCTGGTCTTGGCTGGCACCGCCATTTACCAGTTACGCAGCCTGACACCCCAATTAAGAGCATCGGCTGCGGCAATGCGCGAGGCGCAGTCTTCACTTGATCAACTGGCTTTTGGCACGCCGGGCAAAGAATTGGAAATGTCCATGCCCAAGGTGCTTGTTGCCACGCGCGGCTCGCCAAGGCTGCTGGAATTTGCAGCGCAGTACGCCAAACAATCTGGCGCAATTCTTTTTGTTATTTTTGTTCGACAATTGAACCTCGCCTTTGCCGCTGATAGTGATGGTCCGACCTTGGAAGAAGACCCCGACGCCATTGCCACATTCCGCAAAGCGCAGGATGTATGCACCAAGGCGGAAGTACCTCTGGTGCCCATTTATGCCGTTTCTCCGGATGTGGCATATACGATTCTTGATTTTGCGGCGACCTATTCGGTCAACGCCCTGCTGATGGGTGTATCACGTCGTGGCACGATGCTCCGGGCTTTACATGGCGACACGCTTACGGCTGTGGCCGATCAGTTGCCACAGGATATTCCGTTGTTGATTCACGCGTAATGCGTTATTACCGCACAACTTGGAAATCACCCGTTTAGGAAGGTTATTCTTTTTTTTATTTTAAGGCTGTTAAACTCGTGAATGTAAATATCAAACCAGATTGGCATTCCAATCCATTGGCGGCGCTGCCCGAACACATCCGTGGATTAATTTTTGATTGCGACGGAACACTCGTTGACACCATGCCCATGCACTACCGGGCGTGGCAAACCGCGCTGGGTGAAGCCGGGATTCCACTAACTGAAGATGAATTTTACAGCCTTGCCGGCATGCCGACATTGAAAATAGCGCAATCGCTGGCCCAGACCCACAAATCCCATGTTTCCGGGGAGCAGATTACACATCGTAAGGAAGAGGTATATATTCAGAGCATCCCGGATATTGAGATTATTCCCGCAGTCGTTGCCATTGCCCAGCGCGAAAATGGCCGTCGGCATCTTGCCGTGGCCAGTGGCGGCATCCATCGCATTGTGGATCAGCAACTGAGGGCTGCGGGGTTGATGGATTTATTTTCCATCGTTATCTGCGCTGATGATGTCGAGCATGGCAAACCGGCACCGGATTCATTTCTTGTCGCAGCTTTACGTATGGGACTCAAACCCGAAGAATGTGCCGTCTATGAAGATGGCGATCTCGGATTTCAGGCTGCGGCTGCGGCTGGCATGAGTTGCGTGGATGTGAGGCCATGGTATGGACTTCATTAGCCCCCTGTTACTCAATGCACATCCACCGGTTTGCTGCGATGTTTGGGTATTTTTAGAAAAAAGATAAATGGAATGCAGCATAATACCAGCAGCGCCATCAGACGAAAATTAAATATATACGCCATGACACCAGCTTGTTGGCCGACGGTCTGATAAATCAATCCAAGTGCCTGCTGATGGGCCGTAACCAGTGGCGCGTGCAGGGAAAACATGCCCTGAAATTTATGCAGTTGTGCATTGAATACAGGATTGAGCTTTGAAGTATGGGACACCAGCATATTCTGGCTAATCTGACTTTCGCGACTAAGCA
>JAJZVR010000296.1 GCA_021847065.1 Planctomycetota bacterium | reverse complement strand
TTTCATGCGTGCGCAGAACCGCGATGCTTTTCTGAAATAGATCGCCCGGACCGACACCGCTTTTATGCAGCGCTCCATGCGTTTTCATCCATTCCCGCCATCCGGTGATGTAATCGTGTTTGGCTTTTTCAAAGCCGTCCTCGAGGCTGCCCAGAGCACTGCGCGCCGCATCTTCCGGACTATCTCCAAAACCCAACGCCAAAATTACGTCGCCATGTGATTTCAGCATCCCGATCTCGGCGACAAGGCTCACATTGCCATGTTCCGCCTGCGTATATTCCCAGGTCATCTGGTTGTGCGCCTTGAGGTCCTGCCAGCCATCGGATGTACCCACATAACCCACCGACCGTTTCAGCCACGGTGCGGAACATGCCAGTGCCAATGCGATTCCGTCCCGCCGGGCAAAAAGCATGGGAGTACCTTCAAATTCGCCCACCCACGCGGTATTGTCATTGCCATGGTTTTGCAGATGCGGGGCCAGGAGCACATGCAGATGGTAGCTGGCAAGATCGCCCTGCTGCGGTATAAACCGTACATGCTGTAACAGCGTGTTGTGATGAGGATCTGAAAGAATCTCTTTTTCAATGCGGTAGCGACCCGCCCGGCAGGTGTTAGTCATCCGAAATGCCGGGACGCCTTCAGCCAGCCAGTGAACCGTGGAATGGGTATCACGTTTTTCCTCAGAGAAGAAACCCGCGCCATCGGTCACGATGAACCCCATATCCCGAATGCACGCCTGATCAATGCGCGGATAATATACTTCATTAACAATGCCGTGGCTGAGGGTGAACCAGACGTGGCTTTTATTTCCCAAGGCGGTTCCCACCCCGGTTTTGGCACTGGAAGTCCAGCGGGCCGCTATGCCCGGCGCACCGGGGGCGGATGTTTCGATGGGAGAAATATGTTCCAGCGTCATCGTTGTAACAGATTCTGAATGTTTCATTTTCATACGCTACCTTTCGTTGCTGAGCTTTTGTGGAGTCACAATAACAATTTCAAAGCGGTCGATTCTTCCTTCAATGTTCGCTTCAACTGCACCGCGCTTTGGCGATCCTGAAGCAGCATGGCAAACGCCCGGGCGGTGCCGTACGCCGCAGTTTCATAATGTTCAATTCTCCGGGCACCGGCCATGAGTCCGGCGTCCCGCACGGATTGGCAATAATTGGCCTGGGTCATACCGTTGCATTCAAAAACAATTCCCTGCATGGCGCTGCAGTGTTTGCCCCAGGGTGTATCTTTTAGTCGGTGAAATAGTTCTTCCAGTCGGGCCAGATTCTCTTTGGTGTCTTCAATATGGTTGAGAAAATCCTGCTTAAGCGCCGGGAGGGTGGCGGCGCGCGTCATTCTGGGCAGTACGCGCAGCAACTGCGTTTCGGCACTGTACAGGCTGCGGATCTGATCCAGGAATAATCCTTGAAAAGTTCTCGTTCTGGCCATAGCGGATTCTCCAGCAATCGTAAATACGAATTCCTAAACATTTCCGTTGTCCCAAGGAAGGGCGAAAAAAAATGTGGAGGTCCATAACACATAAACCTCCACATCGGAACGAGGGGATGGAAAGAACGAAAGGAGATCACAGCGCTGAAAGTCAACTCTCAGTGCGTGATCTCAATTACGCATTGACAAGCTGCTCTTGCTCTTGGCACGCCCGTTCGTTTACGGCCGAGCGGGCCAGCAGTGTGAGTTTCTTATCGCAATCGCTTTCCTCTTTTAACGTCAACTGAAGCTTCGCTGCGATAGATTTATCATTTAACTGCAATGCAAATGCCCGGGCGGTGCCATAAGCGGCCATTTCATAATGTTCAACTCTTTGCGCTGCGGCGATGAGTCCGGCATCCCGAACCGGCAGGGTGTACTTTTCATGGGCAATCTCGTCGCCCTCTGAAATCATGCCTTTCATGGCCGCGCAGGTTTTGCCTGTGGGCTTTTCATCAAACGCCTGAAATAATTCTTCCAGGCGTTCCAGATGCCCCTTGGTTTCTTCCAGGTGACCGAGGAAGGCGTCTCTGAGGGCCGGCAATGTTGCCGCCTCGGCCATTTTCGGCAAGGCTTTGATCAGTTGTGTCTCAGCGCTGTACAAATCCCGAAGCTGGTCGATGAACAGGTTGCGAAAATCTTTGGTTTTGCCCATGGTTAAGTCTCCTTAAAAAGACGCATGCCACACGGAACCGTTCCATCTGGACTATGCGAAGGCGAAGGAGTGTTATGCAAACGCGGTGCCAATTCGCGCCAAAGCGCGTTGACCTCTGTTTCCATTTGCCGCCCGACCATCAATAATGTGCAACGGGGCGTGCTGTATATGGATGAAATAAATAAATAAGCGTCTGCAATCGATCGGGTTCCTGCCGCGTGGCACTATTATGAATTGCGTGGCACCAGCCGTGACAATACGCCGTTATCGGACAGATTGACCCGGACAGTTTGGCGCACATACATATCATACATGTGTGCCCAGATGCCGCAAACGCCATAATTCACGAATTATCCCTGTGGTACGGCAATTGCATTACGTAGCAGTGGGAGTCGCGGTTGCGTCTGCCGCATGTTGACATGAAACGTGAACATGCGGCAGGGAAACATTGCGACTTTGGATTTTATACTCGTTTGAAAGGAGTATCCATCATGGGCTTTATTCTTCTTATCGTGTTAGTGCTGTTATTGCTTAGTGTGCTGCCAACGTGGGGTTACAGCAATAAGTGGGGATACGGCCCCAGTGGCGGGTTGGGATTTATTCTGCTGGTGGTCGTCGTGCTGCTGTTAATGGGTGTGATTCCAGGGCGGTTTTGAATCGCTTCGGCGCAAGCGGACACCACCTGGTAAATAGCCCCAATATTATTGTGTAAAACAAATGCCGGGCGATGGTTGTCTAAATAAATATTCAGTGGGTTTTGTTTCTCTCTTTTTTCAGGAGTACTTCTTATGAAGTCTAAATTACTTAGTTTTTCCATGGCTGCGGCGTTATCCGCAACGTTGGCTCTCGGTATCGTGGGCTGTTCCCAAATGTACCACTCAAATGCCAATGCACCGCAGATCAGTGTTCACTCGGAACATAATTCTGTGCAGGTAGGTGAGACAGTCTGGATTCGCGCCACTACTATGAACCTCACCAACAGCAGCATTAAGTGGAAAGTCTCACCGACCACCGCCACGCTCACTCCTGATAATTCGCGCGGAGATCAATATGCCAAGTTCTCCGCCACCCAGCCAGGGGGCTATATGATCAAGGCGTATGCCAAAACCGGTGATGGCCAGTGGGTAACCAGTCGCACCAGCATTACGGTTATTAGTACCGGTAACCAGTAAAGACTTTAAACCTTCCGTCGCACCGCACCGACATCGGCTGCTCCCATATCTACGGCAACGGAGCAGCCGATGGTGCGGAGGACTTGTGGTTGAATTAAGTATTTTGGCGGTGCCGATGATGGTCATCAGCCCGCTCTGAAGTGGTCTGTTCTTTTTGGAGCTGTGTTATGAATCGTAAAATTATTTCCGCTGTTGTGGGTGTTTTTACCGTTGGCGTCATGTCCGTCAGTGCTTTTGCCGTGCCGCTTAAGGCCGGCACATGGAAAGGTCAGCTTTTGGATATGAACTGCTATTCCGCGCACGGACTCAAAGGGCGAGCGCATGGTCGAACCTGCGGCAAAAAATGCTTATTGTCCGGCGCGCCGGCGGCCATTCTCGTGCATGGCCACGCCTGGACACTCGACGCAAATCCCAGACCGTTGGCACCGTATGTCGGCATGATCATCCGGGTAAAGGGGCAATGCAACACGCGGGATCATGTGCTGCTTCCAACTATGATTAAAGTCGACGACCACGGGACTTGGAAAACCATCAAACTTATTCCGCTGTTTAAGCCCGTTGAGTAACAAGCGCGCTGGTGCGGCATTTATGGAAATGTGTGTCAACATGTTGAGTTTAATATGTATATTCTCGGCGCTGCCTCTTATTTTTGCTGCCGCTATTGCCTTGCGTGATAGCCGCGCATCGCAACGCATGCGTTGGCGGCGAAGAATACGTTCCGTGGACGCCGGGTTTAGAGGTGCGGCTGGTTCGGAACATGATGGAATGCTCAATGGTTCGTTGCGTAAAACGAAATTCAGTTAGTGAACTGTGGAGTTAACAGGGGGCTGGGAGAAATAAATGTTCATCCGTTCTTCACCCGATGCGTTGTTGCGGTGCACTGCAATAAGGCAAAGAGTGTGAAGGCTGTTTGAATCTCGCCGGACATCCATTCGCTTTTTAATTGGTTTGTTCCAATTGCGGGTGCCATAGTCCGCAGTGGTTTGGTTTTGGGGCATTTTGCGTGAACTTAAACTTTAAGAACACGCAAATCTCAAAATATAGAAAGGAATTGTTACCATGAAGAACTCTTTTGGAAAAATCGGACTTGGTCTGGCAACGGCTGTGGCCTGCGCTGCACTGATCTCCGCGGCTGGGCAAACCGCACAGGCACAAATTGTC
>JAJZVR010000295.1 GCA_021847065.1 Planctomycetota bacterium | reverse complement strand
GCGGACTGGGATATGCTGGTGGCCATCGGGCGCGAACAGGTTAAAGAAGGCTCGCATGTTGTTGATGTGTGCGTGGATTATGTAGGCCGCAATGGTGTGCCGGACATGACCGATATTGTCCGCCGGTTCGCCAAAGAAGTCACCGCACCCCTGATGATTGATTCGACGCAATTGGATGTCATTGAAGCCGGATTGCAGGCGGCGCCGGGCAAGTGCATTGTCAACTCAATTAATCTGGAAGATGGTGAAGAAAAACTCGCCCGCATGGCTGCGCTGCTGAAGCGATACGGGGCCGCAGTGGTTGCCGGCACCATTGACGAAGACAAAATAGAGGCCATGGCCAAAACGGCTGATCGCAAAATTGAAATTGCCAAACGGCTTTATGATCTGCTGGTAAATAAATATGGCATTCCGGAGACGGATATCTATTTTGACCCGCTGATATTCCCGATTGTCACGGGGCAAGAGGAAGTTCGGCGGTTAGCCCTGGAAACCATTGACGGCATCCGGCGCATCAGCGAGCAATTGCCCAATTGCCATACCACTCTGGGGCTTTCCAATGTTTCGTTTGGTTTAAAGCCCTACGCCCGATTGGTATTAAACATCGCGTTTTTTAATGAATGCGTTAAAGCCGGCCTGACCAGCGCCATTGTTCATGCCAGTAAAATTTTGCCGCAGAATAAAATTGAACCCGAGCATTACCAATGGGCGCTGGATCTTATTTATGACCGGCAGCGGGAAGATTATAAACCGCTGCAACTGCTGACGAATCTGGGCGCCCCGGCCAAAGTGGCGGAGGCCACAGAACAACTGCCGCTGGAGGAAAAACTGCGCCGGCACATTATTGACGGCGATAAACAGAAGCTCTCACAGCACCTTGATGAAGCCATGGCCAAATACGCGCCGTTGGACATTATCAACGATCATCTTCTGGCGGGGATGAAAGTGGTGGGCGATTTGTTTGGCAGCGGGCAGATGCAGTTGCCGTTTGTCCTTCAAAGTGCGGAAGTCATGAAAACGGCGGTAGCCTATCTGCAACCTTTTATGCCCAAAAGCGAAGGTCAGAGCCGCGGAAGAATGGTGCTGGCGACGGTTAAAGGGGACGTGCACGACATAGGCAAAAATCTGGTGGATATTATTTTATCCAACAATGGCTACACGGTTTACAACCTCGGCATCAAGCAGCCGATTGCTAATATTATTCAGGCGGCCAAAGAGCATAATGCCCAGATCATCGGCCTTTCGGGCCTGCTGGTAAAGTCCACGCTGGTGATGCGCGATGATCTTCAGGAACTGAATCGGTTGGGCATTGATATTCCCGTGATTCTCGGCGGCGCAGCGCTCACGCGAGGTTACGTTGAGAAGGATTTACGGGATATTTACAAAGGGCCGTTGTTTTACGGCAAAGATGCGTTTGAAGGTTTACGCGTCATGGATCATGTGGCGACCGGAAAAATCACAGAGATGCTGGTTCAAACCGGAGAATCTCCGGACCGAGCTGAGCTGCGATGCAAAGGCGGCGTGACAGTTGTGACGCCGGTGCCGGAGGCGGAAACAACCGGAGTCAGCACCGTTGATTTTGTAACTTCCGGCATACGCCGTGACGTGGCCGTGCCGGCGTTACCATTTTACGGATCGCGCGTGGTGAAGGATATTCCCGTCGATGCGGTATTTCCCTACATTGATGAAGTGGCGCTTTTCCGGGGCCAGTGGCAGTTCAAAAGCGGGGTGATGCCGCGCGATGAATTCCGCAAATGGACGGAAAGCCATGTTCGGCCAATCTATACACGAATCAAGCAAAAATGCCGCGATATGAACCTGCTGCAGCCGCAGGTGGTGTATGGCTACTTCTGGGTGCAGGCGGATAAAAACGATCTTATTGTGTATGCCGAGGATAAAAAAACCGAGCGCTTGCGCTTCCATTTTCCCCGCCAAATTGGCCGCAAACGCTGGTGCCTGTCAGACTTTTTCCGCCCGGTGGAATCAGGTGAATTGGACGTTCTGGCCATGCAGTGTGTGACCGCCGGGCAAGATGTGGCACCGTATGAAAAGCAGCTTTTTGAGCAGGGCGACTTTACCGAATATCTATACATCCATGGCATCGGCGTGCAGATTGCCGAAGCCCTGGCGGAAATGTGGCACAAACGCGTGCGGCAGGAATTGGGCATTGCGGATAAAGATGGCTCAACCATGCGCGATATTTTCGCCTGCCATTTCCAAGGTTGCCGCTACAGCTTCGGCTACCCGGCTTGCCCGGATTTACAGGATGAAGATAAATTATTCGCCCTGCTGGATCCGTCCCGCATCGGATGCACGTTATCGGAAAACTGGATGATCCAGCCGGAACAATCCACCTCCGCCATTATCGTTCACCATCCCGAAGCCCGCTATTTTAATGTGGAATGAGATGATGCAGCGATACCGCCTACAGTCCCAAATACATCATCACGTTTCGGCGGCCAATCATGGCCGAGAGCCGATCCATCGCCTTGGTATGCTTGTGTAATTGCTGTGCGAGTTTTAAACCATTGCGGCGCACCGCGAACAACAACTTCTTAACAGGCTCCAAGAGGATCGGATCCCGCCGAATCGCCGGCGAAATGCCCTCGATGTCCCGACAGGCTTCGGCAACGTTGTGATGCGCCAGCACCGTTGCGGTTGCCGCCATCACAAGCCGCTTGGCCTGCCGCGCCAGCATCGTTTGTGTGGGATGCTCTTTCAATTGTGTTTTCAAAGCAGCCGCCAGGGCATCCGGAAAGCCTTTCCAAAGAACTTTGCTGTTCGGCCCGATGATAAAAGCATCAGGAATCTCGTTTATACCCCATTGCTGGGCGATTGGATCATTCCACCCTAAGCCGCTGCAAACCTGTGGCCAGACATATCCGATCTTTCCGGTGGTCTGCCGCATCACGGCAAGATCCTCATCCAGCGATACGCCAACGAAACCAACGCCATCGCGGGCAAATAAGCGGTATGCATTGGTGACATCCGGCGCTTCCTGCATACACGCCGGACACCAGGACGCCCAAAAATCTACCACCAGAAAATGACCCTTTAACTCGCGGTTGACCACCACAACACCGTTGGTTGTGCGCCAATTTAGCGAAACCGCATCCCCCACAGCCACTCCGGCAGCTCGAACATGGCCCGCGCCCAGCGCCAAGGCCAAAATCACGATGCCAAAATATCTGATCTTCATGGACGGTACCTCCGTGGCCTGAACACGTTTTATGAATGGTGACAGTGATTGTATCCTTTGATTGGAGGGAAAACAAACCGAAAACCAGCATTTTCGATTGCCATTTTGAGATTGCCAGAATTTCCGACAGATGCGTGCTGCGGCAGGTTCGGTGGTCTTTGGTGCGGAAAAATGATTTCGGCCTGCGAAACTTGTCTGGCACGCTCGAAGCGGCGAGCAGCCATATCTTTTGGTTGTCTCCGGCAGGCGTATTAATTCCTTGGGTGACTTAACGCGAAAAGCACTCCCAGAGAGGTCATGCGGCGAATGCGGTGATTGATGCGCCCACGCTGATTTCCCGTTGCGGCGCAGAGTATTTCTATCACACTGTACAGGCCGGATTTAACAGCATTTTCCAAGGTTAAACAAATAGCTTTGGCGGGGGAAATGTGATCGGTCATTTGAATGCGGGCTAATCCATTGGCGTAGGCGGCGCGGCTCAAATAGGCCAGCGTCACGCGTTCAGGCGTTACCCAATGGCGGATTGCGGCGCGCGGAGCATAAAACAGTCGGTGGCCGGCCTGCAGAGCCTGCTGAATAAAATACGTATCTCCACCAGCTAACAGCGTGCGGCCCTGCCGATCCAAATCAGTACGAAACCCAGGCACATCGGTCAGGACACTGCGGCGGATGGCCAGATTGGCGGAAATGGCGTCGCCACCGGTGAACAACTCCCGCACCTCTTGTCCATAATCCACTGAACTTAACAGATGCTCCGAACGATGGGTCAGCCACGGCGGCTTTTCCACAGCCTGCCACCAGAGCGTTACTTTCCCCCCCACCACATCGGCGGGATATTGATTAAACACCTCCAACAAACCCGCCAGCCACCCACGCTCTACCCAGACATCATCATCCAGAAAGGCCAGGATATCTCCGCGAGCTTCCGCCAGAGCACGATTTCTGGCCTGGCTGGCCCCCGCCTGCGGTTCAATGACGCACCGCATCAGAAACGGCATATTGCTTATGGCCGCTTGGCAAATCTGCACGGTCTGATCCGTGCAGGCATTGGCGATTACCAGCAGCTCGACAGTTGTACCGGCGGGAATATCCAAGTGCGCAATACTTTCCAGCGATTGGCCAAGAAGCTCCGCGCGGTTATGCGTCGGGATAATAATGCTGACATGTATTGGCGGAGTATTATTCACGGGCATGATTTTACCGGAGCCGGTATAGTATGTCACTGTGGTTAGTCGGGAGGAATCCGCTGTGGAGAGCCATGTTTGGATCAGTG
>JAJZVR010000294.1 GCA_021847065.1 Planctomycetota bacterium | reverse complement strand
GTTAAAGGCTTACAATTTCAGCGGTATTCAGATGGGCCGGTTGGACTTGTCTATCATAGATGCCGCCAGTTGGCGAGGCCGTCAAAAGGCATCGTCGCGGTTTCATTGACCCCCGCAATGCTTTGCGGGCCTGCTCTTTGTTGTAACGGGGTGTACATGCAGCTTTCGAAACGCACGCAATATGGAATCCGTGCGCTGATCTGTTTGTGTGAGGCGTATCCCAGAGGCTATATCCAAACGCGGGAACTTGCCGCCCGGGAGGGATTGCCGTCAAAGTTTCTTGAATCGATCTTGTCGTCGCTGGCGCGGGGCAATTTTTTAATATCGAAAATTGGTGCCATGGGAGGCTATCGCCTGGCCCGCAGCCCGCAGAACATTATCGTGGGAGAAGTCATTGGCCGGTTGGAAGGTAAAAAGCTCACGCAGGAAAATGTTGAACTTCATGACGATATGAAGCTTGGAGAAATGGCCGTGGAAATACTGCAAACCCGAATCTCCATCGCTATGTGTGAAGTTATGGATTCCACAACGCTCGCGACGCTGGTAGAGCAGGTAAGCCAGAAAAGTCGCGGGGGGCAGATGTACTATATATGACACCGGCACCCGCACCAACTTCGCCCGGCCTGCCGCCGGAAAATGCCCCCAAATCGCCCCAGTCGGGTGGATTTCGTCGGCACATGCAGTCGGTATTCATCGGCGGCTTTGTCGTTCTGATTCCGCTGCTGGTAACGCTGTATATTGTGAGTTTTATTTATCACTTTGCCACCGGCTTTTCATATCCGGTGGCGCAATGGATGCTTAAAGCCAATATTTTCGGCCGTGTAGCACCTATTGATACCACCAAAGCCGCGGGATATCTGGCCCCTTTGCTTGCGGTAATGCTGACGGCCGGATTCATCTACCTCATTGGTGTATTGAGCACGTTTGTGCTTGGGCGGCAGATTCTGAATGTGGTGGATCGTTTTGTTGAAAATTTGCCGCTGCTGAAGGGCATCTATGGCACCACCAAAC
Source organism: Planctomycetota bacterium (assembly GCA_021847065.1). Classification (GTDB taxonomy): domain Bacteria; phylum Planctomycetota; class Phycisphaerae; order WQYP01; family WQYP01; genus JAMDCX01. The sequence goes on along the minus strand of JAJZVR010000294.1, from coordinate 3,472 downwards.
AAGTCATTGGTGTATTTCGCCAAAGCGGCGGCGGAGCGGGATTTCAGCGCGTGGTGCTGGTGGAGTTTCCGCGCCACGGGCTTTGGACCATCGCTTTTGTCACCAATGAAATCACGGATACCTCGCGCGGAGATAAATACCTTGCGATATTTATTCCCATGACACCCAACCCGACCAGCGGCTTTTTTCAGATGGTTCTGGAGCATGAAGTTCGCAACACGGATTGGACGGTAGATCAGGGCATAAAAATTGTGTTAAGCGGGGGCCTCCTGGCACCGACAGAACTGAACTTTGGCGACACGACCGCAGCGCCCGTTGCGGTAAAAAGCGACAACACACCACTGCCGTGAATAGTAAAATTGCGGCATCGCGTTGACGGAGGGGAGTTGGTTTACCACAAAGACACAAAGACACGACGCGGCGGGGTGGCGCTGCGCTCAACGAACAACGGTCAACGACCAACGATCAACTTGTTCGGAGCATGGGATTATCAAGCCGGTATTGGTCGGGAGAATCAGTAATGGGGTGTCATATAGATCGATGATACTTGATCCGCGGCCCATGATGATGGTTGGTCGTCCTCCCCCTGCCTCTGTTGCCTCCTTGTGCAAACTTTCCCGTCGGATGCGTATCAGCAGGTGATCTGCGGCCAGTGCTGTGGCGGGCGGGCGGGCGGCGCAAAAGGTTTTCAATTCAGTGAATCAATATCCACTTTGGGGGCGGAAAGCAGAATTCCAGCCGCCACCACGGCTAATATTGCGGCATAACCATAGGCCCAAACCCAGGACGCGTGAATGTTGTACAGCAGGCCCATGAGAATGTTGGCAAAAAATAAGCCCAGGCTGCGCGTGGCGGTTAAAGCGCCCATGCCACCACCGGTTTTCTTCGGCGGAATAATCAGCGAAATAATCGTGGGCTCCAGCGTTTCAATAACGCCCAGGGCCAGTCCCATCAGGGCCACAACCGGGTAAAACAGGATCGCCGAGCCGTGCAGGGTGCTGACCACGGCCATGCCCGCAGCCCCGATGCCACCTGCCAGATAACCCGCCAGCGCCAGAGCTTTCACATTGCGTTTATTAAATTTGCCAACCACCAGTCCAGTTAAGGCTGATACGCCGAAAAAAATGACATACGCCAAAACCGCCAACGCCCGGCTGCCGGTCGCCTGATCAACAGTAAGAATGGGAAATCCGAAACTAAATGAGCTGAATCCATAAAGGCCCGTGGCCCAAAGTAATCGGTGATACAGTGCGCGATGCGTCGCATCGGTTGCCGCGGCAGCGGCGGATGGTTTGTCAGCAGCATCGCCGGTGGCAGTCATCGGCGGGGCGGGTTCCTCAATTTTTTTGTTCCGCACCATGGCCAAAACCGCACTGGAACAAAGCAGCGGAACAATGGTGATGAGAAAAATTATTTTTAATGGTGTGCCACCCCAAATCAGAATCATGGCTCCGGTGGCGGCGAGAAATCCGCCACCGATGTCCAGGGCGTGCAGAAAACCAAAGGCCTTGCCGCGGTTGGTGCGGGAAACCATTTGCGCCATAAGCGTGCGGCGGGGTGGAGATCGAAAATTCCTCGCCCACCAGCCACCGGCAAACAGAGCCACCGCCACCACCGGGGTAGTGGCCAATCCGGCCAGAGATAAAAGCGGAATAAATAAATTACCGGTTATGGCCATTTTTTTATGGCCATAGCGATCCCCCAGTCGTCCGCCAATTAAGCCGAATATAGCGCCGGGGCCATAGCTTATGGCGGTTGCCAAGGCAAAGACCCAGACGGCAGCGTGCAGATTCATTACCAGAAAAAGGGGAAATATGGCCAGCACGGCCTGATAGCCCAGATCGGCAAAACATGCCGAGAGACATATAAACAGCACGTCGCGCGTGAGCCAGGAATTTTTTATTTCCGAAGTTGTGGGGATCGCATCACTCATAGTAGGGGTTTTACGGGCATAACCGTTTCAGGTCAACCGCTGGAAGTGCTACGCCCGCATATATTGCCGATGCACGGGCCGGATATTTCCGCCGGCAATGTTTCACTTCCCGGTGGCAAATTGGCGGTTTGTTCAATGAATATTGAAAAGACGCGGTCGGTTGGGGCGTGGCATTATTTCCGGGCACCCCGCGTCAATGGAATCAGCGAGCCACCGGGTTTATCCCGGTGGGCTTCAGAACCCCGCAAAAATGGTGGATTTTTCACCCTGCCCGGAAAATTGCCACTCCCCTTGGAATTGTTGGTTGCAACTCAGCAGACAAATTACTTTCCTGCTCGAACAAGGCGGTGCCTGGCAGCGGAATTTAGATGCGGTGCGGTTATGATTCGCGGGCGGTGACAAATCGGGCCATTTCCATGAGAATCTGGCGGATTTCCGATTCCGGCAAATCTTCAATGGCGGCGATGGCCTGATCCACAAGTTGCTGCGCACGGTTGCGGGCGTAACGCATGGATGGGCTGGGGATTAACAATTGCCGGGCATTATCTATGCGGTCCGGCGCATCCGATTCAAGCAGACTAATCAGCAATTGCTGGTGGGTCGGGGCGGCGGTGGCCAAAAAATGGATCATCGGCAAGGTCAGTTTACCTTTTTCAATATCGGTACCCAACGATTTTCCAACCGCTTTCTGCTGGCCCGCAATGTCCAGCAGATCATCGACAATTTGAAACGCCATGCCCACATCTCGACCATAATTGCCAAGCGCCTCAATGGTTGCCGCATCCGCATCGGATGCCCAGGCTCCAAGTCGGCATGATGTTTCAATGAGACTGGCGGTTTTGCGATAAATAATGTCAAAGTAGGTTTTTTCGGTTAAGGCCCAGTTGCCGCGATTAAAATTCTGTGTGAGTTCACCTTCGCAGACAATATTGGTTGTGCGGCCAATGGCGCGTGAGGCCATCTGGCTGTCCAGTGAACTGCAAAGATGATAGGCGTGACTGATTAACAGATCGCCGAGCAAAACGGCCGCCTCATTGCCGTGCAGGTGATTAATCGTGGCGCCACGCCGCCGGATTTCGGCGTTGTCCAATACGTCGTCATGAACGAGCGTGGCAACATGCACCATTTCCACGACCGTGGCAATAGTGACATGGGTTTGCCCCAGGGGCTCAGAACTGTTACGTGCCGCAAGGCCTGAAAGAAAAACCAGCACCGGTCGCAACATTTTGCCGCGGAACCGTTCCACATGATTGGAAAGCTTCTGCACATGATCGAGATCACTGGCCAATTCACGTGCGAAAAGGTCATTAACCTGAGCCAGATACGGCTCAATTGCCTGCAAAGTAATGGGGCCAGCGATTGTGACCATAAGAGGCTCTCCACGAACGGGGCCGGAAAAACCATTCCAAAATCCAGACCAACGGCCAAGAATCCGTTCAATACTTATTGAAACTATAGAAAATTCTGATAGGAATGTCCAGTGTCGCCTGAAATTTGGACAAAATCAACGAATTGGCGAGCAGTATGTTAACCTCGCGC
>JAJZVR010000293.1 GCA_021847065.1 Planctomycetota bacterium | reverse complement strand
GATTATCTGCCATCACATTCCTTTCCGATGGAAGTTATTGTCTCATTGGCCGCGCTGGGGTTCCCACTCCCGCTACCCAAGTGTTCCCGGTGATTCGGGCGATCCGCCACCCGTTGCCGTATCTGCTCAACATCGCGCTGTATTTGGGTCACAAGTGCGTCGGGCCCGGAAAATTTATGTTGATCCCGCAGCCAACTGGTAAATTGAACATCCACTTGCTGCTCATATACCGAATCAGAAAAGTCCAGCACAAAGGCTTCCACAGTCGTGTGTGTGCCATTAAAGGTCGGATTGCTGCCGACGCTGATGGCCGCAGGATAACTTTGCCCTGTGATAATTGCTTTTCCCGCATAAACACCATGCGCCGGCAGTAACTGTTCGGATTGGATATTCAGCGTGGGATACCCCATGATTTTTCCCCGGCCGGCTCCATGCGCGACGAATCCGCGTAAACTGTAAAAGCGTCCCATTAAGCGATGGGCATCACTTACCCGCCCGTGGCTGATCAACCAGCGGATCAGGCTGCTGCTGACGTCCACGAGTGACAAATCCTGCAATACCGCCTGCTGCGTTGGTATGATGACCACCTCCCATCCGAGTTGCGGCGCTTTATCCCGCAGGGTATTGACCGTTCCCTCTGCTCCCTGACCAAATGTGAAGTTGCTTCCTTCCACGACCACTTTTGCCTCGATGGTATTTACCATAATGGTCCGCATAAATTCTTCCGCGGTAATATTGAGAAATGCCTGATCCGTTTTTACCAGCCATAAGGCATCCGGCTCAAATTCCTGAAGTGTTTCCAGGCGTTGCGTTGCAGTCATCAGCGGTTGGCGCGGCTGAAGTGGGCGCAAAATCCGCATCGGATGCGGATCAAAGGTCATGACCACAAACTTTAGATTGCGTTCCCGCGCCAGGCGTTTACCCTCGCAGAGCATACGCTGATGGCCAAGATGCACGCCATCAAAATTTCCAACACACAACACCGCCCCTTTGGCGGCAACGGGGAATTCTTTAGCATCATGAATTAACAACATGTCCGAAAGTATATGCAACATCCGTAAAGACACAATGTTTGGCACGATACAATGCCGCTGGTGGGTGCTGTACGGTACAGCTTCATCCAACTATCCAACTATCCATAGCTTGCGCGGCTTGTGCATCAGGATGCTGAACGGGCGGGTGCTTCATCAACGCGGCAGATACATCTTCCAGAACGCCGCCGACCTGACGGTTCAACGCCAATGCCGCACACCGCACCGCATCTACCACAATGCCCGCACTGTTGGGTGAATCATCAACCGATAATTTAAGATCCAATTCCATCGGCAGGCCACCAAAGCCGCGCACATTCATGCGTATATAGCAGATCTTGTTATCCGCCAGAAAAGGGATATAGTCCGATGGGCCAATATAAATATGTTCTTTATCCAGTGCGGTTTTCAACTGGCTATTGACAGCTTGCGTTTTGCTGACTTTTTTGCTGTCCAGGCGGCTGCGTTCCAGCATGTTAAGAAAATCAGCGTTGCCGCCGACATTCAACTGGTAGCTGGAGTCAATAGTGAACCCTCGGCTTTCGGCCAATGCCATGAGCTGCCGATGAACAATTGTAGCGCCAAATTGCGATTTTATATCATCGCCAATTAACGGGATGTTGGCTTTGGCAAAGCGCTTGGCCCAGGTTGGATCACTGGCAATAAACGCCGGAATGCAGTTCACCATCGCAATGTGCGCATCCAAACACGCTTGCGCGTATAGCTCGGTGGCCTTTTGCGAACCCACCGGCAGATAATTCACCAGCACGTTGGCTCCGGTGTCGCGCAGGACTTTAATTACATCCACGAGTGTCACTGTATTGGCATCCGTACTGGCGGCCACCCGATGACTTTCGTCAAAATTCTGCAAATGACTGGCCACGCCATCGCCAATGGGTCCTGCAAATACCCGTGCTCCATGATCTTCCGGATCAGCGCAAAACACCCTGGCGTTATTGGGCGGAGCAAAAATGGCTTCTGCCAATGGCTTGCCGATCTTTCGCTCATCAACATCAAACGCGCACGCCAGGGAAATATCGCCCACCGTCAGCCCGGCAATTTCCGGGTGCATCAGTCCGATCGTTGAACCCGTGCGGCGATACCAAGTCAAGCCCTGAATCAATGAACTGGCGCAATTACCCACGCCGACAATCGCCAGGCGTGGTGGTAAAATAGACATTCATACTCCTCAAGTTACGTAATTCCATGCTTTTTGTGTCCGCACGCTTTCCGGGAATAACGGCTCATTTATCAAAGTCAAAAGATAATTGATTGGGAATCTGGAATTCCAAATTATCAATCACCGATCCACAGTGTCCAAAATAATGCACACGTATGATGTCACAAGGGGGGCGCTGAATTCCAGCCAGCGCGGACTCCATTTATTTTTCCATGAGCCGTTGCCGTTCTGAAGCGTTTTTAATTTTGCCCGTATTTCCGTCCGCCAATGATGCATGATGCCGTTGTCGTCGGTAATTGTTTTCACATGCAGGGCATGAAGCGCTCGCGTGAACATCAGATAATAGTAGAAAAGCCCCATGCGGCTGCCGCCCGTTCCCGGGTTGGAATTCAATGTCCAGTTAGCCCGTATCCACTTGACTGCGGCAATCACACGCGGATCTTTTCGCGTCAGGCCGCAGTAAACCATGCTTTTCAAGCCCGCGTAGGTCATGCTGCCGTACGGAGTCCACTGGCTGTTAAGATCGGCCTTGGCATGTGACGCACCGCGCAGCGTATCGTGATCCCCCATGCTGCTGCCGCCGCCATTTACTGGTGTATATATGAAACCGCCGTTGTGCGTGCCCTTGGCCCATGCCATGGAGTTTGTTTCGCTATTTTCCTGGCAGTGCGTTACGAAAACCAGCGCCGCTTTCATGGCAGGATTGCTTGCCGGTACGCCGCTGTCATGCAGCGCCTGGATGAAAAAAGAGGTATTTGATAAATCCGGACGGTCGTGGCCATAACCAACGCCACCATACCAACTGCTTTCGCGCGTGATGGTCTTCCCGTCTGCAGTCTTTTGCCCCGACAAATGCTGCAGGGAAAGCAGGTAGTGCTGGGCCGCTCTTATCTGGGCCGCATACTGTTTATGCGGCAGAATCGCCAAGGTGGAAAGGACTATCGACGTGTTATAATTTTCCAGCAACTCGCGGGCGTAAAACCCGCCATCAGGGCGACGAAATGATTCAATGAATTTCATGGCCTTAACAACTGCGGGATTACTGACGGGAATTCCGGCTCCCACCATCGCCTTGACCGCAAGTGCCGTGACCGCAGGGCCAACCTGCGGCACCCAGCCTCCATCGGGGGCTTGGGTTGCCATAAGATATTTCAACCCTTTGTCCAGGGTCGGATGCGTTTTATACAAAGGCCTGGCTGCCGCAAATACAGGCGACACCATGCCCATAAATAATACGCAGGAAGCTGCGGAAGCTAATGTTTTGAATTTCATCATTGGACTCCTTTTAAAAAAGCTTAAAGAGCGTGTAACGTTAATATTCATCGCACCACTTGATCCAAGGCGAGAACGGCATACGTTGTGGCCATCACCGGATTTCCCTCCAGCCAAGCCTTGCTTCCATGATTGACCCAACTTCCATTTCCGTTGATCCGGTGTGCCAGCGCATAAACCAAATCCCGCCGCCAATTGTGCCGAACGCCTGTCGAGCCAACAATCCATGCACGACCGGTTGCGCGCAGGGTTTTGGCAAACGTCACATAATAATAGTATACACCCAGAGAACCGTTTTCCGCCGGATTGTGGGAAAGTGTGTAATGCGCTGCAATCCAGCGTGCAAGGCGAATGACACGTGGATCACGCGGGCTTAGACCGGCGTAAATCATGCTCTTGAGTTGGCTGTATGTGATTTCTCCGTAGTGAGTGAGTATCATGTCGCCGCTACGTTCCGTCGGGTCTAATTGGTTGGCGGACATCCACAGGCCTGCAGCTATTTGATCGGTTGTCGTTGCCCCATTGTGACGAATCGGTACCAACGATTGTGGGCCAGGCCACGCTTTGAATACCGATGGTTTCCCGCTCCAGGTGTCCTTGCTGCGGCGGGCACGACTAAGCTGATCCATCTGTCCGCGCAGAAATGCTAGTCCGGCCCTTGCCTGCCGTTGATAGCGTCGTCGCGGCAACATGGACAACGTGCGCAGCACGATGGCGGTGTTATATGCTGGCTCCACATTGCCGTAAAATCCGCCGTCCATGTGGCGGGAGCGCTCAATAAAGTTAATCGCGCTGCGGACATGCCGATTCGTCTTCGCAGCGCCCGCCTCGATATAGCCACGTACCACCAGCGCCGTTACTGCCGGTCCATAGCGTCCCAGCCATCCACCGTCGCGGTTTTGTCTGTGTCCCAAATAGGACAGGCCCCGGTGAATAAGCTCAAAGGCGCCGGCTTGCGTGGTGACGGCTGATTGTGCACGGTGGTGTTTAACCTCTGCGGGTTGCGGCGATCCGAGCGT
>JAJZVR010000292.1 GCA_021847065.1 Planctomycetota bacterium | reverse complement strand
CAACTTGAGAAAATGACGGCGGTTCGGCATGAAAATAACTCCAAGTAGTCTATCGTGCGAGCAACAAAGGTAGTGTCACCGGCGATCACAATAATGTCAAATCAGGCGATTCATAAGGCTGGGGCGTACCTAACCATTCATGATCTGTCGGCCAATTCAAACCCCCGACAAGCCGCACCACGATCGACGCATCCGGTGCAACGCTCTTGCCCAGTAGTGTGATTCCAGAATAACATAGCAATGATCATGGGAGCGTTACGGTGTCGAGTTTGTATTTCCAGCGGAACACTACCGGTGTCATGTTTATCTCTTGCAGGTATTGGAGAATACGAGCCTTGGGTTCGGTCTTTCCGATTCCCGTCGCGATCGACTGATTCGCTCCAACTCCGCCCGAATTTCCGGTTTCAGTGTTAACGCTGCCCTGCGCGGCACAAGCGGCATACTACACCTTCCTTGGAAAAGATATAGTATAGGCCAGTAAATCTTATATTGAAATGTTATTTTGGAAGCACACTACTAGGGAGAGCCGGCCATCCCTCCCAACCTGTTACTGGGGCGGATTGGCCAATAAATTCCGCAAAACGTTCAGCAGGGTCTGGCCTTCAAAATAATTGGGAGGCAGTCGTAGATGAATGGCTTTCTGATCCACTGGCCGCAGAGACCCCGGCGATTTACTTAACAATGGTCCGAGCTTGGACAAATCCCGCATGGCAAAAACCAGATCGGGTGGTTGGCTCATGAGGTTGGTAATCGTCCACGCCGCCGCCAGAACGCGCAATTCGGTTAGCTGGAAAAGGGTTTCCGCCGCTTTGGGCAATGGGCCGAAGGCATCGATAATATCCTTCCGCAAAGCCTCAATAACTTCCATCGAATGGCAGCGTGATAACCGCCGATACAGTTCCATGCGTTGCTTTTCCGCCATGATGTACGTGCGCGGGAAACTGCCGGAAATGCCGATATCAATATTCACCTCCGGGGGGCGGTCAATGGGCTGATTCTTCACGCGTTTGACCGCTTCCTCCAGCAATTGGCAATACAGTTCATACCCCACCGCCGCAATATGACCGGATTGTTCATCACCCAGCAGATTACCCGCTCCGCGAATTTCCAGATCGCGCAGCGCTATTTTGAATCCCGCCCCCAGTGACGCATATTCTTCCATCGCTTTGAGACGCTTGGCCGCCGACTCGCTTAATGCCTTGTCCTGACTGATCACCAGATAACAATACGCGCGGTGGCGTGAGCGGCCCACGCGTCCGCGCAGCTGATGCAGATCACTTAATCCAAAATGTTCCGCCTCATGAATAAAAATGGTGTTGGCCGATGGAATATCCAGTCCGCTTTCAATAATGGTCGTGGATACCAGAATATCCGCTTCGCGCTTCACAAACTTGTGCATGACCTGCTCAAGTTCTTGGTCCGGCATTTGTCCGTGGCCAATGACAATGCGGGCATCGGGCACAAGGCGGCGAATTCTGTCCGCAACGGATTCAATATTCCATACGCGGTTATGCACAAAATAAATCTGACCGTCGCGCGCCAATTCCCGTTCAATGGCCTGCTTGATTCTGGCGCCTTCCCACCCCATAACTTCCGTGACCACGCTGCGCCGATCCCGTGGCGGCGTGGCCAAGTTGGAAATATCCCGTATGCCCAGCAGGCTCATGTGCAGCGTGCGGGGAATCGGCGTTGCGGTCATGGTCAGTACATCGACGGTGAGCCGCAGCTTTTTCAGGCGTTCTTTGTTTTCCACACCAAAGCGCTGCTCTTCATCAATGACCACCAGGCCCAGATCGGCGAATTGCACATCTTTGCTGATCAGCCGATGCGTACCGATCAGCACATCCACCTTGCCTTTGCGGGTGCGATCCAGGATGTCGTGAATTTCGCCGTTGGTTTTGAAGCGTGACACGCTTTCCACAATAAATGGATATCCCGCCATGCGCTGGCGGAAAGTCTCTTCATGCTGCTCCACCAGCACGGTGGTGGGAGCCAGCACGGCAACCTGCTTGCCGCCTTCACAGACTTTGAACGCGCTGCGAATCGCCAGTTCGGTTTTGCCATAACCCACATCGCCGCACAGCAGCCGGTCCATGGGGCGGGTTTTTTGCAGGTCTTCCTTGATTTCCGCGATACAGCGCAACTGGTCTTCCGTAGCCTGAAAGGGAAAGGAATTTTCAAATTCCTTCATATCGGTGGTGTCGGCACTGTAGGCAAAACCCGGAAATTGCTCTCGTGCCGCCTGCACTTCCAGCATTTCGGCGGCCATTTTTTCCACCGCCTCCGAGGCTTTTTCCTTTAGCTTATTCCAAGTCGTGCCGCCCAGCACCGATAGCGGCGGACGCCCCTGTGCGCCGCCCACATATTTTTGCACCAGATGAATTTGCGTGATCGGCACATGCAGCACCGCTTCACGGGCGAATACCAGGGTCATGTATTCCGCCTGCCGGCCATCGCGGTTCAGCGTGGTCATGGCGGTAAATTGCGCGATGCCATGATTCACATGCACGACATAATCACCGGGTTGCAAATCCAGAAAGTGATCAATGGGCCGGGCTCCCTGAATGGCCCGCAAGCGCCGGCGCTGATGATAGCGATGAAACAATTCATGGTGCGCTACCATAATCAGCCAGTGCTGCTGATCGGTGGGCGTATGATCCGCACCGGTCTTTTTTTCCGTAACGCCCGTGAGCTGCCAGCGGAAGCCTACCGCCAGATCCCCGACGGGAATGGTAATTTTATCCAGCACTTCCGGATGCTTTACGTGTATCAGATCCGTTAAGCGCGTGCGCTCGGACGGATTTTGGCACACCACGAACACCTGGTTGTCTGTCGCCAGAGCCGCCAATTCGGCCAACGCCGCATCCGGCTCGGTATCAAATTGTTCCACTGAACGGCAAGGCAGGTCGATGGTGGTGCGGTCATCGCGACCAAATTGGCGGATTTGCGCCCAGGCACATTTCTGCGCCAGACGGAATATCGCATCTGTCGGATATATACCCCGCCCATCCGGCAGCCGATCCATATAACTGCGGCCCTGCTCCTGAATTTCCTGCGGCTCAATGAGCCAGACAATTGTCTCTCCGGGCAACGCGGAAATAAAATTAACCGTCTGATCCTTCGGCCAGGTGGCCTGCTTTTCCAACGCACTTAACCGCAGAAGCTCTATGGGATCCGCAGGCCCCAGCGTTTCTGGATCAAAACCGTGAATGCGTTCAATTTGATCGCCAAAAAAATCAATGCGGGCCGGCTGCTGCCGCCCGGCGGCCCATACATCAATAATATCGCCCCGCACTGAAAAATCACCCGGATTTTCCACCGCCTCCAAGCGGGAATAGCCATTGCCCGCCAGCCATTGTATTAACGCATCGCGATCCATTTTCGCGCCCGGCGTGATGGAAATAAGCTGCTTGGCAAGTAATTCCGGATTCGGGCATGGCTGCATTAATGCCTGAATCGGTGCAACGTAAAAATCCGCTATCTTTCCCGCCCCGATATCCGCCAGCAGAGCCAACCGCTCGGCAATGAGTTCATGGGATATACTCGATTCTCCGGGCAGCACTTCAAAGGCTGGAAACAGACTTGCGGTACACCCGGGGCGGAAAAATTCCAGTTGGTCAATGGCATCGTCGGCATCATCCAGATGGGCGGTGACAATCAGCACTGGCCGCCGCATCTGCCCCTGCACCGCCGCCGCCACCGCCAGGGCGCAAGACCCCCACTGCCCGGTCGCACCGACATAGCGGTTGCGGGACAACTCATCAACAATTCGCGCAATAACCGGCGACTCCGCCATGCCGCGCAACACATCAGACAGCAGAGATTTATCCATCACCCACCGTCATCTTCCATTACCGCCAGCAGCCGATCCAACGCATCCTCAACAAACTCGGCGGATGCTTTCCCTGCATAAGCTGCAGATCGTGCCCGCCAGTCGATTTGGCGAACCGCATCACAAAACAGGATTCCTTCGCCGCTGGGATTGTTATGGGGCGGAAGAATTAATCCTGCCGGAATCAGTTTGGTGTTTCCACAACGCGGATGCGATTCGGACTTGAATTTACTTGTGCTGATTAACACAATTGCCATTCCAGTTTTCTTCTGGTATGCAACCGGACTGAGAACCAGCGCGAAATGCGGCCCGGCGGTCTCATGTCCGGCCGACGGTGACGCCTCGAAGTGTATAAAGTCGCCCCGTTTTGGAAAATACGTGTAATGACTCACAGGAGTTCCTTGCCGACGGGTGGAAAATTCATTTGTTTCGGTGGCTTGGTATAGTTTCGAAGCACATCTTTGAGCCTGTGGCGGCTGCGGCGGCGCGGCTGAGCATCCACGACCTGAAGACCATCAATGCGAACCGTGGTGCCATCCACAATCGTGCGGGTTACCGTAAATGATTTGGGCAGCCGAAGCCCCAAACTGTTGCCCCAGCGGCGAACTTTAACAACCATCGGCATAAAAATCACTCCATTAACTATACAAAATGATACATTTCGGGCCTGACAACGTCAAGTT
>JAJZVR010000291.1 GCA_021847065.1 Planctomycetota bacterium | reverse complement strand
GGTTCCGGCGTGGTGGAACTGCTGGCAATGGAAAGTGGCGGACATCGTGTACAGCGTGTGCCACAAACTGAAACCCAAGGCCGTGTACATACCAGTGCCGCTACCGTCGCCGTTTTGCCCGAGCCGGATCAATCCGCCATTGAAATAAATCCAGCCGATGTTCGTGAGGATGTTTCGCGGGCGGGGGGGCCGGGCGGACAGAATGTCAATAAAGTCGAGTCTGCCGTCCAGCTTACACATTTGCCCACAGGTATTACCGTGCGTATGCGTGAGGAACGCAGTCAGCACAAAAATCGGGATAAAGCGTGGCGCATTCTACGCTCGCGCGTTTTTGAATTCTTTGATCAACAGCGCCGGGCTGCCCGATCCGATGCGCGGCGGGAAATGATCGGCAGCGGCGATCGCAATGAGCGCATCCGTACTTATAATTTTCCGCAAAATCGACTCACGGACCACCGATTAAACCGCAACTTCCCCCTGGAGAAAATTGTTGCCGGTGATATGTCCGATCTGCTGATGGCGCTGCGCGATCTGGCGCGCGAACAACTGCTTGAATCCATGCTGGATTCCTGAGGGCACCCGCCAAGCAATTATTTTGCCGGGCTTATTGCCGTGGTCTCCATGGCGAAGGTCGTACGAGCAGCAGTACCCGCAAACGCCACGGATTTATCTCCTGTGGTCGCCGGGACTAAAGCGGCAGGTGGATGAATCAGCGGTGGACTGATCTGCGGTTGTGCCGACATCACCGAGTTGCACAACGCCATAATAATAAGCAACAGTGCCAAGATATAGCCCGGAACGATGAAAAGAGTGGCAAGCATCCGGATCAGACCGGGATTTGCCATTTTCTCCCAAGCTTCAGGATCCAGTGTTTTCCTGACCTTGCGGGCTTTGGGAAAGGAATTAGACCATTCCATCTTGAAGGGGATTCGTAGCATCGCTGGTACTCCTTATGCAAGCTTATCGATGCCTGGGCCTCCTGTCTCGCCTGGAAATCGAGCCGCAACGTACGGTTGCGACAACACGCATTGGTTTACATTGCAAACGCCGTGCCAAGCATTACATATTCGCTTTGAGAATCGGAGCAACGCTCCGCTTGTTTCAATTATGGGATTATCCGTGCTCTAATTACTTTGGGGTGTGCTGCCGAGGAATCGAGGTCGTCCATGGGAAAGGCCATGAACACCTACAATTCGGCTCGCCCCTTGTCCCTGCTGAATAATTTCACAATACAAAAAAACATTGCCCAACGAATCAACGAGATTTATATTTTTGTTCATAAAACAGGCAGTTGTGCCAGTCTTATCATCATTTCATCTTGGCCCGTGAACTGCTCTTATGATTCTTCTACGTCCCGACAAAATGGCGATATTTCGATTTTGCTGGCGTTTTTTCAGTTATTGATAAGTTTGATCAGCGGCTTTAATCGCTCGTGGCATAAGAATTGCAATAACACCGGCAGCTTTCGGGTTGCTTTGCCCGCAATCCGGACTGGATCATCAGCGTGGTTAAGTTCAATTACGAAGCCCCTTGTGCTTTGCCGCGGATGGTGCGCCTGCTTTTGCAAAATGTGTTGTGTCTGTGTGCCGCAGTTGATTTGGCCACATGACCGTTACGGATTTTATTTTGAGCCTTGTCAGGCTCGTCTGGAGGTGAATTTATTCACAAGCCCCTGTTGTGAGTGTTGAAGAGACAGTTCCGCACCCGCGTGTACCGGGTGAGCAACGGTAGCTGCGACAGACAAGAACGGTTCCTATGAGGTATTTGAGTATGGATTTGAGCAATTTTTTTACAAAAAAACGACTCCGGTGGTGGTCGATTATTTCTCTGCTTGCAATGTTGTCGCTTTACGCCGGGCCATTATTAGCACAAGTGGTTGCTCCGGCACCTGCGCCGACGCCGGCGGTCGCGCCCGCCGCGGCTGCGTCCGCGCCGGCGGCACCCGCAGCCTCCGCGCCAGCTGCGCCTAATTATGCCACGCCAACCTGGTTGAGTCATGGCGATACGTGCTGGCAGTTAATTGCAGCCACGATTGTGGGCATGCAGAGCATCCCCGGATTGGCGATTCTGTATGGTGGTGTCGTCAAGAAAAAATGGGCTATTAATTCCGCATTCATGGTGTTCTATGCGTTTGCCGCAGTGCTGATCGCATGGCTGCTATGGGCGTACAATATGGGATTTGGTCCTCAATGGTTCCCATTTGTGGGCCATCCGTCGCCGGTAGCGAACATCATGGACGAACTCAATCAGGCGATTGTGCCAGGTGCTAATGCGGCATCACCCTTTGCTTCCGCCGCATTTCCAATGTCGGCCATGGTCTATTTCCAGTTTGTGTTTGCCGCCATTACGTTGATTTTGATTGCTGGTTCCCTTTTTGGTCGCATGAGCTTTGTGGCTTGGATGCTGTTTGTTCCACTGTGGCTGACGTTCTCGTACGCCATCGGCGCATTTACCTTGTGGGGCGGTGGCTTCCTGGCATTGAAGGGAGTTATTGACTACTCCGGTGGATACGTCATTCACTTGGCCGCCGGTGTCAGTGCGTTTACCGCCGCCGCAATCATTGGTCCACGTTTGAGTCAGGATCGTACCAACTTTAAGCCCAATAACATTCTGATGGTCTTGGCCGGTGCCGGTATGGTCTGGCTCGGATGGAACGGCTTTAACGGTGGCGATCCCTACTCGGCCAATGCCGATGCGGCTGTTGCCGTTCTCAATACCAACGTTGCCACGGCAATGGCTCTGCTGGTCTGGATGTTCTGTGATTATGCCAAGTACGGCAAGCCGTCCGTTCTCGGTGCTGTCAATGGTATGATCGCCGGTCTGGTAGCCATTACACCTTCCGCTGGTGTATGCAACGGTTATGGTGCGCTGCTTGTTGGACTCTGCGCCGGCACCATTCCCTGGTTTACCATGAATGTTCTGAGCCAAAAGCTCAGCGTATTTAAGAAAGTTGATGACTGTTTGGGAGTTATACATACCCACGGCTTTGCCGGGTTGACTGGCGGGCTATTGGTTGGGTTAGTCGCCACGCAGCAAGGCGAAAGCGCTTTTGCGTGTGTCAATACCAACGGTGGCTTGTTTTATGGCGGCGGTTTACAACAATTGTGGCTGCAAGTTGAAGGCGCAGCTTTCATCATTGTGCTGAATATTGTTGTGACCGCGGCTATTTGCTACCTGATTAAACTCTTCATACCGCTTCGCATGTCCGATGAAATGCTGAGAATCGGCGATCATGCTGTGCATGGTGAAGAGGCCTACGGTCTGGCTGAAGAAGATGATGCCGATGAGTTGGTTCCGGCCTAAGCTTCACTTAGCTTGGACTGCATTGTAACAATGCCTTAATAATGGGCGGTCAAGGCGCAAAGCTTGGCCGCCCCTTTTTTTTAGCCATTGGTTGAGACCCACGCCACAATTCTTCGGTAAATATCCCATCTTGCCGCCCGATACGGTAGAATCAGTAAGTGCTATGACTGATCAGAATATTGAATTATCCGCCTTGCATATCGCCTTATGGCTGGATTCGCGGCAGCTTCCGCAGGAAGCGGGATTTATCTACTCGCTAGCCGTCGCAATTAAGGCGGAAGGCTGCCGCATCAGCATCGTTGCACCGGCGGATGCGGATTTGGGCTTTCTGCCTGATTTGGGCGCACCGGTGTTATTACGACCCAAGCCGTCCGGCCCGGCATGGCTGGCTTCCATCCGTCGGCCATCCATGGCCATTATCAACAAACTAAAAGAGGCGGACGTTGATGTGGTGCTGCAATTTGCTCCGTGCAATATTCACGATTCCATGGAGTTACGACTGGCAAAGGAAATTCCGGTGGTGCGCTGGATTTGGGATTCAGCCGACCTTGTGCCCGGTATCGCACATTTAATCGATGCGGCGCATCTGGTTGTTTCTTCACAATACGCGCTGGAACAATGCCGTGCCGATCAGCCTAAAGTATCTCTGATTCATCCGGGCGTTTTAGCATATGATCCATTTACGCTGACGCATCGGGGTGCTGACCGGCCGGCATGTATGGTATGCCTTGATGTGATTTCAGAGTATCAGTTATTCGCCGATCTGCTTGACGCATGTCGACGGCTGATGGATGAGAAGGCCAATTTTCTGCTTTTTCTCTGTGATGTTGGAAAAGATGCCCACAGCGTTTGGAAACTCTCGAATGATTTAGGATTGCTGGATCGCATCAGTTTTATTCCATATCGCTATGATATTGATCCGCTCTTGGCCCAGGCGGATTTGTACATCCAACTCACTGCGGCTTCGCGGCATAATTACACCACGTTGCGGGCGATGTCACAAAAAATTCCGGTTATCGCCAACCCGGGAGTCAACGACGATTTTTGCATGGATGGCCAGACCTGTCGGGTATTTAAGCGCGGCCAGCCCGATATGCTTTCTGCGGCATTGGCTGAAATACTGGCACATCCGGCGGCTGCCCGTGAATTGGCATTGCACGCTGCCATGAATTTGCAGCGCCATTATGGCATGAGTGATAGCGTGCTAAGGCTAATTGCGGT
>JAJZVR010000290.1 GCA_021847065.1 Planctomycetota bacterium | reverse complement strand
ACATCTGGCCCCATTGGCATAATTCCGTTTGCTGCGGCAATACGGCACCATCACGACAAAATGTCGCGACATTTTGTCGTGATCAAGTCCAAATCGTTATCGCAAAGGCCATTTTCATGCCCGTTTTCTCGAATTATGCCTAAGGCACGATGATTGCATTGTGTCGGTGGGGTCTTCCCGGTTTTTCCATGGCGAACGAATCATGAGGAATCGTTATGAAAGTATTATCCGCACTGTTGGTATTAATTGTTATCGTGCTGGTGGTGGTCGGCTTTTATCGGGGATGGTTCCGCATATCGGGTGCGGATTCTTCCAATAATTCGCACGTCACCATGAGTGTGGATCAGGCGAAAATTCGTTCCGATAAGGACAAGGCCGTCGACGCTGTGCAAAACATGAAACCATCATCGAATTCAACTCCTTCAACCACCGCTCCGGATCATGCCACAGCTACATCGCCGGATGCAACGCCAGCAAAAAATTAAATCGCTGAATCGGTTTACGTTAATAACTGCAACCGGCAATTTTGTTGAAGTGCCATGTACCTACCAATAAAATCTCGGACCTTTGCTTGGTTTCCAGGCCTCTTGGGAATTGGGGCGGGAATGTTATTTCTCACCGGTTGTGGCCGGAGCGGAAATACCGGCGCTAACCAGTCCACGTCAGGCAACTACAGCTTGCCGGCAACCACGCGGGGGGCAGTACCAATTCCACTGGTGGGCAACGCCGTGCGCGGCAAGAAGCTCTTTGCGGATAATTGCGCGATATGTCATGGTAAACTTGGAGCGGGGATTAACCTGGTTGGCCAGAACTTACAAAGCAGCAAGCTGGTATCTTCTCTGCCGGTGGCGAAAATAGTTGCGTTTATCAAGCATGGACGATCCGCAACCAATCCGAACAACCTTCGGCATATTGCCATGCCCCCGTTTGGCGGCAACGCGAATTTGACCAATCAAAACCTTTATGACATTGTCGCTTATTTGCGTAAGTTGCAGTAGTAAGCAAACGAAATGACTCCTCAACACCGTCGGGTTATTTATCTTTTTCCTGAAATCGTTTATCTTTCTCAAAGCGACGAGCCTTTGAAAGAGGCTCCATAGGAGTTTCGTTAAATGAAGATTCATGAATATCAGGCACGTGATCTGCTGGCCAAAGCTGGAATCCCCGTGCCTGCTGCCCGTGTTGTTAGCACCGCGGACCAGGCTGCAACAGCGTTTGAAGAAAATGGTTTTCCATTGCAGGTTGTCAAAGCACAGGTGTTTGCGGGGGGGCGGGGCAAAGCCGGTTTTGTTAAGCTCGTCAAATCAGCCGCCGAGGCCCGCGCCGCGGCGGACTTCATGTTGACCAACCGTATGGTCTCCGTGCAAACCGGTCCGGAAGGGATCGCGGTAAAGAAAATTCTAATTGCCGGTGCGGTGGATATTGCCCATGAATATTATCTGGGCTTTGTTTTGGATCGTGACCGGTCGACCGTCAGTATGATCGCTTCGGCGGAAGGTGGCGTGGAAATTGAAACCATTGCGCACCAGCGACCGGAGGCGATCATTAAAGAACCGCTGCATCCGGCGCTGGGCATGCAAAGCTTTCAGGCCCGACGCACGGCGCTGGCGCTGGGCTTTTCCGGCAAGCAGGCCAATATTGTTGCTGATATCCTGCTGAAGCTGGCGCGCTTCTTTATTGATTATGATTGCTCGATTGCGGAAATTAATCCTTTAGTCCTTACCAAAGACGGAAAAATTCTGGCGATCGATGCAAAAGTCAATTTTGACGATAACGCACTGTTCCGCCATCCGGATGTTTTGGCCCTCAAGGATGATGCGGAGACCGACGCGCTGGAGATTCGTGCCGCCGCCGCCAATCTGAATTACATCAAACTCGATGGTGACATTGCATGTCTGGTGAATGGTGCGGGCCTGGCCATGGCCACCATGGATGTCATTGAGCTTCATGGCGGAAAACCCGCCAACTTTCTGGATGTCGGTGGAGGCGTGAAGGCCGAAGGGGCCATTGAAGCCTTCCGTATTATTCTTTCAGATCAGAAAGTCCGGGGTATTCTGGTCAATATCTTCGGCGGCATTGCACGTTGTGACCTTATTGCCGAAGCTTTGATTCAGGCGGGGCGGGAAGTCGGCTTCAAGGTTCCGGTGGTGGTAAGACTGGAGGGCACGAATGTGGAAAAGGCCCGCGAAATATTAGCCGCCGCCCAGCCCGAACTGCCGACATTACAAGTTGCCGGCGATCTCAATGATGCGGCAAAGAAAATCGTTTCGGCCACACGCTAAGCGTCCGCCTGAAATCAACAGGAGAATGATTCATGTCCATATTGGTTAATAAAAATACCCGTGTGATCTGCCAGGGAATTACCGGCAGCGGCGGCGGGGCGTTCCACACCAAGGGGTGTCTGGATTACGGCACAAAAATGGTTGGTGGTACCAGCCCGGGCAAAGGGGGTACGAAAGATACCAATGGCCTGCCCGTTTTTAATACTGTTGATCAGGCTGTGCGGGCCACGGGGGCCGACGCCACGATGATTTTTGTACCGCCGCCATTTGCCGCCGACGCTATTTGTGAAGCTGCCGCCGCCGGGATCAAACTCATTGTCGCCATCACGGAGGGAATTCCGGTTTTGGACATGGTGAAAGCCAAAAAGTTCTTGGCAGATTTTGGCGATTCAGTGCGGCTTGTCGGCCCAAATTGTCCTGGCGTCATTACGCCCGGTGAATGTAAAATCGGCATCATGCCTGGTTATATTCACACTCCCGCACAAAAAGGCAAGCGATCGGTTGGGATTGTCAGCCGTTCCGGCACGTTGACCTACGAAGCTGTCTGGCAAACCTCTGAACTTGGCTGGAGCCAAAGCACCTGCGTGGGCATTGGGGGCGATCCGGTAAAAGGCATGGACTTTATTGATGTTCTGGCCCTGTTTCAAGCGGATCCATTAACCGACGCCATCGTCATGATTGGTGAAATTGGCGGAGCCGCTGAAGAAGCCGCCGCGGCTTACGTCAAAAAGAATGTCACAAAACCCGTGATTGGATTTATTGCCGGGCGCACCGCACCGCCGGGAAAGCGCATGGGCCATGCCGGCGCGATTATCAGCGGCGGCGAGGGCACGGCGGAAAGCAAAATTTCCGTCATGCGGGAGGCGGGTATTCGCGTTGCGGATTCCCCGGCGGACATCGGTAAATCTCTGCGTGAATCGACCGGAGGATAAAGCCTTATGGAGGGGCCTGAAGTTGATGCTCTGTCTTTCCGGCTTGCGGCCCTGGCGGGCCGCCAATGGGTGGATCGCATCGACGTGCCGACGAACCGTTGGCAGGCCAACGTGCTGCTGAAGCACTGCGCCGGGAAACGTATCAATCAGATTTATTCGCAGGGCCGCTGGCTGCTGTGGAACTTCAGCCATGGTGTGAGCTGGGCTATTTATCCGTTAAAGCGCTGGCGGTGGAGCGCGCAATGGCTGGATGCAAATCGGCCTGTATCCAACGGATTCAATGAGAATATCAACCCATTAACGACCCGTGTCGGCCTGCGTCCATTAATGCGCATCACCCTTGAAAATGGCGGATGCCTCACGCTTTCGGGCCGCCCTCTGCTATTGGTGTTGCCGACCGAGAGTCTTTATCGCCATCCATCTCTGGCTAACCTCGGCCCCAAGTTGTCCGATGAATTCCTTACCGATGAAATATGGAAAAAGCGACTGCGGCAGGTTGCCGGAGACAAAACCATTTCGCAGGTCATAATGGATGAATCGGTCGTTGCCGGCATCAGCAACCAGACTAAATGCGAGATGCTTTTTGCCGGCAGGATTCATCCTGCGGCTCGCGTTGGTACTGTCAGCGCCCCGCAAATGCAGGAAATGGTTTCCGCCGCCCGCCGGAGAGCGGACGGTTTATACCGCGCATCGCTGGAAGGACATCCCGCACACGAATTGCCCCGGCATGTTTACGATCGTGCCGGAGAACCTTGTTGTGTCTGTGCAAGCAGTATTCTAGCCGAGCGCTGTGGCCGCGATGGCTTGTGGAGTTGGTTCTGCCCGCAATGCCAAAGCTTGCCGCAGCAACCGATGCTGTTCGGTGTTGACCCGGTAGTTGATTGCATCCGGGAAATTGAGCCGTTGAACGGCATTCCCATGCGGTAAGCTGCGTGGCAGAATCCTAACGAGACTGTGCAATGAAGATACCTTCATCCCTGCTACTTGCCGCGATTTTCGGATCTGGAATTACGTGGCTTGGAATTGCCGCTGCGGCGGCGGGATGGCGCTGGAGCAGTCAGACATTTGTTGGGCCAGCTTGGGGTCATGCCTGGCTCTACACCAATATGGCTCTGGCAATGAGTCTGTTTGTACTATTACCGTTTATGGTCACCAACGGCCCAACCGCCAAAGGCGAAAACCGACGCGTCTGCCTGATTTCGCACTGCCTTGTGCTGTTATTGGCGGCGATTCCGATACTGACCACGGCGGGATGGATAAGTCGTATTACCTTTAGCACCGTGATAAGCGTATCAGTCGTGCAGTTGGCTTTCGCTATTTTCACC
>JAJZVR010000289.1 GCA_021847065.1 Planctomycetota bacterium | reverse complement strand
ATCGCATTTCATTTTTTCAAAAGTCCATGCAAACGATCTGGTACATCCAGGATTGCCATTTCCGTTTCCGTGCGATCGCTGAGATTCTTGACTTTTATCATGCCGCGGCCCACTTCTTCCGGGGCCAAAATCAGAGCAACACCCGCTCCGCAGCCGGAGGCTTCCTGCAGCAGTTTGCCGATATTCCGGGTGCTGCGGTAGCTGGTTTTCACATTTAAGCCGGGCCGCGTGATAACGGTGTGATCGGCATTCCATTGGGAACGGCGCAACTCGGCAATGAGTTGATCAGCGGTGGTGGCATCTTCCAATGCGTTGATGACAAACACATCCGCAGGGGGCATAAGATTTGCCGGTAATTTATTGCGTTCACGCAGAAGAATTTCCAGCACAACATCGCCCATGCCAAAGCCCACCGCCGGCATGGCTGGTCCGCCGAACATCTCAATGAGTTTGTCATATCGACCACCACCGGCGATGGCCCGATTTTGTCCCTGTGTATCGACGACTTCAAAAACAAAGCCGGTGTAATAAGCCAAACCTCGCACCACACTTAAATCAAACCGGCATATTTCGGCCAGACCACTGTCCGCAAGGCGCTTTTCAAAGGTTTCAATCTCATCAATCACATCGGCGGGCCAGTTTGCGGCAAATTCACCTATACCGACGGGGTTGCCCCCGGGCACGCCGAAGGCCTGCGCGAAGGATTCAAAATGATTTCGCTCTTCATCGGTGCATTGTTGTTCGCGGTACAGGGCCTGACGGGCGGTTAGATCATATTTTTGCAGGCGATCAAGAATGTAATAGGCGTTGCTGATGCGATCCGGCGCAACGAAGGTGCTGGTAAGAGCTTTGGTTAATAGTTCACGGTGATTCCAGCCAATATGAATATCCGATGCGGTCAGGCCACATTCCATCAGAGCGTCCACGCACACAGCCATGCATTCACGATCAGCGCGATCGGAGGCATCGCCGATAAAATCAACATTCCATTGGATAAATTCGCGCAGGCGGCCTTTTTGTGGTTGCTCGGCACGGTAGCATCGGGGAATGGAAAACCATTTGATGGGGCGAGGCAGGCCGGCGGCTTTTTGTGCCACCATCCGGGCCAGCGTGGGGGTAAATTCGGGCCGCAGGGCCAGTTCACGTTCACCCCGGTCCGTAAAGGCAAAAAGCTGCGAGACAATTTCATCACCACTTTTTACTTTATAAAGATCAAGCGATTCAAACGTCGGGCCATCAACTTCCTGAAAGCCATGGCGAATCGATACTTTCCGCCAGATATCTTCAATATAACGCCGTACCGCCATATCGGAGGGGTAAAAGTCGCGTGTGCCTTTGGGTGCCTGGAAATTCACTGTCATGGAGAAGAGTTTACGCGAGAATCCGGAAATATTGAAGCGGGCGGATGAGATGGTGTTGTGCCGCGATGCACAATGCGCCGCCGCCGCAATAATATCGCCTCCATGGGGCGTGTCATAGCGACGCGACAGGTCCAAGCATTGCATCAACGTTTGCGGCGTGCAGCATTAGTGGCTTGTTGAGGCGTAATGGGGCATGTCAGTTGGGCTTTCTGCGATTCCGGCCATTGGCCATCGGCTATCCGTGAGGGCGCGGGTATGGGGGCCGATACCTTGGGAAACGCCGGGAGAATCGCGCAGGGTGCGAAAATTTGGCGGTTAGCGCATAATGTCGGCAGGTTTCCCCAGTAGCAGACGGGGGCCGGGACGTGAACCCTTGCAGGAGCGTTATGGCTGTTTATCGGGTTGAAATTCATCCTCAAAATCCGGCAGATGATCCGGTGGGCGCGGCGGTGCTGACAGAAATTCGGCAGCTTGGCATTGCCGAGGTGCATGGCGTGCAGACAGCGCGGGTATTTTTGCTGCAGGGTGCACCGGAAATATTGACTCATTCACAAGTGCATAAAATAGCTTCGGAACTACTGGCGGACCCGGTAACCGAACGCGTTGTCATGGGGCATGAGACCGCCGGTGCCGGCCGATTGGTGGAAGTACATTTGAAACCCGGCGTGATGGATCCTGTTGCGGCCAGCGCGGAAATGGGCATTGCGGATTTATTGGATTTGCCCCGGCAACCTGTGGCCATTCAGGTGCGGACGGGCCGGCGGTATGTGTTATCAGGTCATTTAACGCCAGAAACATCGACACAAATTGCCCGGCGGCTATTGGCAAACGATTCCATCGAACAAATTCACGAATCGGCCTTTACGCCGGCGGAATTTCCGCGGGGCAAGGTGTATCAATTCCAGCGTGTGGAAGTACCGATACGCAATCTCACTGATGACCAGCTTCAGCAGTTGTCGCGTCGCGGCCATCTGTTTCTGGACCTGGCGGAAATGAAAGCCATACAGGAACACTTCCGTACATTGGACCGTGAACCCACGGATGCGGAACTCGAAACCCTGGCGCAAACCTGGAGCGAACATTGCGTTCATAAAACCCTTAAAGCGCAGGTGCATTTTTCCCATCATCCCGCGGGAGTAAATGAAGCTGATGTCCATGAGCACCACACGGCCGGGGATCAGATGGAAGTTATTGACAATCTGGTGAAGTCAACAATTTTCCGCGCCACGAAAGAATTAAATTTGCCTTGGACGCTTAGTGTATTTAAAGATAATGCCGGGGTCATCGCGCTGGATGATCAGTGGGCCGTTTGCATGAAAGTGGAAACGCACAATCGGCCCTCCGCGATTGAACCCTACGGCGGCGCGGCAACCGGTATCGGCGGTTGCATACGCGATGTGATTGCCACCGGCGGAGGAGCCAAACCGATAGCCAGCACGGATATATTTTGTTTTGCCGATCCATCTACGCCTAATGAGCAGGTGCCGGTGGGTGTGTTGCATCCGCGGCGGATTGCCCAAAGAGTGGTTGCCGGGGTGCGGGATTACGGCAACCGCATGGGTATACCAACGGTGAACGGGGCGGTTTATTTTGACCAAAGGTATATCGGTAATCCGCTGGTGTTCTGTGGATCGGTGGGTTTGTTGCCGCGGCATCTGGCGGATAAGCGCGACGCCAAGGCGGGTGATCGGATTATTCTTATTGGTGGACGCACAGGCCGCGATGGCATTCATGGGGCCACCTTTTCCAGCGATGTCATAACCGACAAGCATGGCGATGAATTCAGCCATGCGGTGCAGATCGGCAATGCCATAACGGAAAAAAAGATGCTGGATGTGATTTTGCAGGCGCGGGATTGTGGCCCGCTGTACAACGCCATTACCGATTGCGGTGCCGGCGGCTTATCCAGCGCCATTGGTGAAATGGGGTCACACACCGGTGCCACGGTGGAACTCGATAAAGTGCCGCTGAAATATGATGGTCTCAAATACGCGGAGATCTGGATCAGCGAGGCGCAGGAACGCATTGTATTATCCGTAGCGCCGGAAAATGTTGCCCGAATTTTGGAATTGGCGGCAGCGGAGGATGTGGAAGCCACGGATATTGGCGTGTTTGATGGTTCGGGGAAATTAACCCTGCTGTATCAGGGGCAAAATGTCGGCTGCATGGATATGGAATTTATTCATGACGGCCTGCCGAGTCCGATTCGGCAGGCGGTATGGCAGGAGCCGGTATTGCCCAAGGCCACGGTGGCCGAGCCAACGGATTATGCCCAGACGCTAAGCCAGTTGCTGGCGATGCCGACATTGGCCAGCAAACATTGGATAATCCGTCAGTATGATCATGAAGTGCAGGGATCAACCATTATTAAACCCTTGATCGGCCCCGGTGGCGATGGGCCGGGTGATGCCGCGGTCATTGCGCCTGTTGCCGACAGCAGGCGCGGCGTGGCGCTGGCAAATGGTTGCCAGCCCCGATTGGGAGATCTGAATCCCTATCAGATGACATTAAGCGGCATGGATGAGGCTATTCGTAATATCGTGTGCGTCGGCGGCGATCCGGAAACCACGGCATTGTTGGATAATTTTTGCTGGCCCAAATGTTCAGACCGCATGCACCTCGGTGCCCTGGTGCGGGCCTGTCAGGCCTGTTACGACGGAGCGATGGCGTTTCGCACGCCGTTTATTTCCGGCAAAGATTCGCTGTCCAATGAATTTATCACCGACGAAGGTAAACGAATCTGCATTCCCTATACCTTGTTGATCAGTGCCATCAGCATTGTGCCCGATGTTTCACGATGTATTACCATGGACGCCAAGGCGGCGGGAAATTATCTCCTGCTGGTGGGGCAGACACATCGGCACATGGGCGGATCATGGTATTACGCTTTGCATAATCAGAATGGTCGGAGCATTCCGGCAGTGGATTTGGCCACGGCTCCGGGCGTGCATAAGAAAATCGCCGAGTTAATTACTGCTGGATGGGTGGCCAGTGCCCATGATCCTTCGGAAGGTGGGCTGGCGGTGGCATTGGCGGAGATGCTCTTTGCCGGGCGGTTGGGGGCGGAAATTGATCTCGCCGGTGTACCGCACGATGACGATGTGGATCGCGATGATATTCTATTATTCTCTGAATCTCCCACGCGCTATGTGCTGGAAGTTAAGCCGGAATATCTGGATGACGTGCTGCGCCGC
>JAJZVR010000288.1 GCA_021847065.1 Planctomycetota bacterium | reverse complement strand
GTCGCATCCCATATTTTTCAAAAGCTTGATTTGTTCCTGCGTTTCCACACCCTCTGCCACCACCCGCATGTCCAGCAGATGTGCCAATTGGATAATGGTGTGCACGATGGACCGGCCAACCTTGTCGGTATCCATGGCTGAGACAAAGCTTTTATCAATTTTCAGGCAGTTCAGCGGCATGCGATGCAGATAACTAAGCGATGAGCATCCAGTGCCAAAATCATCGAGATCAATAGCTAAGCCGAGGGACCGCAGGTGGGTCAGCGTCGCAATGTTGGCCGCCGCATCCTGCATGGCGACGGACTCTGTAACCTCCAGGCGGACGTGGTGGGGGGGTAGTCCGGCTTGGCGCAATATTTTGGTGATTTCCGTTCCGAAGCCGGCCTGCGCGAACTGGTTGCCGGAAACATTAATGCTGATCGCCATGCTCTCGGGCAACAAATTTTCCGTCTCCCACTGCCGGGCCTGTCGGCACGCTTCGATAAGCACCCATCGGCCAAGATGGATAATCAGATCCGTATCTTCGGCGATAGGGAGAAATTCACCTGGCGGCAGCAGGCCGCGCGTGGGATGTTGCCAGCGCACCAATGCTTCAAGAGCCAGGGGCTGGCCCAGACTGTCTATAATCGGCTGATAATGCAGCACGAGTTGATTGTCGGTAATGGCTCTGCGCAGTTCCGTTTCAGTTTGCCAGCTCGCCACCGCGCGTTGGTGCATTTCGGGATCAAAAATCCGTGTGCAGGATTTACCATCGGATTTCGCCTGATAAAGCGCCGTATCCGCATCACGCAAAATTTCCGCGGCAGTATGATATGCCTCGTTGCCAAACGCGATGCCCACACTGAATAACGTGCATATCTCGTGGCCATCAATCTGAAACGTCCCGGAGATTTCTTTATGCAGTCGCCCGGCAATATGCAATATATCGCTTTCATGCCGAATATCTTCCAGCACCAGCACAAATTCATCACCACCGATCCTTGCCACTTGATCCAACTGATGGCGGGCAACGGTGTCCGCCTCACGTACAAACACTTTGAGTCGACGGGCTATTTCGACCAGCAGTTTATCCCCAATCAAATGGCCCAAGCTGTCGTTGATAACCTTGAATCGATCCAGATCAATAAACATCACCGCAAAATGAAAATCCAATTCACGCTTTTTACGCGCAATGCAGCAGCTCAATCGGTCCGCGAGTTTCACACGATTCGCCAGGCCAGTCAGCGCATCGTGCATAGCTTCAAAACGTAATTGTTCTTCCGCCAGCTTACGATCCGTAATATCAGTAAATGAACCCACCGCCCGGATTTTCGCACCGTTCCCACCCGCAACGGCTGTGCCCCGGTACAAAATCCACCGGTATTGACCATCTTTGTGCAGCATCCGGCATTCGCCACGGAGTTGCTCACAGCGGCCTTGGAAATGTTCTTCTTGATGCTCAGCAACCGAGATGCGATCATCCGGATGCACGCGGACAAGCCATTCTTCCGGCGAATCTCCAATTTCCGCATCAGTAAATCCCAGCATGGATTTCCAGCGGGGAGAATAATAGACCTTGCCGGCGGGAATATTCCAATCCCAAAGGCCGTCATTGACTGCCTCTTCCGCCAGACGATAGCGCTCTTCGGATACCTTGCGCTGCTCGGCCTCAAGCTGGAGTTTTGCATTGCTGTCTTCCAACTGCTGCGTTTGTTCCTTTACCATACTGGTAAGCTGATTGAGTTTCAGATGCGCATGTTTGCTCAGCCGCCATTTCTGCGTTAATGCGCGGGCCAACTGACAAACCTCCACAGTGTCATAGGGCTTTTTGAGAATCAACAGGCGATCGGCGGCCTCAAACTTTCGATTGATGTCTTCCCACGAATAATCTGAATATGCGGTGCAAATCACAATCTGAATTTCCGGGTCCACTTCCCAGATTTTTTCAATAGTCTGTACGCCATCCCATCCCGGTGGCATGCGCATATCCACAAATGCCAGCGCGTAGCGCTCACCGGTTTCCATGGAGCGGTTGACCAACTCCAGGCCTTCCTGCCCCTGATAGGCCGAATGTAATTCGTAGGTTTCCCGCTTATGCGCCTTTGAAGTGTATCCAAAGAGGTCTTTCTCCAGATCCTCAATCCCATTGGCGATGTCCGCCGGACATAGTATCTTCCGGAAATCATCATGAATGGCACGGTTGTCATCAATGACAAGAATGCGACGATGGTTCGGTTCAATGCTCATGCGGCCCTTCCGGCTTCAACAGCCTGATCGTCAAAGCGAATTGGAATTTCAAGACTGAATGTTGCACCTCTTTCCAGTCCGGCACTTTGTGCCGTTAATGCTCCGCCCATGTTCTGCGCCGCCAGAGCCGAGGTGTGTAATCCGAATCCATGGCCGTCCGTCCGGGTGGTGAATCCCATGGCAAAAATGCGGGTAAGGTCTTCAGATTTAATTCCCACGCCGGTGTCGGATACGCGCAGAATCAGGCGCGAGGAGTCATCCGCCCGTAGTGAGGCGGAAATTGTCAGTGTTCGTTCACCGACGGTTCCACGCATGGCGTGCTTGGCATTGGCAATGAGATTAACCAGTATCTGCAGTACCTGATGTTTATCCATTGTCAGCGGTGGAAGGGCGGCCAGTTCACGCACCACCGTGATGCGATGGCGATCAAGCGATTCCTGATTGATGCGGATGGCATCCTCCAGAATGTCCGTCAGGGAAATTGTTTCGTGTGTAATTGTGGTTTTGGCATAGGTCTGCTGGCTTTTGACGATATGTTTGACGTGATCAATATTCTGTACCAGTAAATCCAGCTCCGCCAGCAGGTCCCTGTGTTCATTGAGCAGATGTTCATTGAGTCGCCCCAGATAATCCACCAGTTGCCGCCCTTTTTCGTCCTGCGTTAAAAATGCCGCCAAATCCGCACGATGTTCTTGAAACAGGCCAACGGCTTTACCCAGTCCCGATAACTTTGACCCCTTCGCACGATCAGCACGTAACGATGCCGAAATATTGACACTGTTTAATACATTGCCGACATTATGCAGAACACCCGTTGCAATCTCCGCCATGCCCGCCTGCCGCGCCACCGCAGAAAGCCGCTGCTGCATTTGTTCGCGCTCCGCCTCGGCAACTTTGCGCGCGTGGATGTCCCGCATGACACCTTCGTAATATTTTACCTCACCATCGGGCCCATATACCGCCCGGGTGCTTTCCATAATCCAGAGAATGGACCCATCCTGACGCCGTATTTCGGATTCCCAGTTTTTAACCGAGTCATGCAGCGCAAATTCATTGAGTATTTGCGCGTGGCGCGTCGGATCCACATACACTTGCGTACCGATGTCACTTATTGCCGTCCTCAATTGTTCAGCATGAAGATAACCGCAAAGCGCGGCCATGGCCGGATTGACGGATATAAATGTCCCGCCCGGCCCATACTGAAATATCCCCTCGGATACGTTGTCAAAAATCTCACGGTACTTGCGTTCGGCTGCGGCAATTTGTTCATTACGCCGCATAAGTTCGCGCGAGTTGATTTCCATGGCTTGTTCGATACGCTGCCGATCTTTATCGGACTGATGATAAACCGCATCCACCAGACTTAGCAGACGCTGAAATTCTTCAGACTGCTGCGTACCGCGGATACCGGTCTTTTTAAGCTGCCGTTCCAGCAAAGAGTGCATTGTCAGGCCTCCCCAAAGGCGGTAATGGTCATCGTCTGATTATGCAACGCGCATTGGGCTGTTGGTGCAGCGGGCGAAATTTCGCCGTAGGAGTAAAACCCCGTGGTCACCGCCCGATCCCCCATCACGCCCACCACGGCCTCCACTTCTTCATCAATCCGCTGTTGCAACACCTGCTTCCTTGCCATGCAACTGATCAGCACCGCCAGTTCCGTATTGGAATCGCCGATCTGCCGGAGGCATTCTTGTGCGGCACCAACCGCGCCATCCACCAGCCGATCAAAGTTCGCGGACATCAACTGCGCTATGCCGCCTTGCGGAATATCACCCCCAAATGTCATACTTTGCGCGCCTTCGTCCACCGCCACAACTGCTCGCACAACCGTTTCGGCGGAGCCATCGACACGCACGGTCAGAGGAAAATGCAATCCGCTGGCTGGCAACAGCGCCGCGTCCGGCCCAAGATATTCTTTGTATAGTTCCAGCGCCGAGCGTCCGTCGAGTTCGTACAACACATTGCCTTCCGATCGGGTAATGCGCCGCTCCAAACCAAACGAATCCCAGCCTCCCATGGAACCGTACCCGACTTTCAGCTTCTTGCCATAAAATCCGATGGCCACAATTTGTTTGGTTAACGCCACGCCGTCGGCACATACATACGTTTCCGCAAAGCGCGCCCCGTCGGCTGACAATCCGCCGGTAATCGCAACACCCGCAGGCGCTTTACTGGTTAGTCCCCGCACCAAGTCACTGCCGTTCACCGCCAGGCCGTCGGAAAGCACAAATATATGCACCAAGTCTTCCGCCGGCAGGGCGGCGGCTAATTTCGCCCCGACCTCAAAACTTTGTCCCGAATTATCAACGATGGCTTTGGCCGCGTGAATGGTCGAACCCTCAAAGGTTACGGATGTTGCGGTCATCGTG
>JAJZVR010000287.1 GCA_021847065.1 Planctomycetota bacterium | reverse complement strand
TCGGCTTAAGCTTGAGGATGTGGCCGGGTTGGAACGCATGGGTGAAAAATCAGCCGCGAATTTAATTGCGGCGATTGCGGAAAGCAAAAACCGCGGCCTGGAGCGCCTGCTGGGCGGGGTGGGTATTCTGCACGTTGGTGTGCGAACGGCGGAAGATATCGCGGAGCATTTCCCATCGGTGGAGGCTCTGGCGAATGCGTCGGTCGCGGATTTTGAAAACGTGGAAGGCGTGGGAGAAGTGGTGGCGCAGTCCATGCACCGATTCCTGCACGAGCAGGGCGGAATTGCGTTGCTGCGTGAATTGGACGGCCTGGGCGTAAAGACCACGCCGGCCCGTGTAAGGCAAACCAACGGTCCACTGGCAGGAAAAATGGTGGTTGTCACGGGTAAATTACAGCGCTATGCCCGGCACGAAATCAAGGCGCTCATCGAATCCCTGGGCGGAAAAGCCGGTGACAGCGTGAGCAAAAACACCACACTGGTGGTGGCGGGCGAAGATGCGGGCAGCAAGCTCGAAAAGGCCCGGAAGCTGGGCGTGGATGTCATAGATGAAGCGGAATTCCTGAAGCGCATCGGGGCGGCAGAGCAATAGCGTACCTGACGAAAATGGTGCGCCGGGGAGCCGCGCCGCTGAGGGGTGGGGGGGGGGCAAAAAAGCACGGCGCGCCGGGAGGTCAGCGCGAAATGCGCCGCCCACTTTGTTGCCGGATCGCGCAGACCCGCCTTTCGGAGCTGGTGCAATCCTCCGCCGTCTATATCCGTTCGCGCGAAGCCCGCTCGGAGCGGCTGAACTCAACAATGCGCACTTGGCCTTGAAAGAGGGATTTCTCGGCCTCCTCACGCATGGTGTCGATGGCGATTGCCTTGGCAACCCCGCCCGTACCACTGCCGATTATCGGCATGGCGATCGATCTGAACCCATGCTGATGTGCCAAGGCCATGGCATTGCGCGTGGAGAGCCGCACCGAATTCTCGGAAGCCATCCACAGCAGGTTGATGCCGGCAACGTGAATAATGCCTTTGATCGGCAGCTTCCCCGGTCCAGTCAAGACCGCGTGACCAAGCGGAATAGGGCCGCGCCGGGCTAATTCTCGGAATGGGGCAGCTCCGGCGGCAGTTCGAATCGCCCTGGACACACCCTGCGGAATTAACAGCCACCACGGAAAGATATTGCGATTCCACGCATTGACGATCACATCTACGTCGCGCTGCGCGACGATATCTCCTTGGACGACCTTAATTTCCGTGTCTCTTGCCATGCGATAAAATGGTACCATTTGCAGAGTTTGCAGGGAAGCGACGACGTTTCAGCGACCACCTTTCCGGATCACGAGACCCCTACGCCATCAAAACTTCTTTATATCGATTATCCATTCGGCATCTCTCCTAATATTCTCCGCCCGGCGAACGTTTATCTCACCCCATCTCCAGATTCATCCATCGGCGGTAAACGAAGGGAATCAGAATCAGGCCCAGAAGCATGCAAATGGCGGCAATTCCGACGACTGCCGGTGCCCGCGACACCAATGCGGCGCCAGTATCCAAGCTCCGCAATGGAAAAAGCAGGACGAATACCAAATAGAACTCGGTGAGCGCGGCAACGCCAATCAGCAATGTGGCCCATCGCGCGTGCGAAACAATCCATAGGCACAGCACACCGTTGAAAAACTGAACCAGGAAGGACGCCAGCAAGTAAGGTGCTATATCCACTAGGCAGGCGAGGAAAGTATGAGCTTCTATGGAGCACAACCCGCCGATAATCGCCGTCGTCCCGGCGAAGTACAGCCAGACCGATCCGACCTGCAGGGTGATTGCAGAAAGCAGCCCCCCGATAAACTGAGATCGGGATGCGGGACGAAGGGACTCTATTTCCATGTACTTTCTCTGATGCCGCCAGACGCCTGCGACAAAAAGTGCCGGCAAGATAACCACAAATGGGACACCAATTAATATGGACACAAGAAGGCAATCGCCGCTATGCAGTTGAGAGTTTGGCGGAATGCCCGGAGCTTGTGCCCCTTCAGTCACCCGAACCGAGAGGAAAACCCAAGCCAAAACAGGCCCGATTATCATCCACAGCCCTGTCTGCGAGGCACCCGATTTTCGCCAGCGGCGTAACGCTGTCCGGATCGCACCGGGGTTAGCCATGGGAGCGCCGTAAGATATCGAAACCGTTACAGCCGGGGTGGTTGGTATTCGATGTCTTTGCGACGGCCCCAGAATCTTTCCAAGAATTCGGCCCGTCGCTCGGCTAATTTGGAACACTGGATCGAACCCGACCGGTTTCACATAACCCCAATGTTCTTCGGTAATCCATGACATCCACGCCATCGCTCCGAAAGTTAATGCTGCTCCCAGACAGGCAATCATCATCGTCGTTGGGGCGTCGGCCAGCGGAGCATGAGGAGATTGACTGAAATACCATGCCAGGAACCAGAACAGGCCGCCGAATCCCAGATAAGGCAGGATCCGGATTTGCGTTGCTACGCAACAGCCGATATAGCCGAATAGCAACAGCAATAGTCCGGTAGTTGCCAATAACTCCGGCTTTACGTTCTGCACCAATAGAAGAATACCCACACCGATGAGGAATGCCGAGAGTGTGAGGAATACTGCGATATGTGTCGGGATGAACTTCGGCGTCAACCGTCGCCGCGAATCGACCATTTGCTCACGAAAATGTAGCCAGAGGGCCCCTCCAAGAAATAGTACCCCGCACGCCAGGGAGGTCGCCGACACTCCGTCGCCTGGCAGCCATCCGAAAAAAAGCTGATACAGACCGAACAATATCCAGAATCCCGCCCGCCATGACGAAAATGGCCGCCGCACATACGTCATCAAAACCTCCTTATACCGATTACCCATGTTGCACCCCCTGTTGAATTTCCAGAAAGGCGTCTTCCAGGCTGGTATGCGTGCGTTCCTTTAATGCTTCCAGTGAGCCAAACCAGGCGATTTTGCCTTCTTTCATAATCGCCACATAATCCGCCACACGCTCCAGATCGGATGTGATGTGCGTGGAAAATAATACGGTGCGCTGTTCCGGCTCGGATAGTTCCACCAGCAGTTGCAGAAATTGCCGACGGGCCTGCGGGTCCAGGCTGGCCGCGGGTTCATCAAGTATCAGCAGATCAGGTTGATAGGCTACAGCGGTGAGAATGGCCAGCCGCTGCTTTTGGCCCACCGAAAGCGTGCGCACGCGATCATTTAACGGCAGCTCCCATTCCTTAATGAGCCGATCGGTTAATTCCGGGTTCCACGTGGCATAAAAAGATGCGGTATATTGGATCAGCTCCGCCACGCGCATCCATGGATACAAATTAATTACCTGTGGCACATAACCCAGCCGGGCCTTGGCCGAGGCGGAAAGGGACCATGCGGATTCACCCAGCAGTTGACATTCACCCGTAGTGGGCCGGAGCAATCCGAGGGAACATTTAATCAGTGTGGTTTTGCCTGAGCCATTTGCGCCCAGCAGGCCGACGGTGGCCCCGATAGGAATTTCCAAATCCACGCCGCGCAGAGCTTGCTTGGAGCCGAAGTCTTTGGTCAGATTTTTAATGCTGATGGCCAGGGTCATAGAGTTCTCCTTATTACGTGAGTTTCCGATTCCACGCTCATGGATTCATTGAGCATGTCATGTAATTCCTGTGGTGATATGCCCAGTAGCTCGGCCTGCTGGGAGGCCCGACGGAGTTGTGCCAGCAATTCCTGGGTTTGCGCATTTTTATGTCCGGCGGCAACCGGATTGGACTTTACAAATGTTCCGCTGCCATGGCGGGTTTCCAGCCAGCCCTCCGCGTTCAGGCGTTCATAGACATGCAAAATGGTGTTCTGGTTCACGGCCAGTTCACGGGCCAATTCACGGACACTCGGCACGCGATCACCGATTTTCAGTGCCCCGGCCACGCATTGCGAACGAATCTGATCGGCAATTTGCCGACTGATGGGCACGCCCGATGATGGTTCAATGCGCAAACGCAACACAACTCTCCAAGCAGGTGACTATAGAACTATAACACTAGTCAGATAAAGTGTCAAACGCGTTACGCCAGGCGCAGCTCCGCCGCAACCAAAATGCCGCGACGGAGACATGGGGGGCACTGACGTAACCAGATGGGACCATCCCGGCGCGCACGGGATAAACTTCTTGCACGGATACGATGGGAAAGTTTGCACAAGGAGGCAGCGGGAGGACGACCAGCAACTATCATCGGCCACGGATCAAGGATCACCGATCAAAAATACAACATGTGGTGCCCGCCCAATTGTAGGGCGACTAATTTTCATGATAAGGGAAGCGATTACAATGACCACTGATAAGAGATCACGTAGATAATGGCCGCGTCCCGATGCATCGGGACGAGATCAGGAGAAGAGGTGTAGTGGCCCAGCGGACTGTGGACGGCTTTTGCTAGCAGTGTGGGCGGTATTCGTTAGGCATCTGTTGTGGCCCAACTGACTGTAAAGCGATCAATATTTATCATAATGTATATCCCCGATAGCTGGCAACTGGTCGGATGGAATAGAACTATGTTTATAGGTGGTACAGGTTCGGTCGCGAAATCACTTCGGCGTATGAAAAAGTGCTGCTGTGCGCGCACCCTCCGTGCAGAAGCGGCAAACATTCCATTTTGGCTACACGTTCCGGTTTCGACTCACGCCGCCTTGCGAAGTTG
>JAJZVR010000286.1 GCA_021847065.1 Planctomycetota bacterium | reverse complement strand
CGGCAATGCTGGACGGAAAACCGCTGAACAAACCGTGGCTGCCGGAACGGATGGTATTTCAAGGTGGAACTTGGAATGTAACCGCCGGAGCATCACCGAATAAAAACTGGGCTGCGGCACCGGGCGAAGCGCCGCCATCGTTATCGACGGAGCCGGATCATTGGTAAGAATGGGGCAGCTATTTACGGTTGCCCGCGTACACACAATATTATACATGCGTGCATGTTGTAATACCGCGATTGGCGGATTCCATCTGTCAGCACGCCAGACCATCATCAATTCATCCAGCTTTGCGAATAATCCGGGCTGCCGGGTGGGGTCCAGTGGCGCCTTCTGCGCAACGAACCCGTGGGGCTGGTCGGTTCGTCGGAGTGCCTGACCATCGATGTGGCGGCGGTGCTTGGTACGGTGGCGGAACGGGAAGTGACAAAATGAATCCCGGCGCGCCGGAACTCCGCAAGGGTTTTATCATTTTTGTGGGCTAAACTCCGGCTTAAGTAAACCGTATTGGGGCTAAAAGTCGGTTTTTGTATCAGTTCATCGTCACTTCTGAGCCATGCCAGAGCGCAGGAGTGACGAGGCGCTGCGGAAGTTCACCTTTGAACCCAGAAAATTGCTTATCCGTAGAAGTTCATTCCATTTG
Source organism: Planctomycetota bacterium (assembly GCA_021847065.1). Classification (GTDB taxonomy): domain Bacteria; phylum Planctomycetota; class Phycisphaerae; order WQYP01; family WQYP01; genus JAMDCX01. The sequence goes on along the minus strand of JAJZVR010000286.1, from coordinate 4,050 downwards.
ACCATGCGCTCACTGCGGGCGAAGGACCCTACCTTAAGAATTGGTGCGTTGGTGGCCACGGCAAGATGGGCGATAAAAGCGTCTTCCGTTTCGCCGGAGCGGGCGGAGACCACTGGTAGCCAGTCGGCATCGTGCGTGAGCTTAATGGCGTTCAAAGTTTCACTGACGGTGCCGATCTGATTGAGTTTTATCAGCACGGCGTTGGCGAGATTATCTTTTATTCCCTGCCGTATGCGAGCGGCGTTGGTGACGAACAAATCATCGCCAATAATCGTTACGGTTTTTCCCAATTCATGCTGAATCATGGCCCAACCCGCAAGATCAATATCGGCGGCGGGGTCTTCGAGGGCTACAATAGGATAACGATGACACCAATCGGTCATCATTGCACAGAATCCGGCGGAGTCGAAGGTGCGGCTTTCCAGTTTGAACTGGTAGCATTTATTTTTTTCATCGTAAAGATCACTGGCTGCAATATCCAGTGACAGCGCGGCTTCCACGCCGGGGGTGTAGCCCGCCCTTTCAATTCCCGCGAGGCATAATTCCAGCGCCTGCGCATTGGTTTTAACGTGCGGCCAGAAGCCCCCTTCATCGGCGATTCCGCAGCGCTGTTTGCGTTCGGTCAGCAGATCACCAGTGGCGTGGTATATATTATGCGTTATTTCAAGCGCTTCCTCATAGCTGCGGGCACCGATGGCCATGACCATGATGTCTTGTATGTCGATGGCGCGGTTGGCGTGCAATCCGCCGCCGATAATTTGAATTTCCGGTAATGGGAGCGTTACGGATTGTCCGGCGGCAAGGTATTCAAAAATGGGTAGAGCACGGCACCGGGCAGCGGCATCCACGGCGGCCAGGGAAACGCCGAGAATGGCATTGGCACCGAGACGGGATTTGTTTTCGGTTCCATCCAAAGCAATCAAGGCTTTATCAAGTTCACGCTGGGCGAAGACATCATGTCCACGCAAGTGAGGGGCGATTTCGCCGGTGACATTGGCGATGGCGTGGAAAACGGATTTTCCCCGATATTTCGCGGGATCGCCATCGCGCAATTCCAAGGCCTCAAACTGGCCGGTGGATGCTCCGGACGGAACCAGGCCGTGACCCTGGATGCCATTTTCAAGCGTTACCTGGACCTCCAGCGTCGGGTTGCCGCGGGAATCAAAAATCTGATACGCCATGATGTCAGTTATTTTCACCGGCATGATCCTTTAAAAAATCGCTGAATACCGAGCATAAGTCTTCCGTCGTGGGCCGAGGGGATAAGATGGTGTTAAGAGCGAAACGCCGAACCAGTTCCTTGTCGCTTTCACGGTTCAGATATTCCACGGGTGATTTACCATCGATACGGGCCAGCAGCAGCAGGGGCAACAATGTTGGTACCGTTGGCGCGATGAACTTGAATTTTTCCATGCCGAGATTTTCAGCATAAGCCCGCCACGCAACCTGTGCCAAATGCACAAACTGTTGCGCCTGCGGTTGGCGATGGATGGCTTTGAGCAGCAGATGATTCAACAGAAACGCAATATCAAACGCGGGGTCGCCGAACCAGGCGACTTCCCAGTCCAACACCACCAGTTGGGAATCGCAAAATAACATATTTTTAGGGCTGTAATCACCATGCACGAGACTTTTGTGTGGACTATGACGCAAATGACCAATCTGTACCGCCACGGCGTTGGCGATGGTCGGATGTTTACTTGCCAGCACCTCAAAATAGGGGGAGACGCGCAACTGTCTGAAATCTTCCCATTTTCCCAATGTTTCGGTTAACTCCGTCATGGCCCATGTTCGGCGATGAAGCACCCCCAGCGTGCCGCCCGCAATCCGGGCATGACTTTCGCCGCATTGGCCATTCAACAGCAGGTGCTTCCAATTAACAAATCGCTCGTCCATGAATTCCATGATGAAATAGCCTTGGTCGCCATGCGCGGCAAGCAGGCGGGGGGCGACATTCGAGAGCAGATGTCCCATTAAACGCAGCGCTTCGATTTCCACCCGATTGCGGGAAATATCGGCTGTCCACTCTTCCTTCACGCGCAACTTTCCCAATGCCCGCTTGGCCACCAGGCGTTTGTCGCCATCCTCCACCAGATAAATATCACTGGACACGCCGCCAGCCAAAGGCATCAAACGGGCGTTTGGATTGCTGATAACTCCGTCCCGAAAGAGCTGCTGGCGAAATTGGTCGCGGGCCGGTATCTCATCATTTTGCATATTACACTCAAAATTCGCGCACTGTGTTAAGCCGACCGGCTTAGTCCGGACAATTCGGCGGGATGTTCCGATGTCAACTCCGTCACACCCAGCCAGTGGTTTAGCAACTGCAGGCTGGGTTTCCAATGACCGAATCCCAAAGACCAGTGATGATCCAGACCTTTTGCGATGATCGTTCCGATCAAATCAGTTGCGGTCCATGGCGCGGTGGGTTGCATTTCGCCGTAAACGCCGCGGAAGGGCATCTGGCAATCCATCATTTCCCCTTCAAAGGTGAAGCAACGTCCGGCGGCGGGCGATTGATACCTTACGACCGTAGCGGGTCCGGTTGTCAGTAGAAATTCCACCATCAGACCGACAGCGGTCGTGGCATCGGCGTTTTCCAGTATGGAATGTCGCCGCGCTTCAAACTTGGTGCCCGGCTTCAGGAGTCTGGTGGGGCTGGCACCGCAATGCCACAAAGCGATGCGATTGGCGATCGAATCGACCCCGGATATATCCATCATGGTGGGAACCGCGCGTCCGTCCGACAACAGGTACATGGCCAGTGATGAAATCAGGCCGTGCATATCCCCTTCTTCGGCGGTACATAAACCAGCGTCATTGAGCATGGACACTGCGTCATCAGCGGCGCAGCCATACTGGTCGAAGAGTTCGGGCCAGCTTTTAATCGTACAGCCGATGTAGTTATGTTTCACAGCCATATCCATAATGGCCAGTCCCAGCCGCAGCGTTTGAAAAATCTGCACATCAGGCACCTCGCGCCGTGCGCACCGAGGTGAGCCGACCAGAGAATCCGCCAAGCGTTTCACTATCGTATCACTAAAAGTGCGGGCGTGTTGAAATACCGCCTCCAGATCCACACGATCAAACCGCAGGCCAAAGCGCCGCATCACGGCCAGTTCGTCGGTTTCACCGTCATAAAAAGCCGTTACACGCGTTCCGCCAACATGCAGAAGTTTTCCGTAGCGCAGTCGCTGGCGGGCGCGGACGCTGCGGCAAAACGTCCACAAGATCGGTGGCGGTCCTTCTTGAGTCTTCTGATGTGCCCAGGCATAGCGGACGCCGAACCGCGTGAGCATATTGAGAATAAAATTCTGGCAGCAGAGACTGTTCGCGGTCAGGCGCTCGCTGTGCGGATCGGGGAATGACCAACTCAACAGGGGCAGCGGATGATCCGTAAGCCACCGGCCCAGATAGGAGCCGATTTCACCGGCGGTGTAGGCTGCATGAAACAGAATAATTCCGGCGAGATCGGTAGCATTCTCATTGAGCCACCGCACCAGCTCATCAGGATTCTCAAACGGCTCCGAAGTGCGGATTAGTTCAAAGGATGTTGGATCCAGGGCAGCGCGGGCAGCCACAAATGCCCGGTCATAGCTGGCGCAGGTTTTATCCCATGGAAAGTGTATTTTTACCCCGCAACCCAGAAAGGCGATGCGTGTCGGTTTCGCAGCAGCCGGAGCGGGGATAATTTCCCGGAGACTTGCCGTGGTCAAACCCAGTTGCGGCAATTCTGGGATTGTCTGTATGGGGTCTTGAGGGTTAGCGGGTTGGAGGTTCATATTCATGAGTATATCCTTTTAAATTACTGTGTAGTTGCCCGCCGACGCCAACGGGCGAGATTATGGGTGTGGAGTTTAAAGCGGCCACAGGCGGCGTGTCTATATGATTTTTCAACGTAAGTAATACTTTTTTTCCACTTTGGCAGGCGCGTTATCCGCCGGCCTGGTTATACATGGCGCGATATTGCCGTGGGGTAATGCCTTTTGCGAGTTTGAAGCGGCGGTTGAAGTTGGAAAGGTTGGCAAAGCCGGAGTCCAGCGCGATGGC
>JAJZVR010000285.1 GCA_021847065.1 Planctomycetota bacterium | reverse complement strand
TTGTGGATGCCGGCGCACGGGAAATTACGCTGCTGGGGCAAACCGTCAATCATTATGTATATGAGGAGACATCCGCGTCCGGTCCGGGTGGCCCCATGCCGCGCCGCACCACGTTTGCGCAGTTGCTCCAGCGCGTACATGATGAATTACCGCAGTTGCCACGTTTGCGGTTCATTACCAGTTTCCCGGCGGATTTTGGTGATGATATTCTCCAAACCATGGCGCAATGTAAAAGAATATGCCGATATCTGCATATCCCGGCGCAAAGCGGCTCCAACCGAATACTGAAATTAATGAATCGCGGCTACAGTGTGGAAAGTTATCTCGAATTGCTGCACCGCGCCAGAAGTTATATGCCGGGAATCGCCATTGTTGGTGATTTTATTGTCGGCTTCCCGACCGAGACCGAAGCGGATTATCAGGCCACTCGCGAATTGGCCGCCCAGGCGAGATATAAAAATGCGTACATTTTTAAATATTCGCCACGGCCCGGCACCGTGGCCATCCGGCGGCATGAGGATGATGTTTCCGAGGCGGTGAAGCGGTCGCGCCATCAGGATTTGCTGGCCTTGCAAAATGATATTTGCGAAAAGTTAAATCGTGAACTTATCAATTCCACGGTAGACGTGTTGTGCGAAGGTCCCAGCGGATGGGATCAACCGGCTGAATCGGTGATTGCCGGTGCGGCGGAGCGTGCTCTGAAGCCACATGCGACTGCGGAAGCTGCGCGGATAGAGCTTGGCCCCCGTCTGGCGGGTGCCATGCAAAGTGCCAGTCCACGTCCGGTAAATCAACCAATGGCAATAGCTGATGGTCACATTCAATTAACAGGCCGCACCACTGCGGATCAAATTGTGGTATTTGATGGCCCGGCAAATCTGGAAGGCCAGATTGTGGCTGTGAACGTGCGTGTGGTGCATGGGCTGACCATATTCGGCAGGCTCGCCAACAGCGCTGCGGCGGTACAATCGGAGCTTGTTGCCGCAATGTGAATTTATGGGACTACACCGGGCAGAAAAATATTTTAGTTTTCGCTTGCCAAACACCGATACCACTCTGTACATTATCTTTCAGTTGGTTCTACGTTTTACGCATCTGAATCAACTCGTTGAGAAGAAAATTTAGTCCGGAAGGGTTTTGAAGGGAGTAGGTCTCATGGCAAGTGAACCTGATTTACATTGGTATCTTGATGAGATACGCAAGTTTCCGCTTTTAACTGCCGAGCAGGAACGGGCGCTGGCGCGGCAGATTCGGGAACAGGGTGATCCAACTTCCCGGCAGGAAATGATCCGCTGCAATCTGCGCCTGGTGGTCAGCATTGCTCGGCGTTATGTTCGCAGGGGCGTTTCGTTAATTGATCTGGTGGCAGAGGGCAACATTGGCCTGGTGCGGGCGGTAGATTTGTTTGATCCGAATAAAGAAGTGCGATTCAGCACCTATGCCACCTGGTGGGTGCGGCAGGCTATTCGTAAAGCGCTGACGCTTAATGGCCGGCCCATCCGTCTGCCGACATACATGAGTCAACGCATTGCGCGTTTGCAGGATGAAACAACCACCAGCCGCAATGACAATGGCGAGGCCATGGCGGATGTTGACTTGGCCACACGGATGAATCTAAGTGCGGCGATGGTGGCGGCGGCGCGCAAAGCATCATGCACCATGCACGCGGCGGCATTTTCTGATCGTGCCGATGACAATGTTGTTTCAGTGCATGAACTACTGGAAGACCTTCGCACACCGGCACCGGAAGCGGCGGTGGAGCACAATGAGTTGGCGCATGTTATTGAAGTTACGCTGACCCACCTGGAACCGCGGGAGGCATTCATTTTACGCCTGCGCAACGGTATTGGCGTAAATGGAACATTTACACTTGATCAAATTGCCGCGCGCCTGGGCATTACGCGTGAGCGGGTCCGACAAATTGAAGTTGCAGCGCTGAAAAAATTAAGCCATCTGCTGCAAGGGCAGGAATATCTGCTGGAACGCACCGCCCGGCACATCAGCAACGGTATGCGGCAAACTGTGCTGGTGTAGCGCATTTCAGTAATTGGATTTTTCACAGTCCTGAACGAATCACTGGAAAGATTTCCGAGCTGCATGAACGCTGCATTTTAAACCTGTTGCCGTGTGGGCGGGCAATTCGATATAATATAGAAAGTTCCATTTTACGTTGCGCTTTATTCTAAGGTGCGAACATGAATATGCGTGGCTCGGTTATCGTCGCCGGAATTTCTTTTTTCGTGGTTTTATCCTGCTTCGCAGCGGCGTCGTCGCCGCCGTTGCGAAGCAGCGCTTGGCCGGGTGTGAGAACCGTCCCGATCAAAAGCATGAACCCGCCGGTTGTTATAGCTGAGGCGGGCAAAATCTACCTGGTAAAAGCACCACGCATCGTGCGTGAGGTGGTGATCAATCATGGTATACTGTCCGTATTGCCGACGAATAAAATTGCGATTACATGCCTCAATGGTGGCCGAGTTTCATTGCAACTAGCGAAGCACTTTAACATTCGGGTACGCGGTACGAACGAACGGCATGTTAAAGGTTCCGCCTTTTGCTTTCACGTAAATCCCAGGTTGTACATTATTTCACTTGTGCCAGTTGATCCAAAGATTGATCCCATGGGAGCACCGTCACCGGTTGCATTTAATGGCGTTATCGCGGCACCGACCAATCATCTTCCAGCATCCTCCGGAATGACGGTTTTCCGTGGCATGTCTGCACATACCGGTGAGGTTGGGCACATGAAAGTTCGTGCAGGACACTTCCGTACATTTGGACGGTGAAGCATTGATGTTTTGGCGAAAGCGGCAGGGCGGTTGGCCAGCAATCCAGGAACATGACACTTCGTCATACATGTTGGCCTGTTATGTCCAGCACCTCGCCACGCTTGCTCACTTACGTTTGCACCAGCTTGGATACATGTTCGACAATGCTATCCAGGCTTACCATTTCCGGATCTTTCTTAGATCGGGCTTTTAACTCTACGTGCCCGACAGCCAGGCCCTTGTCACCTAATACGATACGCAGCGGGATGCCGATAAGATCAGCATCTTTGAATTTTACGCCGGGGCGCTGGTCTCGGTCATCCACGAGAACGTCGATCCCGCGTGCGGAAAGTTCCTTATGCAGACGGTCCGCAACTTCTTTAGCCTGTCCATCATATTTGATGGGTGTAATAATTACGTGGAACGGTGCGATGGCCATGGGCCAGCGGATGCCATCGGCATCGGAAAGTGTTTCCAGGGCGCCAACGAGAATGCGGCCCGGCCCGATGCCGTAGCACCCCATGATTATGCTGTGACTCTGCTGTTTATCATCGGAATAGGTGGCGCCCATGGCATCGCTGTATTTGGTTCCAAGTTTAAATACGTGGCCGAGTTCAATGCCTTTGCTGAAAATCAGATTGGCGCCATTGGGGGCTTTATCCGCGGGCGTGACGTTGCGAATATCCGCGATAATAGCTCTGGTTTGCACATCTGCGGAAAGATGCTGCTTCCAGTTAAAATTGGTCACATGCCAATGCGATTCATTGGCGCCTGATGTGGCATTGGCGATCAGCAGGGCATCGGGGTCAATAATCAGTTCGGCGCTGATGGTGTTGACGACATGTGGGCCGACATAACCGATGACAAAACCGGCGGCGCGAGCGGCGGCTTCATCAGCGAGTTCAACAGGCCCGGCGACACGGCGAATTTTGGCTTCATTGATTTCATGGTCGCCGCGGACGCAGGCGACGATCCATTTTCCGGATTTGGCATCTCCCAAGCGAAATACCATGGTCTTAATCATCTGCGTGGGCTGGATATTCAGAAGTTTACAGACGTCATCAACCGCGGCGGCATCAGGGGTGTGAATTTTCGCCAATTCTTCAGAGGGCAGTTGCGGTGCGGCGGAAAAATCAGGCAAAGGAGTACTACGGCCAGCGCGTTCCAGGTTGGCCGCCCAGGAATTATCATCAGAGCGCACAATGACATCTTCGCCCGCTTCACACGGGCAGATAAATTCGTGGCTGGCATCGCCGCCGATAGGCCCGCTTTCGGCTTCCACCGGAATGGCGGGAATTCCGCAGCGCTGGAAAATGCGTACATAGGCATTGTACATATCCTGATATGTTTGATTCAGGCTATCCAGAGAACTGTGAAAACTGTAGGCATCTTTCATAAAAAATTCGCGCACGCGCAGCATGCCATTGCGAGGCCGGGCCTCATCACGGAATTTGGTTTGAATCTGATAGAGTGTGATGGGCAGTTGCTTGTGGCTGCTGACGTAAGCTTTTATGAGTTCGGTGACACACTCTTCATGCGTTGGGCCGAGGATCATTTCCGTGCCTTTACGATCCTTGAGCTTGAAAAGCAGGGCGCCGTAGTCAAAATAGCGGCCGGTCTGTTTCCATAATTCGGCAGGCAGCAGGGCGGGCAGATGGATCTCTTCCGCGTTAATGGCGTTCATTTCCTGCCGGATAATGGCGTTGATTTTCTGCATGGATCGCCAACCCAGCGGAAGCCAGTCGTAAACGCCCGCACTGATGCGGCGAATCAGCCCCGCGCGGATCATGAGTTTGTGTGAGAGAATATCCGCGTCCGTTGGCGCTTCGCGGCTGGTAGGAATTAAGGTGCGGGACCAATACATCAGGGAACACTCCAAAAACGTCCAAAGAGCCGGAAATGGCCGGCAGGTACCGCCCGCCGCCATTTA
>JAJZVR010000023.1 GCA_021847065.1 Planctomycetota bacterium | reverse complement strand
AAAACCGGTAGGGAAGGCGAACGTGTGCCGCATTCGGAAAAAATGGGACCCCGGTGTGATCGGAGGTGTTTTTATTTTTACCCGAAGCGACATCCGGGGAAAAATTGGATATCACGTTTTTCGCGACTAAATCAACAGGCCCCGCGCCGGGAGGTGGGCCTGAAATGCCCCGCCTGCTTTGTTGTCGGATCTCGCAGACTCATCTTTCAGAGTCGGCTCAATCCTCCGCCGCGCATACGGGACATCTCAGCCCCATCGCAATCCCGGCCATTACTTGGACAGACTCCTAGCATTTTATTTTCTTTATCCAGCGATTTTACCCTTTTGGCGGGCTGCTGATTTTCGTGCAGCCAAATGGCTTTTTTGATGGCTTTGCCCAAAATTAAGGCGGTTGTGCCGGCGGCTGATTCCAAGCGGTGTGCCGGGAGTTAAATTTTCCGTGCGGCAATTACCCAACCTTGGCCCGGGGCGTATACAATACGGGAACGGATCGGTATCCGTGGCGGCGGAATTTCGCCGGATATTATGGGCTTGTAGAGATATTGATATGGAAAGCAATCAAAGTTTGCCTGCGAGAATGGCGAATCCCATTATCGGTTTTTTGGCGACAATTGGAGCTTGGAATATCCACGCGGTACAGACGGCAGGGGACTTTGGCTGCTTTTTGTTTTCGATTATTTACGGCATATTTACCGGCATGAACCGGCGAACCATCCGAGAACTCTTCATACAAATGTACGAAATGGGAACGCTTTCCATTCCAGTGGTAATGCTGGGTGGCGGATTTATCGGGGCGGTATTGGCCGTCGAGGCCTATCCGCAATTCAAAGCAATTGGCGCAGGCAACCGCGTCGGTTCGGTCATTGTTATAAGCGTCGTAAAGCAGATCGGCCCGGTTCTTACCGCGGTGATGCTTGCCGGCAGGCTCGGCGGCTCTATGACTGCCGAACTGGGAACCATGCGGGTAACGGAACAGATTGACGCCCTGCGGGTGATGGCTGCCGATCCGGTGCGAACCCTGGTGGTGCCGCGGGTGCTGGCCTGTATCATTATGACGCCCGTGCTGACGGTATTCAGCGATTCCATCGGGATTTTGGGTGGATGGCTCATTGCCGTTGGCACGGAAGGTGTCCGGAATTACCCCTTCTGGCATTACGCGCAAACCGGAATGGACATGTTTACCGTTAATGTCGGGCTTATTAAAGCCTTTTTCTTCGGACTGGTTATTTCAACGATTGCCTGCTACAAGGGGTTTCGTTGCGGAAATGGCGCTCAGGGCGTCGGGCGGGCATGCACCGAAAGTTTCGTCGCCGGCTTCTGCGTGATTCTCCTGGCGAATTTTATTCTTGCCGTCATGCTCAATAACATTTACATCATGCTCTGGCCCAATCAACCCAGTATCCTGTGAGTCATTTGCCTATGCCCGCAATATCTAAGCAATCCTCCGCTGTGCCGGTGATTCGTTTTGAAAACGTCCACAAACGATTCGGCCCGTTGGTTGTACTCAATGGCCTGACACTGGACATTCCTGCCGATCAGACAACGGTGGTCATTGGCCCATCCGGAACCGGTAAATCCGTGCTTCTGAAACACATTGTCGGATTGTTGAAACCTGATTCCGGCGAGATTTATTTTCATGGCCGGCGCATTGACAATCTGGCCGACAAGCAACTCGAACCCATTCGCAAGCGGTTCGGATTTCTTTTCCAGCTCAGCGCGCTATTTGACTCCATGGACGTTGGAGAAAATATCGCTTTCCCCCTGCGGCAGGCAGGCGGTTTCACTGAAACGCAAATCGCCCAAACCGTCCACGAAAAGCTCGCTATCGTCGGCTTGGCCGGTTCCGAAAAGAAAATGCCCGCCGATCTTTCCGGCGGGCAGCGTAAGCGCGTCGCATTGGCCCGGGCAATGGCCATGAATCCGGAAGTGCTCCTGTACGATGAACCAACCACCGGTTTGGATCCCATTCGTTCGGATGTGATTAATGAATTAATCCTGAAACTGCAAAAGCAATTTAAAGTTACCGGCATTGTCGTAACCCATGACATGGCCAGCGCCTTTAAAGTAGCCGATCGTATCGTCATGCTCCTGCATGGCAAAATCGTCTATTGCGGTACCGCGGATGAAATTCGCGCCTGCCCCGATCCGGAAGTGCAGCGGTTCATTCAGGGCCGCGCCAGCGAAGCGGAATTGGACGCATTGGACCGACTTTAATGCGACTATTTACGGCACATTTAATCCGATGTCCCGGCCTTTCCGTAAACAATGTCGGAACACGAGTTCTTGGCGAAAGGCGTTCATGCAGATCACGGCAGGGTGGATAGTGTGCGTGTGGCTGGCAGTACTGCTGGCGAGCTGGATGCGCGTGTGCTTTTCCAAGGCCATGCGTACCACCGCCAAGTTCATTTGTGATAAAGACACGTCTCCCACTGCTTTTAATGCGCTCATTGGCCCGGATGATGCTCCCCCAAGGTACCCGGGCGATCCCAATCCCTGGCCCAAAGTGACGATTATCGCCCCTGGCCGCAATGAGGGGCACATTTTACGCCGCACCCTTGGGTCATTGTGCGAACTGGATTATCCGGATTACCAAGTCATATTTGTGGACGATCAATCCACCGACAATTCCAGCACTGTTTGTCGTGAACTTATGGGCCGGTATCCTCATTTACGCGTCATTCATCATCGTCAACCCCCTCCGACTGGATGGGGTGGCAAGGTCTGGGCGATTCAGCAGGCCGTTGGTCTCATTGATGGAGATCTGGTTCTATTTACCGATTCAGATATCTGGCACCATCCGCAATCATTGCAAAAAATGGTACAACTCCAGCAACATCGCAACATTGACATGCTCAGTCTGCTTCCGCGCATGGAAACCGGTGGCTTACTTGAACAATCGGTCATGCTCATGGCGCAACATGCGCTTCTGACATTAGCCCCGCTTTATCGCTCGAATGATCCGAAAACTCCCACACCCCTGACCGGCGGCGCGTACATGCTTTTTCGTGCCCACGCTTATAAATCCATGGGGGGCCATGAATCCATCCATAAACAACTGGTCGAAGACCTGGCTTTGGGCACGCAGTCACGGGCCAAGGGGCTGACGGTTTTTACAGTCTGCACGCGTGAACTGCTAAGCGGGCGTATGTATGAAGGCCTGGTTGATACATTCCTGGGGCTGAAAAAAAATGCCTATGCCGGCTTGCGCAGCAGTCCGATTATTGCGCTATTCACGACCCTTATCATGCTCCTGGCCGGAGTATTTGTACCGCTTTATTTCATTCTTGCCGTGATCGCATTTTCCTTTCATCCGGCGCTGCCATGGGCGCTGGCGATTATTCTGGCGTTGGCCGTAAATGCCGTATTCTTTCTCCATTTTGAACGCCTGCGCCGCATCACGTGCCAGAAACCTGGATCGCCATTTTTTATGCCAATGGGCATGTTGTTCTGTCTTGCTGTACTGGCGGCAAGCATGTGGGACTATTACATTCGTGGCGGCAGCGTCTGGTCTGGCCGCCTTTACGCCCGCAAAGAGGTAAATCTCGACGCCACCATTCTCACCGGTAACCCCAGCCCGGCCCGAGAACAATCCGCAACTGGGTCGGTCATTCACCGATGATTTTTATCAGCACACGCTTACGCCGCTTCCCGTCGAATTCCCCATAGGAAATCTGTTCCCAAGGCCCGAAATCCAACTTATTTCCGGTTACTGCCACCGTCACCTCCCGCCCCATGATCGTACGCTTCAGGTGCGCATCCGCGTTGTCCTCCCCGGAATCATTGTGCCGATACCGGTTGTATGGCTTTTCTGGAGCCAATTGTTCCAGCCACGCTTCCCAGTCTCGCATCAGGCCCAGCTCGTCATCATTAATGAAAACACTGGCACTGATGTGCATCGCGTTGACCGGCAGCAGGCCTTCGGCTATGCCGCTATCTTCGCCAAACCGAGGCTTCGTCGCCAAGGATTGTTCCCGACAACGCCCGATTGGCTACATGGCCAACGGATCATTCCATGATGAACTCCTTTCAGTTCATAAGACACAAATGGTTTTACTGACGCACCGGGATTACACCAAGGCAATCGTATGGTATGGTAGCGCTGAGGCGGATCGGAACTGGGGGCTGCTATTTTCGTTCGGGGTGCGGAGCGGACGTCGGCGGTACGTTTCCCGGCACGATTTGTGGTATAATTAGTATAAATAAGAATTGGTCGTCGCCGTGAAATGGAGCGATGAAATGGCACTTAACGAGTTCTGGAGAAATGTGCGGGTGGCTTGGGGGGATTCAGGCTTGACCACCATGACGGGAGCGGAAACAGGCCAGGCTCGCAACGTGTCACTCGACCTTTGGGCAACTCCGGGGGCTGTGGCGGGCTACGATGATACTGACTTCGATTTTCTTGGGGGAATTGAGAGGCGGCGGATGCGGGAGCGAGTTAATAAATTTCGTGCCCTTGCTTCAGGGATACGCCCGGATCAACCGCTGTCGCCCAAGCAGCGGAAAATTGGCTTTCAACTCCTGCAAGAGATTGTAAAAATATTGGATTTTTCTAAATACGCCGATCCGGAGGCATTTGCGGCCGGCAAGCGCATTGAGCATCTGGTTTCCGGTCGAATGCCCCCGTGGGTGCGTGAGTTGCGATTTGAGAGCGGGCGGGATGTCAACGGCGATCCGGCCCTTTGGATATGGGTGATTGCGGACGGTCAAGCATTGCAGCCGCAAATACTGCGTAAGAACACTGCAGGCTTGCGTCAAATTTTGCAGGAAGCAGTTGGTCCCGAATACTGGCCTTACATCCGCTTTCGCAGCGCCGAAGAACAGGCCAGCCTGACGGGTGGTGAACGGTGAGTCTCCATCAGGATTTGTTGGACCAGCCGCCAAATTTCTCGCATGCCGAGAACCTCGCAGACCGAGGCAGGCAAGTCTACGGCGTGCCGTGTCCACGGCCTACTACGCGCTTTTTCACCTTCTAATTTCCGAGGCATCGGGGCTTGTTGTACGTGATGATCGCCTCGAGGCTGCCCTTAACCGTGTTTACACACACGCGGAAATGGCCAAGGTTGCAAAAGCCTTCGCATCGGGAACGCTGCCGAAGCGTTTTCAGATTCACATACCGCCCACCAATGTTCCGCTGGATTTGCGGATGACGGCACAGGCGTTTGTCACACTGCAGCAGGCTCGGCATGAGGCGGATTACGATATAGCTAAGGCCTTCACCCGAAGCGATGCTCTGACATTAATTGATCGGGCGGAGGAGGCATTCAGTCGCTGGCAAAGCGTGAGAAAAGAAGATTGCGCCCGGCTGTTCCTCGCCTCGTTTCTGGCTTGGGACAGGCTGGACAAAGCCCCGTGAATCCTGCGGCGTAATATTAATGAATGCCCGACGTGTCGGCACATTAAACCATAATTCTTTACGATAACTCTTCATGGCACTTGGTCCCGATATTCCCAAACTTCCCAACCTTCCATTAAACGACCGATGATAACCATTATGCGGGCGATGTAACAACGATCAACGGGGTCGTTGCGAATTTCAAGGTGGCCAAGTGGGCCAAGATAGGAGGGCAAGGTGGCCAAGTTCCAAATGGTGAGAAAAGGCTTGATGGCAGCGGGTTTGGTTCAAGGGGGCCAAGTGGGCCAAGATGTTTTGAGGCCCCTACGGGGTTAGGAGTTAGAAGTTAGAAGGCTTTTTGGGCGCGGAGTGGGCGCGGGCGGTTCACTTCAACGAACAACGAAACACTGCGCTTAACGAACAACGAGCAATCCCGATACGCGATTTCAAATCGCATCGCGACTACGGCATCCATGCTGCAGCACAGCGCGGAGAATCTTCGCCGAGAGCGGGTCATGTCCCGGCGCGCCGGGACATCATATTCTTCATCTTTTCAAACAGCGCCGGTTCCCGGCTTCAATGATCGATGATCAATGATCAAAGATCAGAATTCGGGAAAGCGCCGTGCGGAATCGGAACTATCATTCGTGCTTCCGGTGCCGTGCTGATGCTATAGGGGGCGGCGGGTGGAGATAAGGGCGCTGCGCTCAGTGAACAACGAAACGCTGCGCTCAACGAACAACGATTAACGAGAACCCAGTAGATCGTTTCACTAAAACATTTACACATCACAGAAGTGAAATATCAAATTTTTTCCAGCGATGGACTTAACGTAATTCTGCGTCACGCCGCGGCCCCTGTCGTAAAGAACGCCAATAGCCTCCATCGCAATCCCAACCCCCGCCGCAGCAGCTTTGCGCCACCAATACATGGCTTTGGTGTAATTTCGCGGAATACCTCGGCCCATGTCGTACATGTCACCGATATTGTTCATGGCGGCCCCAACCCCTGCCGCCGCAGCTTTGCGGTACCACGCCATGACCTTGGCGTAGTTTTGCGGAACCCCATATCCCTTGGCATAAAACCAGCCAATAACGCACATTGCATCCGTGTTCCCTAATGCAGCGGATTTATAGAGCCATGCCCTGGCCTTGGCGTAATTTCGTGGAACGCCTTGCCCCTGGGCATAAAGTCCACCGATAAAGTTCATTGAACGGTCATCCCCCTTTGCGGCAGCCTTGCGGAACCATTCCATGGCTTTGGCGTAATTCTGTGGGACACCTTGCCCCTTGGCATATTCAACTCCAAGATTGCGCATCGCATCCGGGCTTCCTAATGCGGCGCCTTTACCAAACCATGCCCTAGCCTTGGTGTAATCCTTTGGGACGCCTCGACCCGCCGCATACAGAACACCGACATAACTCATGGCGGCGGCGTCTCCTGCTGCGATAGCCCTACGGTACCACTCCATAGCCTTGGCGTAATTCCTTAGGACACCGTGACCATTCGCATACAGCCAACCGATGCTGGTCATTGCATGGCCATCCCCCTTCGCAGCGGCTTTGCGGAACCACGCCATCGCCTTGGAATAACTCTTTTTGACCCCGTTGCCCCGATAATACCGTTCACCTATCGTCTTCATAGCCTGCGCGGAACCGGCTGCGGCTGCTTTCCGCAATGCCTTTAAATCAATGGAATCACCTCGCGAATTGCTGCTCCCGCGGGCCAAAGTTATTTCATTGTCAGCGGCGGTCGAACTGCCCCAACCTGTCGGCACGCGATACCACAGCGAGAATATCAACATCGCAAGGACGATGGACCACGGCAGGGAAGGTTTCACCGTTTTTTTCATCGGTACATTCTCCATAAAATCGATCGTGAAGTTGAAATCGGCGTTTGGCCTATCCGATTCGCGATAACGGTCCACCGACCGAGAAGCTCTTTTAACCAAGATTAGCAATATGATTTCGGTAATTATCGTGAACGCAAAGAAAGCGGTCCACACAAGCCACAATACCAAAGCAAAGCCGGTCACCGAAAGGCCATCTACGCTCCTCGTTTCTTCTAGCGCACGAAAACTCGCCAGAATGTTCCTAACGGCTACCCCTGGCCGATACCCGGCGGCCGCGACGGCGATGAAGCCGCAGAACGAGGTCAAGAGAAGTTCAAAGCAGCCCAGATAAATGGCCAACAGCCATTTAGGCTTATGCCGACTCGACATTTGTGCGTCCAATGAAACCGATATCAGTGCTAGCCTTGGGAAACTCAATGTATGCAGCAGTGGCGATTGGCGAGACCTTTATTAAACCGGTCCTCTCACCATCCCGGCCATGATTGTTTAAGCCGAGGTTCCGGCGATAAACTTCGGTGGAGGAAACGGAAGTTCTGCGGCGGCATTGGCTGCCGCTGGGCTTGATTTTCAAGATTACTTCGCATGCTGCAACCATAAGTTCGCCCAATGGGTCCATTGTTTCAACCCGCAAATTCTACCCCGTCCGGTGTGGATCGCAAAGTCAATTCAAGGGGGTTTACCTGCTGCGGGATTGCCCATTTTTGTTGGGATTTGTGAAAGGCATCAGCGACCGGCGGTTTGGTCTTGGGTTCGGGTGTAATGGCTGCGGGTTTCCATTGCGCGGCTGCGTTTATCCGGCGGGATTTTTGCGGTAATATAGAGCCATGAATAAGACACGTCCTCACGTTCTCATCACTGCCGGCAATACTCGGGAAAAATTGATAAGGAGTCACGTAATGTTAAAAAAGCGGGCCCTGGAGAATTTTATACAAAAAGCCTCAATAGGGCACCAATACAATAAGCAATTGGAAGGCGTCAAAGCCAACGGCTCGCAGCCCGCATGAAGGAAAATCCTGCGATTGCGCGTTTGCCACGTCTCTGTCGATGTTAGGAAAAGGGTCGGTTGGATGTATCTGATGTATGTGGATGACAGCGGGGACTGCGGCATGCCGGGGGATGGCTCGCCCTCACAGCTTTTCTGTCTATCTGGATTGGTAGTGCATGAATTGCGGTGGCGGGAGACTCTTTCAGAACTGGCCTTATTTCGTCGGTGGCTTCGTGGTCGTTATAAGGTAAATATTGAAGATGAGTTGCATGCGGCTGAGATGCTCAGCAAGCCGTCAAAATTGGCCCCGTCGCTTCAAAAATTGGCGAAGCACGAACGGCTGGCCATTATCCGTCATTTCGCGGATGCTATCGCAACCCTGCGGGACGTGAACGTTATCAATGTGGTTGTGGATAAGCGGACAGGACACGCCACGAGCAAAGAAGAGGTTTTTCGGTGGGCTTGGTACGCGCTTTTTCAAAGGTTTGAGAATACGATACGTTATCAGAACTTCCCGGGACCCAAGAACGCCGACGATCGGGGAATCATTTTTCCTGATAATACGGACGGCCAGAAGCTTAAACGGTTCTTGGAAACAATGCGCCATCGTAACGAATTAAAGATCCGGCAGAGTTCCGGCGCTTTCTCGATCAAGGATGAGCCTATTCGTGTAATAATCGAGGATCCAATTCTGCGTGACTCGCGTGAATCGTACTTCATCCAGGCAGCAGGTTGTGCCGCATTTTTACTAAAACAGAGCGTTGAGCCGTCCAGCTATATGAAAAGGCACCGCAGGAAGGCGTACTTCAATCGGCTGGATCCAGTGTTGTGTAAACGGGCGTCGGACAAGGATCCGGCGAGAATGGGCGTGGTGCGTTTGTGAGGGCGCAAAAATGGGGCCCCTTACGGGGCCCTGGAGGATCCTACTGCCCGGATAACCCGGGGTTCAGATCCAAAAGTATATTAGACCTTAACCATTGACCGGTCAAGGCAAAAAACTCAAATATCTCAAAAGATCGGGGCATTCCGCATGTTATCGGGCATTCCTCCTCCCGGCACGGTCGCGATCCCAACGACTACCAAACCCATCGAACAACCCCCAATGCCCAAAAACATTTTCCGGAAAGCGTCGGTCGTGCATTACCGAATGGCTATTTGCTCCGGGTTGGTGCAGGATGCCGAAATCCTCCCGGCGCGCCGGGACAGAAGTCGGCTAATCGAGGCTGAACTCTCTACCAACCAACTGCTCTGCCGCCTCCGCGCGGCTGCGTTTATCCGGCGGGATTTTTGCGGTAATATAGAGCCATGAATAAGATGCGCCCCCACGTTCTCATCACTGCCGGCAATACCCGGGAAAAAATTGATTGCGTTCGGTGGTGGAGTAATATCTTCACGGGCCAGACCGGCTTGGATATTGCGCTTGCCGTCAGTACCCTGGCGGATGTAACACTGCTGACAAGCAATGCGGAACACTTGCGGGCACTGGAGGCGACCAAGGCGGATAATGGCATAACATCGGCCTATTTTGAAAGTCATACCGACCTGATGAAACTCATTGCCGCGCAACTGGCAGAAAAGCCATTCGATGCCGTATTTATGACTGCCGCCGTCAGTGATTACACGCCGGACGGGGCATACAGCATTATCTTGCGTAAAAAGGCCGACGAACCAAACCGGGAGGTCTGGGTTGTGGAAAAGGCGCAAAAGCTGAAAATTTCCAGCGCCCATGAAAGTCTGGCCGTGGCTGGAAAGCCGACGGTGAAAATTATTGATCAGTTCCGAGACGTATGGAAGTACAAGGGCCTGCTGTTTAAATTCAAATTGGAGGTGGGGCTGAATGAAGATGAACTAATCGCCGTGGCCCAAGCCAGCCGCAAGCACAGCGTGGCCGATGTTATTGTAGCCAACACCCTGGAAATGGTGCATGGCCCGGAACCTTCCGCCCTGATTATCGATGAACACCGGACGCAAAGGGTTCCCCGGGGCCAATTGGCCAGAGCGTTAAGCAATGAATTGGCCCGACGACTATCCATAACGCCCTGAAAAAAAAACAATATGTTAATTCCAACCGCACGCGCTTGAGTTTCTGACCACTTCAATGCGATAATGCGGAAGGCTGGAAAAGGATTGTAAAATGGAATCATCAACTGTCCGTGTGCTGCTACTGCGAACCGCCGGTACCAATTGTGACCGCGAACTGGCATTGGCGTTTCAGCGTGCCGGCGCAACCGTGGAGATATTGCATATCCACCGGTTGCTGGCGGAACCGGGGCAACTGGCACATTTTCAGATTTTAGGCTTTCCAGGCGGCTTTT
Source organism: Planctomycetota bacterium (assembly GCA_021847065.1). Lineage (GTDB taxonomy): Bacteria > Planctomycetota > Phycisphaerae > WQYP01 > WQYP01 > JAMDCX01. The sequence goes on along the minus strand of JAJZVR010000023.1, from coordinate 14,164 downwards.
CGTATGGGGATGATATTGCCAGCGGAAAAATTCTGGCCAATCAATTGCTGCATCATCTGCGAACGCCCATGGAACAGTTTGTGCGCGATGGCAAAATGATACTGGGCGTATGCAATGGATTTCAAGTTCTGGTAAAGGCAGGCCTACTGCCTGGACCGATGCCGCAGTTGGAATCATCGGATATATTTACCACAACGCTTACGCACAACGCTCAGGCCCGCTTTGAAGACCGCTGGGTGCGCTTAAAATCTCAATCATCATTGTGTAAATGGCTGGAACCTGGAATATCGATGCTCTTGCCGATTGCCCATGGAGAGGGGAGATTTGCGGTGCGCGATCCGGCGGTCATGGAAGCTCTGGAAGGCAATGACCAGATTGTTTTCCGTTACGTTGCCGAAGATGGGAAGCCGGCGAAAGAATTTCCTGATAATCCCAATGGCAGTGCCGGAGCGATTGCCGGCATTTGCGATATCACCGGGCGGATATTAGGCCTCATGCCGCATCCGGAGCGCTTTATTGATTCCATGCACCATCCATATTGGAGTCGGCTCAATGGCAACGCCGCGCCGGACGGCCTGCAATTGTTTGAAAACGCGGTAAAGTACATTCACAATTCCATGGCCGTAAGCGTTTAATAACCGCGCTTTACCAATGCCGTGACACGGAGGTCAACGTATTGAACTCGCAGCACACCGAGCCTTACAGCTTTCTCAAGCGGAAATGGGTACTTCCGCAGACCACTGTGGATCAGGCGCAGCATATCACATTAGCCCGCAGCCTGGGCCGCCATCCGCTTACCGCCCGATTGCTGCTGGCCCGAAATATCGGCACCCTGGAAAGCGCCCGGCAATTTCTGGAGCCGGAATTTAAGAATATTCTTCCGCCGCAGAGCATTCCCGGCCTCGACGCCTGCGCGGATATTATTGCCCGGGCGGTGAAAGAAAAGCAAAAAATTACCATCTATGGTGATTATGATGTGGACGGAATCACCGGAACGACCATGCTGTACCGATTGCTTGAGGCGGCGGGAGCGCTATTTGATACCTATATTCCGCACCGTATAGACGAAGGTTATGGATTATCTGTGGAGGCGGTACAAGATATTGCCCGGCGCGGCACACAGGTGTTACTGACCGTGGACTGCGGCATTACCGCTTTACAGGCGGTGCAGGCCGGGCGCGATTCCGGCATGACCATTGTCATTACCGATCATCATGAGTATGAAAGTCATTTGCCGCCGGCGCATGCCATTGCGCATCCGCGACTGGACGGCTGCGCGTCCGGCAATACGGATCTGTGCGGAGCGGGAGTGGCGTATAAACTGGCATGGGCGGTTGCGGCGCGACTGTGTGGATCGGATAAATTATCAGCCAGCTATCGAGAAATGCTGATCGAATTTACCGCGTTGGTGGCCCTGGCGACGGTAGCGGATGTGGTGCCGTTGCGCGGCGAAAATCGGATTCTGGTGAGTTATGGCCTTAAGCAGTTATCGCGCTGCAATATTCTGGGTATCAAAGCGCTGGTGCGCGCGGCAGGATTTGAAAACCGGGCCATTGACGGCACAGCGGTGGGCTTTTCACTTGGACCACGGCTCAATGCCGCCGGCAGAATGGGGCACGCGGATATGGCCGTGGAATTGCTGACCACGCAGGACTCTGCGCGGGCGGATGAAATTGCGGAGTACCTGGAGGCTCAAAATAAAGATCGGCAGAATACAGAACGTAAAATTACCGCCGAAGCGATTGAATTTGTCCGACAATTGCCCCAACTGCCGCCCGCGCTGGTACTGTGCCGGAAGAATTGGCACGCGGGCGTGGTGGGCATCGTGGCGGCGCGGCTGGTGGATCAATTCCACCGTCCGAGCTTTGTGCTGACCGACGATGGGCAAATTATCAGTGGCAGCGGGCGCAGCATTCCGGGCTTTGCTCTGCATGAAGCCATTAACCACTGCCGCGATCTGTTAATCAGCGGTGGCGGCCACGCGGCGGCGGCCGGTATTAAATTGCAATCGGCCCAATTGGATGCATTTATTGCCAAATTTTGCGCGTACGCTTCGGATAAGCCACCGGTTGGCGGTCTTGTCCCGGTATTTGAAATTGACGGAGAACTTGAAGCATCGGACATAGATTATCAGGCATTTTCCGAGCTTGAAGCGATGGCTCCGTTTGGCTGCGGCAATCCTAAACCCAAGTTTCTCATTCGCGGCGTTCAGGTGGCCGCCCCACCGCGCCGCATGGGAGCACGCGGCACCCATATGCTCTTACAGTTGAAAACCAATGGCCGGGCCGTTCGGGCGGTGGGGTTCAGATTGGGTGAAGCCGAACCGCTTTTGGCTCCCGGCATGCTGCTGGATATGGTGGTTCATGTCAGTGTGGATCGATATTACCATCAACCACGGGCGGAACTTCATATTGTTGATTTTTCACGCAGCGACGGCCAGTCTTTGCATCGTCAGGAAGCGGTGTGTGTACCACCCGATGTCGTGTTGAATGAATCATAAAGTTATTTACAGGTATTGAATCAGAAGGATGTTCCATGACGCAGGCGGGTAAAATTGCAACACCTGAACAGTTACATACGATTGGTGCCAGGGCGGCAGAGCTTATTACAAGCGGGCAGGCCGTGGGTCTGGGCAGTGGCAAAGCGTCTCATGCGTTTGTTCGGATGCTGGGCAAACGCGTGCGTGAGCATGGATTGAATATTATTGGCATTCCCACATCTGAATCCACCGCCCGGCTGGCGCGCGAAGTTGGCATTCCGCTGGGGAGCCTGGAAAACATCAGGCAGTTGGATATTGCGGTGGATGGCGCCGATGAAGTGGATCCAAAATTAAACCTCACCAAGGGCGGAGGCGGTGATCTGCTGCGGGAAAAAGTCATTGCATCAATCGCACGGCGATACGTTGTGGTTATTGGCGAAGAAAAGCTCGTTGAGCATCTGGGAATGAAATTTCCGGTTTTTGTTGAAGTGGTGGAATTTGCCATGCCGGTGGTGATCCGGTCACTGGCCACTTTGGGAGCCTCAGCCACAGCCCGCATGACCGCCGACGGGCAGCTCTTTCGCACGGATAACGGCAATCCGCTGCTGCACGCCCGGTTTGATCCATCTGACAAGCAGTTTCTGCATCCCGACATTCTGGATCAGAACATCCGTAACATTCCCGGCACCATTGAAACCGGTTTATTTCTTAATAAAGCCGATGAGGTGCTGGTAGCCAATTTCAACGGAACCGTCGGGACACTGCGGCGTTGAATCGGGAAGAAATGTTATTGTGATTTAAGGTTCTGATACGATACAATTGAATATAGCGAGGTTGAAACGGGCGAGTTTATTGCTCTGAACCGGAGACTGGGCCGTTGAACGTACTTGGTCTGATGCAATTGGTTGATTCAGCCCCCGCCGTCGGCGGGTATGCTGATTGTTTTCAAATTAATAGTTTGGCCCGGCGCGGAGTGTTGCGCTCGGAAGAGCAGATTTTGCAACTTCTTGATGCCAGTCTGCAATCGTCCATTGGTCCCAGTGACGGCGTAGCCGTTGGATGGGCGTTCAAAGCCGCACGGCAAGGGGACCTGGCGGATTTACCGGAATTGGCGTCGCGATTGTCGGGGCCGGATGTGCCGGCGGATATCCGTATGGCATCGCTGGAAATGGGCACGCACCTGTGGGAACTTTCGCGCCGCTGGGATTGGGCGCAAGCCATGCATGGTCAGGTGGAAGACCTCGCCGCAAGCACCAAGCTGCATCATGCGATGGTTTTTGGCACACTGGTGAGCGAAACCACAGCGCAGGAAGTCCGGGCCATCGCATTGTGTCTGTTCAGCGCCGCCAAGGCGATTATCCGGGTGGCGGTGGCCGCAATCCCTCTGGATGAAACCGTGGTACTAAAACTGCTTTCGCGGCTGCAACCGGAAATTTCTGAACTGGCGCATCAGTATGCGGTATGCCGCCCGGAAACCATTCACGCGCTGCCGTCTGCCGAAGTGGTGGCATCGGTTGTGCGAAAGTGGTAGTGGATTTACGCCGGTTGTAATTGAGACGCCTGGGCGCGGGCGGCATTCAGATATGTTCCCGGGCCAAGCAACCGGACTGTGGCACCCTGTATCGCAGCTTCTAAATGCTTTAGCGCTTCGGGCGATCCATTGACGGCCTTGCACAAATTAAGCGTGGCTTTCAGCGGCATATCTGATTCCGGCATGGCAATCTGAATTTTAGCTGGAAGTTTACCGGGATGCTGCTTGATAACGTCACTTAAGCGTTCAATGGAATCCGCATCCACCGCTTCGGCTGCCACGCAGATCAGCACTTCGCGTGCGAGTTTCTGCACAGCCTGTTCAGGCGTGAAGGCCTCATACACGCGAAACCCCGGTTCTTCACGCGTACGATCCACTTTTCCCCGGAAAAAGATAACCGCGTCAGGCTTGATTAAATCGCCGTATTTTTGAAATTCACCGGCAAACATGGTGACTTTTACATTGCTGGATAGATCTTCGAGAATAATGGTGGCCCATTTCTGCCCGGCGCTGGGGCCGGAGCGGACAATGCGCGATTCCACTTTGGAAATCAGGCCGCCAAGAATTCCCTCTTTCCCATCATTGGCGGTTTTGATGCTCTGGGTGTTAACAGTGGTGAAATCATGGAGCATGGTTTCATAATCACGCAGGGGGTGGCTGGTAACGTAGAAGCCCAGAACGGACTTCTCATTGGCCATTTTCTGCCCCTGCGGCCATTCGGGCACTGAAGGGAGTTTGTACTCCCCCGCCGCCGCGGCCATGGCTGTTGAACCGCCGCCGAACAAACTTTCCTGTCCGGCACGCTTGGCATTTTGGGCGGAATTGCCGGACTGCATCGCGGTTTCGATTGCCGCGGATGCGCTAGCGCGGTTTTGATGCAGCACATCAAATGCGCCACATTTAATCAGTGATTCAATGACGGATTTATTAACCGTGCGCAGGTCCACACGTTCACAGAAATCAAAGAGGCTCGTGAAGGGCTTATGCGTACTATCGGCGCGGTTGCCCCGCGCCGCCATGATGGATTCAACGGCCTTCTGGCCAACGCCTTTGACTCCGGCGAGACCAAAGCAGATCGTGCCATCCACCACGCCAAAATCGGCCACACTCTGATTAATATCCGGCGGTAAAATCGGTATGCCCACACGGCCATCCGGACGCACCAAAAACCGGCAATCTTCAATGTATTCTGTGGTTTTAGCCTGGTCGATCATTTCATAGGTTAACAGAGCCGCCATATATTCCAGCGGGAAATAGGTTTTCAGGTAAGCGGTCTGATAGGCCACGATGGCGTAACGTGTGGAATGGCTTTTATTAAAACCATATTTTCCAAATTCTTCGATAAGCGCGAAAATCTCGGACGCCTGTTCTTTCTTAATGCCGTTCTTTTCCGCACCGTCCACAAAATGCTGCTTTTCGGCGGCAATCACATCCATCTGCTTTTTGCTGATGGCTTTGATAATCTTATATGCCTTGGCCAGCGGGATTCCGCCCAACTGGTTGAATATGCGCATCACCTGTTCCTGGTACACCATGATGCCATAGGTTTCCGCCAGGATTTTATCCATAATCGGATGCACCGCTGGAACTGCCTGCCGGCGGTGTTTGCGGGCGCAATAATCCGGAATCAGGTCCATGGGGCCGGGGCGAAACAGGGCATTGGCGGCAATGAGATCTTCCACGCGATCCGGCTTCATCTTGATCAGCAGTTCCCGCATGCCCGGAGATTCAAACTGAAAGACACCTTTGGTTTGCCCACGCTGGAAGACCTGTTTATAAACACGTTGATCGGTGAGATCTATTTTTTCAATATCCAGCCGACCGGGACGTGCTCCGGCGGGATGGTCGGATACGGTTTGCTTGCCATCGAGTCCAAGGGCATTGCGTGGCGGCAAACCCTTGGGATAATCCGCTTTAATCAGGGCCAGCGCCCGCTCCACAATTGTCAGCGTGCGCAAACCAAGAAAGTCCATTTTCAGCAGACCGGCTTTTTCACAGGTGGGGCCGTCCCATTGGGTCATGATGTCATCGCCACTTTTATACAGCGGCACGACTTCATCGAGTGGCTTATCACAGACAATCACACCCGCCGCGTGCATGCCGGCGTTGCGGCATAAACCTTCGAGTCGGCGGGCAATGTCAAAGAGTCGCATGACATTGGGGTCTTCTTTGTACAATTTCTTCAAATCAGCGACTTGCAGGGCACTGTCGAGTGTAACGCCCACACCGCCCGGAATCAGCTTGGTGATTTTGTCCACTTCCGCCAGCGGCATGGCCAGTACCCGGCCAACATCTTTAATCGCGGCTTTGGCACCCAGCGTGGAAAAAGTGATAATCTGTGACACATTGCCATATTTTTTACGGACATATTCTATGACTTTGCCACGCCCTTCCTGGCAGATGTCAATATCGATATCGGGCATTTCCGAGCGGCTGGGATCCATAAACCGCTCAAAAAGCAGGTCGTAGCGAATCGGATCCACATTGCATAAACCCAGAGCGTAACCCACCAGTGTACCCACGCCGGAACCCCTGGCTCCCACCGGAATGCCATTTTGCCGGGCAAAATTGCAGAAATCCCAGACAATTAAAAAGTAACTGGAAAAGCCTTTGCTCTGAATAACTTTTAATTCTTGCTCCATGCGCTGCCGCAGAACGTCATTAAATTCGCCATACCGCTCAATGACTCCCGCTTCACAAAGCTGCCGCAGATAATCATCCGCGGACACACATTGCCCGGTGGCCGGATCATTCGGCGGCGTATAAACCGGAGCGTGGCGTTTGGAGAAATCCAACTGCACATCGCACAATTCGGCAATTTTCAGGGTATTATCACAGGCTTCCGGGATGTCACGGAATATGGCCCGCATTTCCGCCGGGCTTTTTAGATACAGTTGGCGTGAGTAATGCAGACGATTTTCATCGGAAAGCGTTTTTCCCATGCTGATGCAGCACAGCACATCATGGGCGTCGTAATCCTCTTTGAGCAGATAGTGATGGTCGTTGGTGGCAACCACCGGGCAACCGGATTTTTTTGCCACTTCCAGCAACTGCGGAATAGCCGAGATTTGAGCCGGATCATCATGATTCTGCAATTCCACAAAAAAGTTTTCGCCGAAAATGGTTTTGTATTGCCCCGCCACATCAACCGCGGCCGCCATATCACCGCGTTGCAGGCAGGCCGCAATTTCCGTACCAAAATGGCCATTAATAACAACCAATCCCTCCGAATAGCGGGCCAGCGTTTCTTTATCCACACGCGGGCGGTAGTAAAAACCTTCGGTAAACGCCAGGCTGGCAAGTTTGAGAATATTTTTATAACCGGCCTGATTTTTAGCCAGTACCACCAGATGGTACGCAGCTTCGCTGATTCCATGGGCGTCTTTATCAAAGCGCGAGCCCGGCGCCACATAAAATTCACAGCCCAGCAACGGCTTAATGCCGGCTTTCTTGGCTTCCTGATAAAATTCCACCATCCCGAACAAATTGCCGTGATCCGTCAACCCCAGAGCCGGCATGCCCATTTCCGCCGCTTTGGCACAAAGTCCCGGCAACGTGGCTCCGCCGTCGAGCAGCGAATAATGTGAATGACCATGCAGATGAACAAATGAATCCTGACTACCTGACATGCTGTAAGCCTCCGTGCAGAATGTAACGCGGGATGATTATAACGCATCTGGTGCGCTTCTAAAATCCTCGGCGGAAAACTTTTGTATAACGGGCGCCGCACATTTTTCGCTCCCGGAAAATCCCACACGTAAAGACTTCGGCCATGCGACTATTGCGGGTAATAGCTCCGCGGGTAACGCAGAGCTGCCAGCGAGGGTAAATTGATGCGCCGGGCAGTTTCGGATATACCGTTGCTCTGGAAATTGGCGCTTTACGAAAGGCTATGCGTTGTCCAGCTTGATTGTCATTCCCGCCCGCTATGATTCCACCCGTCTGCCCGGCAAGCCGCTGCTGCGGCAAACCGGGAAGTATCTGATAGAACATGTCTATGAACAGGCCCTGAAAACCAAACGCGCCTCGGCCGTTGTCGTGGCCACAGACGATCAACGCATTGTCGAAGCGGTGCGTGGGTTTGAAGGACAGGTCGTCATGACATCGCCCGATCATCGGTCCGGAACCGATCGCATTGCCGAAGTGGCCGCGATGAAAGATTTTGCCCATTTTGATACGATTGTGAATGTTCAGGGAGATGAGCCGGAAATTGATCCGAATTTAATTGACGCTCTGATTCGCCTGCTGGAAAAAACGGATGTGCAAATGGCCACAGCGGCGGCACCGTTTGAAAGTACGGCGGAAATTGTTAATCCGGGCATTGTCAAAGTCGTCATCGATCAACGGCGGTTTGCCATGTATTTTTCGCGCAGCGTGATTCCGCATGATCGTGACGGACAGACCGCCGGAGCCAGCGCGCTGATGCTGGCCGGGTTATATCGTAAACATCTGGGCATTTACGCGTACCAGAAGGCATTTCTGCTGCAACTCGCCGCAGCGGAGCCGTGTGATTTGGAAAAGCTGGAAAAACTCGAGCAGTTGCGGGCGTTATATCTGGGGGCGAAAATAATTGTCCATGACACCCCACAGGCCCATCATGGCATTGATACGCCGGAGGATTATGAAGCATTTGTCCGGCGGTACGCTGGTGTAGTGATATAGGCCTCCCAAAATTTATTGGCAAGCTGTTTTCCCAAACTGACAATATCGATTATCTTACTATTTTCGTGAGGTCCGCGATGAATGACGAAAATCAATCTGACCTGTTGGCCTCAATTGGCCAAAGCACCCAGGAAACCGAATTTTATACACCGTTCCCCAAAGGTTATGAAAAAGGCCGCACCAAATATGTGGTTGTCCTGGGCACCGTGATGAGCGGACTGGGCAAAGGCATTTTCAGTTCCAGTTTGGCCAAGATTCTTAAAGATAAGGGCCTGCGTGTAGCCCCGATCAAAATGGAAGGCTATCTGAACATTGACTCCGGCACGCTGAATCCATTCCGTCATGGGGAAGTTTTTGTTCTTGATGACGGCATGGAAACCGACATGGACCTGGGCACCTATGAGCGCATGTTGGATGAAAACCTCTCGCGCGCCAACTTTACCACCAGCGGACAGATTTTTACGCGCATTCTGGAGCGGGAACGACACGGCAAATACCTGGGCCGCGATGTGCAGATGATCCCCCATGTCACCGGTGAGGTTAAAACCGCGTTGCGTGAACTGGCCATTAAATCGCAGGCGGATCTGGTGTTTGTGGAAGTTGGCGGAACCGTTGGTGATTACGAAAACGGCTATTTTATTGAAGCGGTTCGTGAACTCGCTTATGAAGAAGGCGACGATTCGGTATGTGTGGTCGCTTTAACGTACATTATTGAGCCGCAATCACTGGGTGAACAGAAATCCAAGGCCGCGCAGCTCGGACTGCGGCAAGTCATGCAAACGGGCCTGCAGCCGCATATTATCGCCTGCCGATGCCCGTCACCCGCCACCGAAAAGGTGCGACAGAAAATCTCCATGTTCAGCAATGTGCCCATGCGCCGGGTATTTTCCATGCACGATCTGCCCAGTATTTATCTGGTGCCGGAGATGCTGCGCGAAGCCGGAATGGACCGGGAAGTGCTGACGCTGTTAAATCTTCATGAGCGCGTCAATCAGCGAATGGAAGATCAGGCGCGCCGCCGCTGGCAGCAATATGTCGATAAACTTCTGGAACCGACGGAAAAATCAGTCACCATTGCCGTGGCGGGCAAATACGCCTCCCTGCGCGATGCGTACGCCAGCATAGACAAAGCTTTGGAACACTGCGGTGTGCATCTTGGCTGCAAAGTGAACATTCAATGGCTGGACACGACCGAAATCAACGCCCGCAATGCCGCCGATATTCTCCGCGGATGCCACGGCATTATTGTGCCCGGTGGGTTCGGTTCACGCGGGACGGAAGGAAAAATTGAATGCGTCCGTTTCGCGCGTGAACGCCATGTTCCATATCTGGGAATCTGCCTGGGATTCCAGATGGCGGTGGTGGAATTTGCGCGGAATGTCTGCAAACTTGAAGGTGCCAATAGCACAGAATTTGACCCCAATTGTCGCCATCCGGTTATTGATATTCTGCCCGAACAGAAAAAAATTGAAGGCCTTGGCGGCAATATGCGGTTGGGCGGAAAAGACGTTATCCTGCAACCGGGCAGCGGCATATCCGCGTTGTACGGAAATGTTGATCAGGTGCGTCTGCGGTTCCGGCACCGTTATGAAGTTGAGCCGCGCTACATCGAAACGCTGACCAGCCATGGCCTGAATTTCAGCGGCCACGCGCCCAATCAGCCGATCATGCAGATGCTGGAATTGTCTGCGGATGTACATCCTTACTTCTACGCCACGCAGGCGCATCCGTGCCTGACCAGCCGCCCATTAACGCCCGATGCCATGTTTTTAGGTTTAGTCAGCGCCGCACTGAAGCGTGCTTATCCACAGCAGGTATTGTCAAGCGTTGCAAGCGACGTCGAGGTCTCTGCCGTCAGGTAGTAACGCGACGCCGTGGTCCGTGCGGATGTTGGAAAAGCGCTCGGGTTTACGCCGTATTAACAGCATTTAATAATGGGCTATGAAAAATCAGTCCTGCGGGAAGTATCGATTTGTTTTTCATTGTGGCGGAAGTTCGGCGCTCTTTGAGCCGTTGATTGTCGAGAAGACAAACATGGCTTGCCGGTCCAATGGCTAAATCAGTTCAGGGGGCGTTGCGACGCCCAGACGCCGCAGTACAGCGCGAAAATCGGCGGGAGGGGGCTGGATAAATTCGCGCCATTTTTGATCGGCTGGATGCTTAAAGCCGAGTTTCCAGGCGTGCAGGCACAACCGCGGGGCACGGGGCACTTTGGCCTTGGATAATCCATCAGGTAGGTACAGATCATCGCCCAATACCGGCGTACCGAGAAACATCATGTGGGCGCGTATTTGATGCAGTCGACCGGTTTTTATGCGCACTTCAACCAGAGCGGCAGATTCAGTGGAACTTAGCACCCGGTAGGCGGAAATCGCTTCTTCACCAGAACGGGAAACAATGACTTTTTTCTTATCCGCCTGAATTTCCTTCAGTCGAGCCTGCACCACACCCTGCAGGGGATTCGGTCGACCCGCGACAATGGCAAGATATTGCTTATCAAGCCGACGGTGTTCAAAATCTTCCCGCATAGCGTCATACGCCCGTGGCCGCAATGCCAGAACCAGCAGACCGCTGGTTTGACGATCCAGGCGATGCAATAACCCCCAATCCCGGCGCGGACCAAGCTGCCGCAATTGGTGGCCATATTGGGCAAATACACCATTAAGCAGTGTATCTTTAACATGCCCCAATCCGGGCTGAGTTACCAAACCGGCGGGCTTGCTAATGACCAACAGATCTTCGTCGGCAAATACAATATCAAATGCCACACCCGCATTGGCGACCGGTGGACGATTGTCCTGAGCAGGTTGATTCGGCTTATATTTCAATCTATGCCCTGTTCGGCCAGCCAGCGCTCCGCATCAATCGCGGCTTTGCATCCCATGCCCGCGGCGGTAATCGCCTGACGGTATATCGGATCCGCGCAATCACCGGCGGCAAAAATCCCCTCCACGCTGGTGGTGGAGCGGAACGGCTCTTTCAAGGCGATATACCCTTTGGGATCCAGATCAATTTGACCTTTTAAAAATGCGGTATTGGGTGTATGGCCAATGGCCGCAAACATGCCGCGGCATTCAATTACCGAGGTGGCATTGGTTTTGAGATCTTTTATCCGCACAGCGGTAACGCCATCATTATCATTTCCCAGGACTTCCTCCACGGCGGAATTCCAGAGAGGTTTAATTTTTTTGTTGGACAAAGCCCGCTCCGCCATGATTTTACTGGCCCGTAGCGTATCGCGGCGATGCACCAGATAAACCATACTGGCAAATTTGGTCAGATACGTGCCTTCTTCCACGGCGGAATCTCCGCCCCCCACAACCACCAGGGGATTATCCCGGAATCTCGGCAACGCGCCATCGCATACGGCGCAAGCTGATACGCCGTTGTTTTCAAATTTCTTTTCGCTTTCCAGTCCCAGATAATTGGCACTCGCACCCGTTGAGATAATCACCGCTTGCGCGAGCACCTGAGTTTCCGCCTCGCCGGAGAGATCATTGATATGCCATATTTTGAAGGGACGAGCGGTAAAATCCACGCGTGTGACAAAATTCTGCAACACGCGCGTGCCGAATCGCTCGGCCTGCTGCTGCAGCACACCCATCATTTTCTGGCCGTCGATACCATGGACAAAACCGGGAAAATTTTCCACTTCCGTTGTAAACATCAATTGGCCACCGGGCATGCGTTCGCGGTTGGCACCATCGCCGGCAATCACCAGCGGTTTGAGATTGGCGCGGGCGGCATAAATGGCGGCGGTCCAACCCGCCGGACCGGAACCAATAATGACAACATGCTCAATATTCGCCATATTCCTTTTTCCTTTTTTTCAAGCGTAACGAGCGGGATAACAGTGCCAGATCAAGTGGCCAACAGTCTTCGCCGTGCTCCGTTGCGGCAAAAAGCGATCAACCCGTTTGATCGCCCCAACAGAGCCACGGAGAATTATAGCGGGCGATGCAAAGGTGGCCAGCTTTCACTCTCCGCATACCAGCGGCGATCGCGCAACGCAACACGAATGGGCCAGCTAAACGCCTCGGACATCAGCGGATCGGTAAGCGTTTGCACCGGTGCCCCTATGGCAACCGTTTGGCCGTGGCCATTAAGCAGCAACGTATGCTGAACCTGTGGCAGTAATTCCTCAAGGTGATGCGTAATCATTAACAAGGCCGGCGGAGATGGCAGTTCCGCCAGGTGGGAAAGAAAGATCAGCACGCTTTCGCGCGATGGCAGATCCAGTCCGGACGTACATTCGTCGAGCATCAGCAGTGCCGGCTGATGAACCAGAGCACGAGCCATTAACACGCGCATACGTTCACCTGTGGACAGGGTCCAAAATTTACGCTTCGCAAATAATTCCATCCGCACGTCCGTAAGCACCTGGTTCGTGCGGGTCCACTGCTCGGCGACCGGCTGATGATAACCCAGTGTCAGTGCGCCAAAAAAGCCGCTGCAAACCACCTCTTCAGCCGTCATCTGCTCGTCAAATGGGTATATGCTTAGCGCCTCGACCACGGATATTTTTCGCCGCAGTTCGTCCACCGGATATTCTCCCAGCCGATAGCCCAGTACATCGACCGAGCCATGCGTGGGCCAGAGATATCCGGCGGCCATGCGCACCAGCGTTGATTTTCCACTGCCATTCGGGCCGACAATGGCCCCCCACCCACCGGCGGGAAGTTCCCAGTTTATACCGGCAAGAATCGCGCGATCCTCACGCATGAATTCAACATTGGTAAAGCGAATCGCGGGAGAACAATCACTCATGTACAAAAGCCCAAGTAACCGCAGGCCGCGTCGGGCCGCCATTGCAAAACGGATTTTACCCGAAGCAAGCCCATGGTGTAACCGATAAAAACGACCTTAATAAGCGCATCGGAAGCATCGCCTGTTATTTTGCGGGCCAGAACGGCAAACCTGTAACGGTGATGCGAACTTCACCGCGTCCGGTATATACCGTTAGAACCCGCCCCGGTTCGGCGTAGGCTTTTTTGACATAGGCCATTGCAATGGCCTGGTTCCCGAGCATCGGAGACATGCAACTGCTGGTAACACAGCCGACAATCGTTTCACCATCGCGCGACGGTTCGCCGGCGACCGGCGGAACATCACCTGGATTTTTTAATCCAACGAGCATCCGTGCGACAGCCTTATGGGCGTGCATCCGCGCCACAACTTCTTGCCCCAGATAACACCCTTTGGAAATATGCACCGCACGCGAATACCAATGTGCTGTTTCCATGGGTAAATTTTGATCCGTCAGGTCAATGCCGAGCAATGGAGTGCCGGCTTCAATGCGCGCAATGTTGTACGCTGACCAGCCGATGGGGCGTAATTTAACCATCCCCGGTTTAAACTCCTCCGCTTCCAGATCACCATTGGCGGAATTGAGGAAACCCTTCCAAATGGCAGCCAGAGCATCACGCGGGACGATCCATTCATATTGCGCTTCACCGCATTGATCATTGCGGAAGACCGTGCAGAGCGTTCCC
>JAJZVR010000284.1 GCA_021847065.1 Planctomycetota bacterium | reverse complement strand
ACCGCAGGGCCTCAATGGGATCGAGGCGCGACGCCTTCCATGCCGGGTAATAACCGAAGATCAATCCCACCGCGACGGATACCACCACGGAAGCAACCATGGCCGGAACGGACATTTGAATTGGCCAATGCAGTACCGTTTTCACCGCCGTGGAAAGCGCTTGTCCGAATAAAATTCCCAGCGTCCCGCCAAAGAGGCACAGGACAATAGCTTCAAGAATAAACTGACTTAAAATATCGCCGGGCCGGGCACCAATCGCCATGCGCAAACCGATTTCCCGCGTGCGTTCAGTCACGGATACCAGCATGATATTCATGATTCCCACGCCGCCCACCATCAGGGAAATCAGCGCGACACCCGTCAGCAGGTTGGTCATTAATTGCGAGGTGTGGCCAAGAGCGTTGGAAATTTCCGCCATGTTGCGGATATTAAAATCACTGGGCTGACCGGGCTGCAGGTGATGTCGCTGACGCAACAGCGCTGTAATTTCCGTAATGGCCTGCGGAATCTCCGAGCTTGACGGCACAGAAACCAGAATGGAATTAACATTCGGAAAACTCACCGGCTGGGGTAAATCCTGCTGCTCAGTTGCGGAAGGGACGGGGTAAAGGCTCTGTGAGGTTTCCGGATACAACTGATTGGTGGAGAAGACGCTGGATGCCCCTGCCGCGCTTTGATTCTGATTCTGCAGGGAGGTTCCGGAAACACGGTATTTCATCGTCGTCCAAGGCATGATGATGATGTCATCCTGATCCATCCCCATCATATTGGCACCTTTTTTCGTCAATACGCCGATGACCCTTAACGGCACGTTGTTGACCAGAATTGTTTTTCCCAACGGTTTGCCGCTGAGAAAAAGCTCTTTGACATCGGTTTGCCCCAGAATACAAACTTGATCGGCTCCGTCCACATCATCGTTGCCAAACGCTCTGCCTTCGGCGATGGACCAATCGCGGATTTTCAGATAGGCGGGCGTGGTCCCAACGAGAAATTGCGGCACCCAGTTCTGCCCGCCGCGCACCACCTGCATCCGGCCATTGACCACCGGAGCCGCCCCCGAAACCGAAGGGCAGTCGCGTGCTATTGCCGCGGCATCCGCGGAAGTCAGCGTCACAGTGCTGCCGCCGCCGAAACTCACACCGGCACTGACAGCCTGTCCGGGAAACACAATCAACACATTGGCTCCCATGTTGGCAATGGTTTGCCTGATGGCCGCGGATGATCCTTCACCAATTTGCACCATGGCGATAACCGCGGCGATGCCGATGATAATGCCCAAAGTGGTCAGGGCGGAGCGCATCGGATTGCGCCGCAACGCCCGTAAGGCGGTCTTGAGTGTTGTAGACATTTTTAACATCGTGTCACCTCAGACTTCAGTTGAGCGATTTGATATTTTCCCGGCGGAAGGCCGCCGGTTGTCATGTTCAATCGCGTGATAATTCTCCAGTCCGGGCCAAAATCATTCATACCGCAGGGCTTCAATGGGGTCGAGGCGCGACGCTTTCCAAGCCGGGTAATAGCCGAAGATCATCCCCACCACTACGGATATCACGACCGAAGCCACCACGGCAACCGGGGAAAATCGAACCGGCCAACCTAGAACATGCCGCACCGCGCTGGAAAGTACCTGTCCGGCCAGAATTCCCAACATCCCGCCAAACAGGCACAACACAACGGCTTCCAAAATAAATTGTCCCAAAATATCGCCGGGGCGGGCACCCACCGCCATCCGCAAGCCTATTTCACGCGTGCGTTCCGTGACGGACACCAGCATGATATTCATAATTCCCACGCCGCCGACCATTAACGAAATCAGCGCCACATTGGTCAGCAGATTGGTCATTAATTGGGTGGTGGATTCCATAAACTTGGATAGTTCCGTCATATTACGGATGTCAAAGTCCGATCGTTGGCTGGCCAGCAGATGATGCCGCTGCCGCAGCAGCGCGGTGATTTCCCTGGTTGCCTGCGGGATGACCCTGGCCGCGGGAACCGCCACCAATATGGTGTTGACGTTGGGAAACTGCACCGGCTGCGGAGTATCCTGCTGCTCAAGAGGCGAAAGCGTGGGATACAGATTCTGGGATGTTTCGGGATAAACCTGATCCGTGGAAATGGCGGCATTGGACGACCCGGCTGAACTTTGATTCTGATTCTGCAAGGCGGTTCCGGATACCCGATACTTCAGCGTGGTCCATGGCAATATCATAATGTCATCCTGATCCATGCCGAGCATATTGGCACCCTTGCGAACCAGAACCCCAATCACCCGTAACGGCACATTATTCACCAGAATTTTTTTTCCCAACGGCTGACCACTCGGGAAAAGTTCTTTCACCACGGTGTGGCCCAACACACATACCTGGCTGGCATTCCGCACATCCTGCCGGCTGAACGCCCGCCCCTGCGCTATAAACCAGTGGCGAATCATCAGATACTTCGGTGTGGTTCCTTCAATAAATTGCGGAACCCAGTTTTCACCCCCGCGGACCAGTTGCAGCCGCGCGTTAACCATTGGAACCGCCGCGGTTACCGATGGACAATCGAGCGCTATCGCCCTGGCATCTTCCGCGGTCAGCGTCACCGAGCTGCCGGTACCGAAATTTACGCCCCCGCTGGTCGCCGCACCCGGCAAAACCAGCAGCGTGTCCGCCCCCATATTCCGGATTGTTTCACGCAGTGCCGCCGCGGCTCCAGCACCGATTTGCACCACTCCAATCGCCGAAGCGATGCCGACCACAATGCCCAACGTCGTCAATATGGAGCGCAGCGGATTACGGCTTAAGGCCCGCGCCGCCGTCTTGATGGTTGTCGTTATTTTCAGCATCTATTATCCCTTGAATTCAGACTTCGCGCCGCAGACAACGGCGGCTATAGGCGTTGGCGCGTCTCCGTCGGCAATCAACCCATCACTAATGCGAATGATCCGCCTGGCGTGGCCCGCCACTGTGGCATCATGCGTCACCAGCAGAATGGTGATGCCTTTCTCCACGTTCAACTGCTGAAACATTCGCAGCACTTCCTCGCTGGTGTGGGAATCGAGATTGCCGGTGGGTTCATCGGCCAGCAACAGCCGCGGATTGTTGACCAGAGACCGGGCGATGGCCACACGCTGCTGCTGGCCGCCGGAAAGTTGGGACGGCTCATGGTCTATCCGGTCACCCAGCCCGACTTGGTCCAACAACTCCCTCGCCCGTGTACGATGTTGTTTGGAAGATAAGCCATCATCCGAATAGGTTGTCGGCAAAAGAACATTTTCCAGCGCGGAGGTGCGGGCCAGCAGATTAAAATTTTGGAAGACAAAACCGATTTTGCTGTTGCGCACCATGGCCCGCTGATTAACGGACATGCGGGAAATTTCCTGTCCGTCAAATAAATATTGGCCGGAAGTCGGGCGATCCAGGCAACCCAGAATATTCATCAGCGTGGTTTTGCCGGAACCCGATGCGCCCATCAGGGCCACCATTTCACCGGGCGTGATGCCCAGCGACACGCCCTTAAGCACCTCGACATCCGAGTTGCCGAGATGATAGGTCTTGATGATGTTTTCAACTTTTATCAGTTCCATGCGTCGCGCACTCCGGTTTAAAGACCGTGTATTGTCCAGTCATCAGCCGTGGCTCTTATGCTTGAAAGGCTGCGGGAGAAAGGGATTGGTACCGCCGGATCCGGTAGTGCTGTGATTGGCGCGTTCACCAATTACCACGCGCATTCCTGGTTTGATATCCGGGGATTCAATTTGCGTATCATAATTATTGGCCAGTCCAACGGTGACCACAATGGGCCGCACATATTTGCCCACTGCGACCCAGACAGTACCCTGTTGAGAGGATGACAAAGCCGCGGCATGATGCGCGGAGGGAAGAATTTCTGAATTTAACGGTACCCAGCGTAAGGCGGCATTGGGAACCATCATGACATTATTACGTTTGGCCACGAGAAAATCAGTCTGTGCCGTGAGATAAGGCAACAATTTTCCGCCGGGATTATTGGTATCCACAACGACGGTATAGGTAACAACATTTTGCACCATCGTGGCATTGAGACGAATTTGCGATACCACACCGTGAAATACCGTATCCGGGAAGGCATCCACAGTAAAAGTGGCGGGATCGCCGACTTTAATGCGACCAATATCAGCCTCGTTGACCGATGCCCAGACCTGAATTTTGTCGAGGTCTTCGGCCAGCAGAAACAGACTTGGTGTGTTGAAGCTGGACGCGACGGTCTGGCCGATATCGACCCGGCGGTCAATGACCACGCCCTTCACCGGGGAGCTGATGGTACAATAACCAAGGGTGATTTCGGCATTGTTCAATGCGGCCTTGGCCGCGTCCACCGCTTTTTGTGCCTGCACCAAAGAAGCCTGACCCAGTGCCACGTTGGCTTTGGCCTGATCATACGTGGATTTATACGCATCGTATTGCGTAATGGCCAGGGCGGTTCCGGAGGCCCCCATTTTCTCCGCCCGCAGCCAGTCCGCACGGGCGTCGACATAAGCGGCCTGATACTGCGCCAATCTGGCAACGGCGACTTCAACATTGGCTTGCGCTTCCGCAAGCGACGCCTTGGCCAAGGCCACCTGGGCTTCATAATTAGCGGGATCTATGCGGGCCAGCACCGTGCCCTTATTCACCGGAGAATCGTAATCCACCGGATGGCCATTGGCGTCTTTGCCGAAAGATAAAATGGTCCCGTTAACCTGCGCGCCCACATCCACCACATCCCGCGGTTCCAGCGTGCCCGTGGCGCTGACCGTGGCGGCAAGTTTTCCCTGCTT
>JAJZVR010000283.1 GCA_021847065.1 Planctomycetota bacterium | reverse complement strand
CGGCGGACGATCCCGGCACCTTTGTAATTCAACAGCACCAGCGTCTGGCCGGGCGCAATAGTCCGACAATCGTCGTTGCGGCCCAGGCGATTCCAGCTACCGGCATGCATGGCGGTACCGGTCCGCTCCAGCGGCAACCCGCTTAAGGGACTGCCCAGTCCGGGAGTCGGTCCCACGGTTTGCCCCCGGACCAAAGGTGGCATGATAAACAGCAGACATACCATCCAAAACGTGGCGCTGAATTTAAAACATGGCATGATGTTCTCCTTAAGTTATAGACCAACAAAAATATAAGTCCGGACGTTATTCAATCGTCTCGACAATCTGGCCCATGAAAGGCAGACCCAACTTCACGGTTTTGCCCTTCAGCGGAGACCATGGTTCGAGGCGATAACCCTGATCATCCAGTCGAATGCCGTAATGCCCGGTAAATATTGCTGTCATCGCCTGCCAGTTTTCGGGCAAAAGCCCCGTCGATCCACGGCCAGTTTTCCTTTCCACCGTGCAGAATGTTCATCCGTTTTCCTTATTACAATTGTCGTAATCAGTCCAATGGTCTGGTATCCTATGGATAATACTCCCAGAGATCAATTTTCGGGCGACGTTCTCCCGTTTCCACCATGCGTTGGATCAGACGTTGCCGCCGGTGGGCAGTAATCTGACGCATGGATCGGTCACCGACATAATGTACAATTCCCGGCGGATCCACCCGGCCACAAAGATTAAACAATTGCGCCGGATCAGCCCGATTATCGTATTGACCGGTAAAAAGACACGCGCGGGACGGCGAGCACAAGGGCTGATTGGTCATGGCGTTCTGAAAAACCGTTCCCCGGCGATACATGGCGTCCAGATTGGGCGTCAGTGCCATGGGATTCTGGCCGGCGGCACAAATGAAATCGAAGCGAAACTGATCCGAGATAACCATCAGTATGTTGGGCCGAGGTGGGGATTTTTTGTCCACACCCGCTGCCTCTGCGGATGGCAGGGCCGCTGCGGATGGCACGTTCAGCAGCGGAGAGGCCGCCGCCAGAGCCGATGCTTTCAGAAAATTTCGCTGGCTAGCTCCATGAGTGGAAAACTCTTTTTCAGAACACCAATCGTCAATTTTTTCGCTCATGAGAAGTACCTCCGATGTTTTCAAACGGTGCTTTGGGGCACTGCGCTCACAGGAATTACCTTGACTGGAGCTCACGGGTGTCAATAGTCAGCGTGGCCGCCGGCAAGCCATTGGCTTTGGCAGTAAGCGTAATGGTGCCGGGATGATTGGCCGCTCTTACCATCACCAGACACAATCCATGGAACGCGCGCACCTGATGTCCCACATTGGATTCATGACTCGCGGAATTGCCGTTAGCCGCACCGGCAATCGATCCGGGGCCGGATACCGTGAAATGTATCATGTTATGCGCATCGGGCACCATCGTGCCATGAGCATCCACCACTTTCACCGCAATAGGGGCGATGCTATCCCCGTCGGCGGAAAGGCTGGCCACCTGATCCTGCAGTTGCAACGACGCCGCCGGCCCTGCGGTGCGGTAGGACCACTGCGCTACGCCCCGATTACCATCACCATCATAACCGCGCGCGGCGAGTTTTCCGGGCGCGTATGGCACAGTCCAGTCCAGATATTTATACTTGGGCATGCGTTTAATACCCAGACTTTTACCGTTGAGAAACAAGCCCACGCGATTGCAATTGGAATAACAGCGAATCAAAACAGGCTTGCCCAGCATTGACTTGGGAAATGTCCAAGCCGGAAATATGTAAACGGAAGGTTTCTTTTTCCACCAGGCCCGCCAGTAATAGTAGACTGCCTTGGGAAAACCGCACAGGTCCATGTCGCCGGTGTTGCTGCTGATATCCGGCCAGCCGAACGGATTGGGTTCACCGCGATAATTAAACCCGGTCCAGACAAATGCACCCGCCACGAATGGATGTTTCATCACGGGAATCAGCGTGGTCCATGGTTTACGACCGCCGAGGTAATTGAATTTTCCATTCTTATTCCACATTTTCGGTCCACTGCCGTACTCATTGACCAGCCCAAGCCGGGGATTGGTTCGCAAAACGCCCCGGGCGCTGAATGTGTTGACATCCTCGCTGCCGAAAATCATTTTGTCGGGAAACAGCCTGTGAATGGCGGCATAGTCTTGGTTGGAGTAGTTTATTCCCAGTAAATTCTCCACACTGAAGAATCCGACCTTGTTAAAACCACCGCTCATCGCGCAGGTACATGGACGGGTAGGGTCCAGTTTATGCACGGCCCGCATCATGGCTTTGAAAATCTTCGCCCCGTAGGGATTGCCTTGTAAATTTTCCTCATTACACATCGACCAGAAAATAATGCAGGGATCATTGCGTTGCGTCAGAATCATCCAATCGAGATCAGAAAAATTGGAATACGCTGCGCCCATCGGTGTTTTGGCTGTGTAGACATCCCCCAGATGCCGGTTCTCATCCATTACCAGCATTCCCATTTTATCGCAGGCGCGATAAAACGCCGTGGCCAACGGATTATGAGAACATCTATACGCATTGGATCCAAGTGCCTTCAGCTTGGCAATCCGCCAGGGCCAGAGATTATCCGGAGCGCCTATGCCCACCGCCGGAAAATCCTGGTGGTTGCAGGTGCCGTCAATTTCCACATGCCGCCCGTCAAGAAAAAAACCATGGTTGGGAGCAAAACGCAACGTGCGTATGCCGAAGGTAGTACGCTTGGCGTCCACAGCGACATGCTGAACCGCGATGGTCGTTTCCAGATGATATAAGTTGCAATGATGCAAGGACCATAAGGCCGCATTACTTATGGTCGCATGTTGTATAAACGTCTTTTTTCCGCCGGCGGCCAAACCCTCCGAACTGGAAATAGTGGCCAGCACTTTGCCTTCCGGATCTACAATCCTTGATACCAACGTAAATTGC
The DNA here is from genome assembly GCA_021847065.1 of Planctomycetota bacterium. Lineage (GTDB taxonomy): Bacteria > Planctomycetota > Phycisphaerae > WQYP01 > WQYP01 > JAMDCX01. Next base: position 1,871 of record JAJZVR010000283.1, on the reverse strand, counting down.
CGCCCCTTCTGATGAGCGTTGTCCACGGTAGTTTCAATGGTCAATTGGGCATACGCATGATCACCCGTCGGGGAGCCATAATGAATCTCTCCCGGTACATTGCTGATCACAAACGTGCCCCAGGGCGCAACATGAAGTTTGTCGGTAATAATAAGCCGCACATGGCGATAGATACCCCCTCCCTCATACCACCAGCCTTCAAAGAAACGCGGATCGACAAACACCGCCAGGATATTGGGCCGACTGTAATGCAGGAATTTACCGATGTTATAGCGAAAGCCGGTATACCCGCTGGGATGCTGCCCGACCAGTTTGCCGTTGATAAATACCACCGAATCCCGATACACCCCGCCGAAATTCAGCCAGATTGTTTTACCACGGGCCGAGGCCGGTATGGTTAAGGTCCGACGATACCACGCCGGATATACCGGCAGGTAGCCGTGCAATGCATTGTTATGTTTGGAGAATTTACCACCAATGATGTAATCGTCGGGAAGTTGGACCGGCTTCCACACACCAGCGGGCCACGGACAATGCAACTGCGCAATTTGGATCGCATTCAATACAGGGGTGGGTTTCCAATAATTAAAATCCGGCATCTTGTCGATGCGCCAATGGCTATCCAGCATTCGAATGTTGCGCCCCGCCCCTCTCTGGGGGCCACCAGCTTGAGCCGGGGCAAGGTTCACCAGCAAACACAGAGCCGACACGCACAACCCCGCCGCCACAGACCATATCGTCATGCGCGAAACAGATGTTCCTGATTCATTACGGCCCACTGTAAAAATATTCAACACACGCACACTCCTGATCCGCCAGTCTGCCACCATCCGTATACTTTCACATCTTCCAATGTCACTATTTCGACCTCTGGAATCCGAAGTCCGAAGGAAGTCCCGGTTTTAATCAAACGCGGAAACAATTATCAGCGTTGCTGTCGGGCGATGCATCCGAAATAACACATCCAACCTATTCATTAACTGGCACCAAGTATCGTATGGCTTACACACCAGCACAGCAATAGACCGATTCAAGGAATTACGCCATTACCTGGTGCTGCACGGGTTCCAATCGTCAGCGTGGCCGGTGGCAAGCCGTTGGCTTTGGCGGTAAGTGTAATGCTGCCGGGATGATCGGCGGCGCGTACCATCACCATACATAAGCCGTGGAACGCTCTTACCTGATGGCCAATGTTCGACTCATGACTGGCCGAATTGCCGTTATCCGCACCGGCAATCGAGCCGGGGCCGGATACCGTGAAATGTATCATGTTATGCGCATCGGGCACCATCGTGCCATGAGCATCCACCACTTTTACCGCGATTGGAGCAAGGCTTTCCCCGTCGGCGGAAAGGCTGGCCACCTGATCCTGCAGTTGCAGCGCCGCCGCCGGCCCTGCGGTGCGGTAGGACCACTGCGCTACGACCTGATTACCATCACCATCATAACCGCGCGCGGTGAGTTTTCCGGGCGCGTATGGCACAGTCCAGTCCAGATATTTATACTTGGGCATGCGTTTGATGCCCAGACTTTTACCGTTGAGAAATAAGCCCACGCGATTGCAATTGGAATAACAGCGAATCAACACTGGCTTGCCCAGCATTGACTTGGGAAATGTCCACGCCGGGAATATATACACGGACGGCTTCTTTTCCCACCCGGCACGCCAGTAATAGTAGACCGCCTTGGGAAAGCCACACAAATCCATGATGCCCGTGTTGCTGCTGACATCCGGCCAACCGAAGGGATTGGGTTCACCGCGATAATTGAATCCGGTCCAGACAAATGCACCCGCCACGAATGGATGTTTCATCACGGGAATCAGCGTGGTCCATGGTTTACGACCGCCGAGGTAATTGAATTTTCCATTC
>JAJZVR010000282.1 GCA_021847065.1 Planctomycetota bacterium | reverse complement strand
CAGCAAGGGTGTCAGCAGGGATGGGTCAAAGAGCTTTCCCGGCGCGCCGGGACGAAAGCGTGCTGCGACAAACACGATCCACGTTCAAACGCTGTTTAACGCCCGGCACCTGACTGAAGAGTTCAAGTCCCGGCGCGCCGGGAACCGGATGTCGGAATTAAAAAACCCCGGCAACAGAATGGTGACAACATCGTCAAAATATAAATCACGATTGGGATGCGGGTTATGGCGGCGCAGGTCGCCGATGTACTTTTCCAACAGCTTGATGTATTTACGCCCCACCAGACACCGAAACGGCGGACTGCGGGCCGCCGTTGCCGCCACAGGCACGCTGCCCGCGCCAGCCGGTCCCACCTGCCGCCGGCGCTTCCGCGGCCAAGACGGATTCGTGGGATGTTGTGTTTCTGCGTTCGCCATGGCCATAGTAAACCACAAAACAAACGCCAGCGCAAACCTCGTAATTGCGAATATTAAGGTCGGGCTGTTTTAGTCCAGGACACTATTGGTCGCCGGGCGTTTGTCGCCCGATAATAATATTTTTGATTCTTCTTCATTTTTTTTATTGACGGTTTAAAAACACGTTGTATTATCTTTGGCTGTGGAGAGGGAGAAATCGGATTTTCTTCCTAATTACATTTTCAGGGAACGCAACGGCGTGGCATGAGACTTTGTTGACCGGACAATGTGCGGTCAACGTGATGGGATTGTTCTGTGCCTCCCGTGGATGAACCTTTTCCGCGCCCGTGGGCGCAACGTGCTTTTTAGCACTGGGCGTGTGTTGCGCCTTGTGCCAGTTTGTTCGTAGGGTTTTCTGGAGGAATGTGCTGTGAAAAAACAATTGGATCTTTTCCGAGGACGTAACATCGCCGGAACGCTGATCGCAGCCGCGCTGCTGCTGCCGGTGGCGGAAACTAATGTACGGGCAACTTTACAGGTACAGGCCACTCCAATTTCCATTACCAGTTCAAGCTGGAATGCGGATGTTGTGTACGCAAGTGAATCTCCGACAGATACGGCGGTTGGATTTGATGGAACGCACGCGTGGGATGCATACGGCATCAATTACGGCCCAAATGGAACTAATGAGTATACCGACGAAAGTGGACTTCCAGCGATCACCTCTGATCCCGGCGCGGCGGTTGTGTTCACCAGCCGCGCTACCGACGCGTTGAATTCGAGTAAAACCACCTTCCAGTTTCAATCTTTTCTCGGCAATAACTGCCTGTGGTTTAACAGCTACTCTCCCAGCAACGGCCTGACGCTTACGACGCCGAAGGCCTATGACAATCTCGCAATTCTATCGGCATCGGCCAACGCTGCCCCACCAGGAGCGACGCTCTCGATGACGTTAACGTTAGCTGACGGAACCACCACCGTACTTAGCCCGTTCACGGTATACGACTGGAGCATAAATGTAGGAAATGCGATCCAAATGGCGTTGCCGAATGCTGTTGACCGCAGCGCTGGCAGTAGCGGAACCGAGAAAACATCATTTTCGCCCGACGCCCCCCTGCTCAATGGAGAAGGATCGCAATATTACCAAATGTACGAAACCGATTTTAATCTTGCCAGCTATTCCAACAAGGCCATTACATCCGTAAGTTTTAGCGCCCCATCCAGCGGTGATGTCGGCATTTTCGCGTTAAGCGGTTACGCCAATCCCACTCAACCACCCCTGGTGAAACTCGCACCGCCTGACTCCCCTGTCCCATTGCCCGCGTCGCTGCCATTAACATTCTTTGGCGGCACGTTATTGGCGTTGGCGGCAATCGGGCGACGGATACGCCGCAGCCTTTAGTGAATGCTGTTAGCCCGCCCATTACTCGGAGAGGCACCCGGCGGTTATAATGCCCGCGTATGAAAGAGGTCTCGACTTTTATCGCTCCCCCGCCGCTGCGGATCGGCTCTGTCAATCTGGCCGGCAATGTGCTGCTGGCACCGATTGCTGGGTACTGCGATGTGTCATTTCGGCTCGTGGCCCGATCCTGCGGGGGCGTTGCTCTGGCCTGCACCGATTTATTGTGCCCCGAAGGCGTGCTGCGGGAAAATAAACGCTCCATGGAATTGGCCGCCACCTGCCCCGAAGATTCTCCGCTTTGTATGCAGCTTTATGGCTCGGATCCGGGGCGATTGTGCGAGGCGGCAAAATGGGCGGCGGATCATGGGGCTGATATCATAGATATCAACATGGGTTGCCCGGTTGATAAGATTACCAAACGTGATGGCGGATCGGCGTTGCTATGTAATATTCCCGGCACGCTGGAAATGGCCCGGCGCGTGGTGCAGGCGGTACCTCATATTCCGGTGACCGCCAAAGTGCGCCTCGGCTGGGATGACAATCGCCTGGTTGCCCCCTTTCTGGCCAATCGCCTGGAACAAGTGGGAATTGCCGCTGTGACCGTACATGGCCGTACCACTGAAATGCGATTTCATGGAACCGTGCGGCTGGATGGAATCGCCGCGGTGGTGGCGGCGGTGAATAACATTCCAATTATCGGCAACGGTGATATCCGAACACCGCAAGATGCCAAAGAGATGATGACCACGACGGGCTGCGCGGGCGTGATGATTGGCCGGGCGGCATTGGCGGCACCATGGATTTTCCGTGATGTGCAAACTTATTTGCAAACCGGTCAACTCCTGCCGGCACCATCGATAAAACAAAAGTGCCAGTACATGCGGGATCACTTCTATAATATGATGCGTTTTCGTAATCAGCGTGTGGCTATCCTGGAATTTCGCAAGCGCGTAAGCTGGTACGCCAAGCACATGAACCCGTGCCGGGTATTACGTGATGCCATGCGCGTCATCGATTCTGTGGAAGATTTTGAATCGGCCATCCAAAACTTTCTTGCATGGCGTACACAATGGGACTCGGAGAATCCGCACTTCTCTGATTCTCAGCCGCAGATGGAAGAATCGGAAACACTGGCGGCCTGAGATATATTTAACAGGCCCCGAAACGCACACGTACTGAATCGCGAACAATTCTTTCCTAAATCATCAGCATTATGGCGATTTTAATCCACTTTAGGCCCAGGATCATTTTGTCCCACATTTCAGGACAATCGACCTCTTTACATTTTTAGATAAGTGACAATAATACCGGACTTGGAATTTATTGCCTGGGGGAATGGATATGGATGTAACCGTTAAACTCAAGCAGGTTCAGGAACGAATCCGTGCCGCGGCAGTCCGTGCGCGCCGCGATCCAAAAGACGTGATGCTTATCGCTGTAAGCAAGTACGCCAACATGGAACAAATCCTGCGACTTATCACTGCGGGCCAAAGGCATTTTGGTGAAAGTCGCGTACAGAATCTTCAAGCCCGTGATCAGGAAGTACGCGATTGGCTCACGGAAACAATGGCTGATGGTGCGGAAATAGCTACGCAGATCAAATGGCACATGATTGGCCACCTGCAGCGTAACAAGGCGGCCACCGCCATGGAAACCTGCGAAATGATACATAGTATTGATTCGCTGCGCCTCGCGGAACACCTCAATGACATCGGCAGCCGGCGCGAAACGGCTGTGCAGATTCTCATGGAAGTTAACACATCCGGTGAAGAATCTAAAAATGGCGTCCCAATACCCGCCGCCATTCACATGGCCGAACAATTTGAAACGTTGGCTCATCTGCAGCTTGTCGGTCTGATGACCATGGCCCGGCAAACGGCCAATCCGGAAGAGGCGAGAAATAGTTTTACCACACTGCGGGAAATATTTCATGAGTTGCGATTCCGGAAGATATGCGGAACGCATTTCAAACACCTCTCCATGGGTATGAGCGGAGATTTTGAAATTGCTATCGAAGAAGGTTCCACGCTCGTGCGAATCGGATCAGCCATATTTGGCGCACATCCTGAGCCAGCCATGGAAATGGGCACCTGATACGCCACACGGTGCCATACCACACCGTTGACCGCATCTAATTCTTTAGGTACAAGCCTGTCATGAATGGCGGATTAAAAATAACACCGGAAGGTAAGTTGCTTTGGGTTCAGGGCGAAATGGATGCTGCTACAAGTGTGCCTCCGGCAGTGCAGCGGCGGATTGGCGACGCGTTTACCAAGGGGGAATCATCGGGTTTGCTGCATCTGGCTTCAGTAGAATTGCAAAGCCACCTCCCGCCGGAACTCGCTTACTTCCGTGATTTTGCCCGCGAATATCTCCAGCGCCTCTGCCACACGCCCGGCCTGGAAAATCAAGCCTCCGCACAGGCTGTTGCTCCGCCGCCCCCGGAAGATTTGGCCTTCCGCTGTATGCAGGCCCCGCCGATGCAGGGATTGGAATATCTAAACGCCGATGTGCTGCTGCGGTTATGGACACAACTTGATGAATTGGTACGCTCGGAGATAACAACTTTTCCCGGTGGAACATCCGCTTACCTCAAAGACAAAAACCCGATTTGGCGAATGGTGGGCCGTGTTACCTTTCATCTGGCGGAAAATAAACGCGATCCAGGGAGCCCGTTCGCGTTTCTCGCAACGTATGCCAACCGCTTATCCGCGCAGGCCACCGTGCGGCACCTGCCGCTAAGCGAAGCACTCAAGGAATATGCCGGTGCGGGAAACAGTGAACGCCTCATTGCGCTGCTTACGCCCATTCAAAAAGCGGCGGACAACAGCCAACTGATACATGAACTTCTGGAATCTGGCGATATCTATCATCCTCTAGCCTGGACGCCGGAAACCGCCTATCGCTTTCTGCGGGACGTGCCGGTGTTTGAAGATAGTGGCCTGGTAGTGCGCGTGCCAAACTGGTGGCGGGCGGGAAAATCCTCACGTCCGGTGGTGAACGTAACGATCGGCAAGGAGGCAA
>JAJZVR010000022.1 GCA_021847065.1 Planctomycetota bacterium | reverse complement strand
GCAACATTGTATTCCCCGCCACCAACCCATACTTCCAGTGAATTGGCGAATTCAATGCGGCCATGTTCCGGCGGTGAAAGTCGTACCATGCACTCGCCAAGGCTCATTTGATCAAACATGGATTTAGAAGCAGATTTAATTTTCATTTCCAAACTCTTTCAGAGATTGCTTATCTTCCGACGGGATCATTCAAGCGATGGTCCGGCCATCGCGAGTCACCACTACGAGAGAAAAGATTAACGGAGTTTTTTGCAAATGCAACTCGCACGATTTTTAGATTGTGCGCACAATTATAGAAAGGCAGTTATTTTATGGCTTGTTGAAACTGGCCTTTATCTTTTGAAAATAAGTGACTGGCACACATTTTGACCATCAAGTGTTGTCCGCAATCTCCGCAACACATCAGCCAGTGCTCACAGAATGCTTCAAGGCAACCGCCGCGCAGTTCTCTAAAATCAACCAAGTCCGCAACCCTGACGATCTTAGAAAAACAACTTGGTTAATGATCGCGTTGCGCCAATTCGATAACCAGTTGTGCCAGCGGCTCGGCCATCGGGCCTAAACGCTCGGCCATATTCCGGGCGATTTGCACTTGCTGGGCGAGATGTTCACGGGCTTTATCCAGCCCCAGGAGCGTAGGATAGGTCAGTTTGCCGATGGCGGCGTCCTTACCGGCTTTTTTGCCAAGGTTTTCCGCAGTGGATGTGGCATCCAGCACGTCATCGACAATTTGAAATGCCAAGCCCACCGCCCGGCCCAACGCATCAATGGTTTGTAAATCTGTATCGGAAGCACCGCCGGATAATGCCCCCATGCGGCAGGCGGCGTTAATTAGTGCGCCGGTTTTCATGCGGTGAATGTGTTGCAGATGTTCCAGGGAGCCTTGGGTTCCTCTGGATTTTTCCGCCGGGTAGCAGGTGTCTAGAACCTGTCCGCCAATCATTCCTGCCGCCGCGGTGGCAAAGCCAAGTTCCTTCACCAGTCGCATGGCCAAGGTAGGATCGGGCACATGCGTAGCCAGCAATTCAAAAGCCATGGTATTCATGGCGTCGCCGGCCAAGATCGCCACGGCGTCGCCATAAACTTTATGGTTGGTGGGCCGTCCGCGCCGCAGATCATCATTATCCATCGCGGGCAGATCATCATGGACCAGAGAAAAGCAATGAATTAATTCCAAGGCGGCGGCAGCGGGTAAAGCCCGCGTCACATCACTGCCCACGGCGCGGCATGATAACAGCGCCAGCGCCGGACGGATGCGTTTTCCCGGGCCAAAAAGGCTGTAGGAAATAGATTCCATCAGTATGGGCGGTGCGTCATGCACCTCCGCGAGAAAGCTACGCAGAAAATCATCCGTTTGCATTGCGAATGATTTAACCATATCCATAACATTACTGGTTGATGCAACCGGTGCCGATGCAGCCATGATGCCTCCTAAAAATTCCGCGGGTAAAATTATACCGCAAGCCCGCAATTTTCGCATTGGCTCGCCGTACGCATATTCTCCCACGCGTTGCGGTGGTGTGCTGCCTGTTTGTTGCTGATCCTCTTTTCCGGTCGGTTGCTGGATTCATATCCCCTGATACTGTATGACATACAGGATGTATGGCCTTGGAGATACAGCGATGCGCATAAGCAAAGTTCTGACAACGTTATTGATGATGAGCCTGATTCCCGCAGGCGTATGTTCCGCCGCGGTATGGCAGCCGCATGTGAATACCGCCAATTTGCGTGATACCATTACGGTACAGATTATTCATCATGCGGAACCGGCCATCGTCTCTATTACCGCAAAAAAAGTTATCACGCGGCAGGTCAATGTTTTTGGGAGCATTTTCGGAGGCCCGGGAATCGGCCCGTATGTCCGCGTGCCGGCGGATTTTCTGGGCAGCGGTTTTATCATTCAGAAAAATGGTTACGTGGTTACCAACAACCATGTCGTCGATCAGGCAAAACAGATTTCCGTGACGTTATCCGATGGGAAAAAATATGCGGCCCATGTTGTTGGCAGCGATCCGCAGGCGGATTTGGCAATTTTGAAAATTAATTCGGCATCGGGCCACAGCTTTCCCACCCTGACGCTTGGGGATTCATCCACGCTGATGATCGGTGAACCGACAATTGCAGTGGGCAACCCATTTGGCTTCAGCCAGAGTGTCAGTTCCGGAATTGTCTCGGCGATGGGCAGGGAAATTCATGAGCCAAACAACCCTGTGCCGCTTAAAAACCTGATTCAAACCGATGCGGCCATTAATCCCGGTAATTCCGGTGGCCCTCTGCTGAATGCCTACGGGCAGGTGATCGGCATTAACACCGCCATTCGCGGCAATGCGCAAAACATTGGTTTTGCCATCGGTGTCAATCGGTTGTATCAGCTTATCAACACGTTGATGAACCCGGAGACAACCAATGGCGTGTTGATCCCCGTTACGTTTGCCGGGGAAAGAACATTTCATTCTCCAGCCACCATTGATGAACATGTCGTGCTTGCCGGGACGCACGGACCGGCAGTGGTATCTGTGGATGGCATTGCCACGCCCAATTTACTTGATGCTTATGCGGCGTTGCTGCAGGTAACATTGCGGCAGAAACATGTGGTGGTGGATTTTTCCAATGGCACAACCAGAAGCTACCCCGTAACTGTGGCTCCGCCTACGCCGGCGGAAATAAGGGAATTGCGCATCATTCGCGCTGTGAAACAGGTCATGGGCTGTACGGTCGAACAGGTCACGCCGACGCTGGGGGAAAAGTTTAATCTCGGCGTGAAAAATGGATTGCTGATAACGCAAGTGAATGCGAATTCCATGGCGACCAAGGCAGGCTTGAAACCCGGTGATGTGCTGGTGCAGTTAGGCCCTTATCGCATTAGAACCCTTAACGATCTTGGTGCCCTGCTGCCACGATTGCCCAATCAGGGTCAGGTGCGGGTAATGGTGGTTCGCCACCATCGGCTCGGTGTCGGTGAGTTGACCATGCCGTGATGTAATGGCCCGATTATGGAATGATGATTTGCCGGGGTTCGGAGGTCGCTGACCAGCGTAACATCCAGAGTTGCGGCAGCGGGACGCGCTCTACATGGCCATCTTCAAATGAAACATTAATGGCCCGGCCATGCCGATCAATACATAGCCGGCCCAACCCGCCGGGGCCTTTGGGCGCACCGGTGGGATACCCGGTATCAAGCGTATAGGGTAACTGCGGCGGTTGATTGCTGCTGTCGGGCCAGGTATCCGCCCAGATCGAATCAGCAAATACTGGCGTCTGCGGGCCGGGCGTTTGGTCACTGTAACTGAAATAGGGCGTTAACCCCAGCAATTCATGGAATGTATACCAGTACAGTGGGTTGGGATCCGCGGCCGAAGCTTGCATGGACGTGTCAAACAGCCATGCGTTGATGCCATAGCTGCCATAATGGCCAGTGATGGTCGGTTGATTCCACCACGCCGCCGGCCCCCAGGTGGTAAATGCGTCACCGTAGCCTGCTGATCCGGGTGCAATCGTCTGATTCGGTGTGCTTGGGCAAATCAGAGCGGCCTGCTCAATAGCCGGAATGTACGATGCCGTGTTCTGATTCTGCAATACCGGTGGCTGATTGGCAAAGTAAGGTCCGAGCATTTCCAGCCAATACATATTGGGCAGGTCCGGGTCATAGGGCATGCCGTGGGCGTGTTCTTCCGCAAAATATTCAATATAGGCCGCTCCCATCTCATGCAGATTGGAGGCACATACCGTGGCATCCGCAGCACGTCGAGCCATGGCTAATGCGGGCAGCAGCAATGCAATGAGTATGGCGATAATAGTCACCACCACCAGCAGTTCAATAAGTGAAAAAGCTCCATGAGCGTCCGCAAAAGTTCGCCTTGGATCGCGAGGGTTTTCGGACACACAGGATACTTCATGCATAAAACAGTCCAATTCCGTTAGTTGCGATAATAAACCAGCAGAAGCGTATCTCAAAGCGATTCATGATCGTTATGGGCTGTAACTACCGTGTTTTCGGGCATTATTCTTGTGTTTTTTGTCTATTTATGCCGATAAACAATCATCAGATGCAATCGCGACCTCTCATTGCATTGGAGAAAGAATTTATGGCCATTGCTGAGTTAGAATCCCTGTTCCCGGTCGTTATGCCGCATATTCAGCGGTGGTTTGTCTGTGAAGAATCTTCGATACTTAGAAATGGCGTCCCGCTTACCGGATCGCAGGCGAGCGATGCGCGTCTGGCAGGCGTGCAGAATATAGGCAGGGTTCGAGTGTTGCAGGTGGAAGAAATCAAGGTACATGGCGTGGGTTTAATGCAGAAGCTGGCCCCCGGCCTGGAGCTTGTGCGGCCAGACAGTTCCGCGATGACCTTCGGTTATGGCATTTATATTCGCAGGCGCTATGCCAAAGATCGTGCAGTGATGCTGCACCATCTGGTGCATATAGCGCAAATGGAAGAACTTGGTGGATCCGAAAATTATATCAAACGCTACATCAACGATTGCCTGCATTTCGGATATGGCAAATCGCCACTTGAAATACAGGCGAGGTTTATAACTGAGCAGGCGATGCAGGTTGTTACGCCGCGCGACGCCTGTAACCGCTACCGCACATATGCCGCTGTAGGTTTTACCGGTGACGGTGCGCAGAAGGGCTGGTCGTGGCGACCATCGCGGCAGCCAGCAGGTTAGCGTGTTATACTCTGGACTGTGAATTCGCTACGCGCACAACATCCGCCCATTACACTGCCTGCTTGTCAGATAGTTATTCATAATGCCCTTCGGAAAAATCGTCGCAACATCCTCATCAAGGCGGTGGTCGGAATATCCGGTGCGCTGATTACCCCGATTCTTATCAGTGCGGTTGCCACGCTGATGATGTTTTATATTGTGATCTGGATTATTGTCGTAGGCTCCGCCGACGTGGCGCTTCGCATTGGTGCGGGAATTTTCGCCGTTTGGGTGCTGTTTTATCTCGGTCTTATGGTCGTGGCCTGGAAGCGCGAATGGGTGACGCGCAATTTTTTCTATCAGTCCAGCGAGCGCCGGCCCCCAACGGATATCTTCCCACGCAGCATTCCAGGACCGATTTATTATATTCCACTGGGCATGGATTTATTACAGGATGACGTACCGCCGCATTGGCTTGTGCGCATCCCCTGCTTCTGGGCGGATATTTTGGTTAAAGCGAGGCTGCAGTGGAAGGTATACCGCTTTGCGGCGAACGGGGATCACGTCTCGGCAGCGCAAATTATTCTCGCGATTGCTCAAGCTCCAGGCGCTTCAATTGATGTGGATCCCTTAATGAATCACGGCATGACCAAACCGCAGCTTCATGCGGCATTATGCACGCTGATGATTCTGGATCTGGCGGCCCTGAATACGGATTGGTCCAAAGTCTGGCTCAATCGTGCGGTCCGAGAACAGTTCGGATTGCCGCCGGACCATGGAAAAAACCGGAAATAACAGGCCGCCGCTCAAGGCGCAGCAGGTCTTGAACCGAACAGTATAATTATGCAAAATGTTTGTGACACACTTGATTCACGCCATCACTTTATCGACAATGCGAAAATGGCTGGTATGGAATTATTATCAATTGCCGAGTTACTCAAACGCCGGGAGCAATCGCGCGACAAGGAATTGCTCTGGATGCTAGGTATCGGAACAGTGCTAACTTTAATACTTCCGGTGCTGCTTGGATCGATGGCGTATTTTGCGTATCGGCAATTTTCCGGTGGTTCCGGTTCGTGGTTGGGCTGGTTGGCCTGCGTGATATTTTTCACGGCAATATTTGTCCCGCTGCTGTTGTTACGCGAGAAATCCAACATTGCCCCGGAGGCAGCCATCATTCGCACACGCGAGGACGAAGATAGCCGACGGGTCGTTTCGGTCATGGAAACCGAGATGGATTTACAAAGTTTTGGCCCCCTGGGTCTGCAACTCAATGACGACCAGGCGGATGTGGAGCATTGGTTGATTCGCCCCTTTTTCTTCGGGCCGCGAATGGTGGTGCGGGCGTTGCCGTTGCGCAAGCTCTTGCAGATTCTTGCGGCCAATACAGATCGTCCGCGCGCGGCGGAAGTGTTGGTTAAACTGGCTTCCCGAGATCGCGGCGTGGCTACCGGTGATCTATTGAAGCCTGGAGAAGAGCCGGCGGCACTAACGCCCACCTTGGCATATTTGCGGCAATTGGACTGGGTGGATTGCAGTGCGGATGGCTCACGAATTTGGCTCAATTCCAGTCGCCGGGATCAGATTACCCAGATATTGGATCAATTTGCCCCTGTCGCCAGTTCCAACAGACCAAAATAACTGCCTGCCAATAACTGCCTGCCAATAATGCCGGAAGCAACAAAATATCTTATGATAACAGGAATATGCAAGGGATTTCAAAAAAGCGGACGTAGCGACATCCCGACGATAATAGAAACAGATCCCTATGAACATTATAGGCGGGCGTCGTATCCAAATTGACTTAAGACTAAACTCAATGTGCTAATGTATCGGCTCGAATTTCGTCAGGATGCTGGCCTGAAAACCATTTTAACGATTCATTATTTTGATGAGATCGCGCAGGCTCTGAAAGCCGCCGGATTTCAGATTATATTCATGGAAGACCTGTCATTTTAAAAAATTCCCCGGCCGCGGCGTCTGCCGAAACGCAGACCTGACGATCCGGCGGTAATTCTATATACCAGCGGCACCCGCAGTTCTCCCGAGGGAGTGATGCTTACCAGCGGCAATCTGGATGCCAACGTCGCCGATGCCATCGCGTATGCACAATTCAACCGGCAAATGGCATTCCTCGGCGTATTGCCGATGTTCCACGCTCTGGGATTAATGGCGGGCTTTTTAGTTCTGCTAAGCCTGGGATGCCGGGTAATTTATCGGGCTCGGTTCAGTCCATCGGCCACGTTGGAACTGATCGTCAAACACAAAATTCGGGTGCTCGTCGCGGTACCCACCATGTATGCGCTTTTAACAAATTGTAAAAGCGCTGCGCGTGAGTCGCTGGCCAGTGTCCTGTACGCCATCAGCGGAAGCGAACCGTTGCCGCGGGCGCTATTGGAAAAACATAAAGCCGATTTCGCCATTGATATGCTGGAATGTTTTGGTTTAACTGAAACTTCCCCCATGGTGAGTTTCTGTTTGCCGTGGGCGTTCAAACCTGGCAGTGTCGGCAGGCCTCTGCCCAACGTGGAACTGCGCATGGTCAATGAGGCGGAAACACCGATGGGGCCAAATCAGGATGGTGAACTTTGGATTCGTGGGCGCAATGTCATGATTGGAGTGGCCCTCTTTGGTTGCGGCTCTGCCGCGCCGGGTTCTATGTCATGACCATCGCACTGCTGCTGCACACACTGCTGCATGGGCGGCCTCCCAGTAAATATGACGTGATGGTTTATCAGATGGCGTTTATGGGCGGTGCGATAGACCCCGGCATGATGGCAGGAATGGGCCGCCGGAACGGGAAAAGGAACTGGCACGCCAGCGGTATGCCAGAAAAAAGGCGCTGAAAAAATTAGCCTAAGCGGCTCCGGGGAGATTTTATTTGTCCCCTCGACCACTACGCTGCCGCATGCGCCCAACCCGCAGCCGAATTCCAGCCCGCAGGTCGAGCGTCTCAACAGCCACATGAAAAATGCCGCCGTACACGAAAATCGATCCCACCTACGCTTCGCTGATACGAATTTGCCGGACAACCTTGACCGCGACCGCCGTGAGCAATCCCGCGGAATCCAGCTTGATATCCAAATGGGTTCCCAGTTCTCTTTCTTTGTTATCCGACGTAAAACCTTCCAAGTTCCATATCATCCCGGCGTAAAATCCGCCGTTGATACCATCCTGCCGCAGTGTATCTTGCATTCAGGCCCTGCGGCCACCAAATGCCGCGAAGGGGCCGTTCTTATGCAAAATTTCTAAATCTGAAAAACCAACTTTGGTCAACAGATGAATCTGCCACAGCAGTGGTTTGGGTGTATCTTCCGCTTCAATATAGGCGAATACTGAATCACGGTATTTATCGCCGAGTTCCCCGCCACCTTTAAGTTCGGAGAGGTATTGGCCATAACGTTGCCACATTGTCCGCTGAACCGCAGGCGAAGAATGTTCTACCAAATCAAAGATCCAAAATGATCCGCCGGGGCGCAGCCACTGGTAGATGGACGTAAAAACGTGTTGCCATTCCCGATCGGTGCGCAAGTGGTGCAGTACCGCCGCCGCCAGAATTATATCAAAACCCTCCGGCGCGAACTGCGCCTGCCGCACATCGATTTGCAGGGTTTCAATCCGACCGTGAGTCGCTGTGCTGATGCGATGGCGGGCGCGATCGAGCATGGGCTGGCTCAAATCCATCAAGGTGCAGTTGAGGTCCGGGCGCTTTTGCAGAAGTTTAAGCGTGTAATTGCCGGCACCGCAGCCAATATCCAGCACCGATTGCGTCTGGGGTGTAACTGCGGCGGCAGCGCTGGTAACTAACTCCAGACACAGCGGTGCGTCCATCGTGGCGGATTGGCCGGTCTCCAAGTTGCTAAACCGCTCAACATCCTGATCAAAGTGCGTGCGAATTCGCTCGACCGTGAACTTCATTTTGAAGTCTCCATACATCGTCACGGGAGTTTATAACAACGCGATTTTTGCGTCAACACATGGCGATTCACACATGACGATTCATTGTTGGCCCCGGCTGCCAATGCCTGTGATAAGTTATTTCCGATGCCGGAATCGATGGAATATCTTATGATAGCCGGAATATGCAAAGGATTCTGGACATCTTCTATTTCATCGGGCTGCTGTTGGCGGCACCGTTCTTATTTTTTAAAAGTCGGCGCACGGGCAAGTACCGTACCGATTGGTCCGGTCGTTTGGGCCGGATAACCCCGGAAGCCAAGGATATTCTGGCCGGGGCATCGGAAATATCGCGCGTGCTGATCCATTGCGTATCGGTGGGAGAATTGCTTTCGACGCGCAAACTGGTGGAGGAATTACTGCACGGCCATAACTCGCTGCTGATTATCATTTCCACCACCACGGATACCGGTATGGCGCGGGCATTAGCCTTATATCCGCCGACAGCGGGAACGCGCGTCGTCCCGGTGCGGTATCCGCTGGATTTTTCGTTTGCGGTGCGACGATTTCTTAACGCCGTAAATCCATCACTGATCGCATTGGTGGAACTGGAAACATGGCCTAATTTTCTGGCCATTGCGAATCGCCGGTCGATCCCGGTACAAATAATCAATGGGCGCATGACCGCCAGATCATTGCGGCGTTATCGGATCATTAAGCCGCTGATGCGAAAAATGCTGCGGCAAGTGGAGCATATCAGTGTTCAAACATCGGAAATAGCCGATCGCTTTGCGGCACTAGGGGCAATTCCGGAGCGCATGGAAGTAATTCCCACGATGAAATATGACAGCGCTGATTTCGCAGATCAGATAACAGGTGCTGATGCCATGGCAGCAGGTTTGGGTATTCTGCCGGAGCAGCGGCTATTTGTGGCGGGATCAACTGGACCGGGCGAACAAGACATTCTTTTAACAGTGTATGGAGCGTTAATCAAAACTTGGCCCCATTTACGTCTGGCCATCGCGCCGCGCAAGCCGGAAATTATCGGTGATGTAACCGCTGCGATCCGGCAGGCAGGATATGAACCCATATTGCGCACAATGCGGCCTGATGGCACTGGCAACGCCGTCGTACCGATCCAAACCGGGCAGGTAATCGTATTAGATACCATGGGGGAGCTTAAAAAGCTCTATAGCCTGGCATTTGTCGTTTTTTCAGGCCGGTCGCTGGTGAATCTTGGTGGCAGCGACATGATAGAGGCTGCGGCATTGGCAAAACCGTGTTGTTTTGGCCCCTACACGTATAATTTTTCCGATGCGGTGGCTTTATTAACGGCCAGCGGCGCGGGTGTAACAGTGAAGAACGCCCAGGAAATGGAGACTTTATTGCGTCAGTGGTTATCGCATCCGGAGGAAGCGGTGGCGGTGGGACAACGCGCCCGAGCGTGCTTGGAATCACAACGTGGAAGCAGCGGACTCTATGCGCAAAGAATGCTGAAAAATATTTCTTCGAAAAGCTGCAACTTCCAATGAAGTGCCTCGTTATACCACCAAGGGATAAGTGTTGCCGGACTCATTTGTCTGGCAGCAGCGTGGCATTGCGCGTGGCGAAGTTTATCGATAACCGTGTATACTGTGGAATTCCGGTTTGCGGCGGAACACGGAATATGGTTATTTTGCCGATTTTACCGGCATAAAATAATACCTGGGACGGGTTGTTGTCATGGTTGAATTGAAAAAAAACTCCTCGCTGCTGGAAATTCGCGGTCTGGTGAAGCGATATACACTGGGCGACAGTGAAGTTTTGGCCCTCAACGGCGTGGATTTGTGCATTGAAGAAGGCGATATGGTGGCGATTACCGGACCTTCGGGCAGCGGTAAATCAACACTTATGAATGTTCTGGGCTGTCTGGATGATTTTGATGCCGGAACTTACGTTATTTCCGGGGAGGATGTTTCCAGTCTCACCGGCGATAAACTCGCGGATATTCGCAATCGACTCATCGGCTTTGTATTTCAGAATTTTAATTTACTTCCGCGCCTCTCGGCTTTAGAAAATGTGGAATTGCCGCTGCTGTATTCCGCGCATAAAGACCCCAAGACCTCGGCCAAAAAAGCATTGGAAGTTGTCGGCTTGGCGGATCGCATGCACCATGAACCGAACCAGTTGTCCGGCGGGCAGCGGCAGCGCGTGGCGATCGCCCGGGCCATTGTAACCAATCCGGCAATTATTTTAGCTGATGAACCGACGGGGAATCTGGATTCCCACGTTGGCCGGGAAATTCTGGACGTGTTCCATGATATTAATGATCAGGGGCGGACAATCGTAATTGTTACGCATGATTCAAATGTGGCCCGACATTGCCGTCGCGAAGTGCAGATTCGTGACGGGCAGATTGTGGACATTATTGAGCATAATCGATCGGCTCGCGAGTTGGTGGCTCAGGCGGTTTGATCTCGACCGGCATTACGCCGTAGCCCAATAAGAAAAGGTAATTCCTAATAAGGAGCCGCGACAAGCGGAACAGGTACGGATGAAAACAGGTTGGATTATTACCGGAATTGCCGCCGCGGCGGTTATTGGCGGCGTTGCGGTGTATCATCATTATCAGGCGGCGGCGGCGGTTGCGCCAAAAGTGCATACGGCCATCGTCAAAAAAGGCACCCTGACGGTGCATGTGTATGCCACGGGTAATGTGCAGGCGAATCGGACGGTGGATATCAAATGTCAGGCGGGGGGCGAGATCATCAGCCTGCCGCTGGGAAACGGAAATCCGGATGCCCAGATTCAGATCGGCGATCTGGTTAAAAAAGGCCAGGTGATTCTGAAAGTTGACCCGACGCTGGAACAACAGGCTCTTGATATCGCCAAGGAGAACTTGAAGCAGGCGCAATACACGTACCAAATCGCCAAGCTCACCTATCAGATCGCACAAGCCAATCTCATCACATCGCGCAACACCGACGAGGCCAACTTGTTGTCCGCGCAGGCGCAGGTGAAAAATGATCAACTCAATGTGCGGCGCGACGCGACGCTGTTAAAGGAAAATCTGACCGCCCAGCAGACTTATGACACGGATTACACCACCCTCGTGAGAGATCAGCAGGCCGAACGGCTGGCGGAAGTGCAAATTGAGCAGCTCAAACAGCAGGCGCTGCAGGTGCAACTTCAACGATACAATGTCAAGTTGGATCAAGTGGCCGTGGCGAAAGCGGAATTCGGCGTAAGCCAAGCCAATACCAACCTGGGCTATTGCAGGGTACCCGCCCCGTTTACCGGCTACGTTGCCAATGTGGATGTGCAGCAGGGGCAGGTGATCGCGTCGGCCACCAATAATGTCGGCGGCGGCACCACCGTGATGGCCTTGGTGGACACATCCCATATTTATGTTAATGCCACCATCAATGAAAGCGATATCAATCACGTAAAAATCGGTGAGAAGGTGGAAATTACCGCGGCCGGCGCGCCGGGCATTGTGTTCCCCGGTCGCGTGGTGTTGATCGCGCCGGAATCCATTCAGGATCAAACTGCCGGCGGCACTAATCCTTCCACCAGCAATATTGTCACCTTTCAGTCCAAGATTGAGGTGCTGGGAAAGCAGAAGCAACTGCTTAAGCCGGGCATGACCGCCAATGTCGATATCTTCGCCGACAAACTACCGAATGTCCTGTATATTCCGTTGCAGGCGGTGGTCATCCAGAATGGTCAGGATACCGTGACGGTGGTCGATTCCAACGGCAAGCAGCAGGTGAAGAATGTCACACTGGGCGAACGCAATGACCTTGATTGGCAGGTGCTCCAAGGGCTTAAGCCGGGACAGAAAGTCGTGATTCACATCGGCAATGTATCGAGCATGTGGACACCGGACTGGCTCCGGCATTAAGGCTTGAGCCACGCCACACAGGAGAACAAGAAATGCTCTTATGGACCACCGTTAAAATCGCTTTACGCAGCATGTTGGCCAACAAACTCCGTTCCATCCTGACGATGTTGGGCATGATTCTTGGCGTTGCCGCCGTCATCGCCATGCTGGCGCTGGGCAACGGTGCCGAGCGGCACGTTGTCAAATGGGTCTCGCGTATGGGTAAAAACACCATTACTATTTTCCCCCACAATCCCAAAATACCGCCGGTGCTGCACGGGGCGGCGTATCCTCTGACCATCGGCGACGCCCGGGCGATGCTCAAAATTCCCGGCGTCAAGTACGTATCGCCGGTCGTGGCCTCCAATGAACCGGTGAAATGGGATGGAAATTCGACGTTCTGTAATACCTTCGGTTGCGCTCCCACTTATATTCTGATTCATGATTTTAAGGTACAAAGCGGCCATATGTTCAACGATTTTGATTGCCGCGACATGGCCACCGTCGCCGTGATCGGCCCGGAAACCGCGGAACGGCTTTTCGGATCGCAGGATCCGCTGGGCCACACGATCACCGTGCGAACGGTGCGCTTTAAAGTGATCGGGGTACTTGTGCCCAAAGGCCGGCAGGGCTGGTTTGATCCGGACAATCAGGTGCTGCTGCCCTATACCACCGCCATGACCGACCTGCTGGGCCGGGCGGTGGCGCTCAATCGTATCGACATGCAGGCGCAGCACGCTTCCGACCTCAACCGCGTGCAGGCGATGGCGCAGCGGATTTTGCGCATACGCCACTCGCTTATCTCCGGGGACGAGGATGATTTCTGGATTTCCAACCAATTGCAGATCATTAAAATTTCCACCCGCATCGTCGACGCGTTCACCATGCTGCTTGGCTCGGTAGCGGCCATATCGTTGCTGGTCGGCGGTATCGGAATTATGAATATCATGCTGGTAACGGTGACGGAGCGCACGCGGGAAATCGGTATTCGCAAAGCCATCGGGGCGCGGCGGCGCGATATATTAAGACAATTTCTCATTGAAGCCACACTGATTAGTGTCTTGGGAGGGCTCATTGGTGTGGCGGTGGGTGTGGTGGCCGCCCATTACGTCAAATTCAGAAATTTTTCCGGAGTTGTGGAACCGCACATGATTGTTCTGGCGCTGTCCATTTCAGCAGGAATTGGTATTTTCTTCGGCTATTATCCCGCCCGCCGTGCCGCAGGGCTTAATCCCATTGAGGCTCTCCGATATGAATAAACCGTACTTCGCTTCCCGCCGGGATCACAAACTATTTAACCGGGGCACGTTGCGGCATTCGTTATGCGCCGTGGCGGCGGTTGGCGCATGGGTTGGACTAACCGGTTGCGCAAGCATTGATTCCGGCGGCTTTGAAAATTATGAGCATTCCGCCATCGCGCATCAGCAGGCCATTGAATCCGGCGCGGCGACGCAAACATCGGTGCAAGAGTTGTCCTCCGCGCTGCCACCAGGCAGTGCCCACACCAATACCAAATTTCAAGGCCAGCTTACGAGTACGGGCAAAGTTATTGATTTATCACTTTCCGACGCGCTGGTGCTCGGGCTGAAAAACAATCCATCCCTGCTGGTACAGCGTTTTAATCCTGCGCTTTCCCAGGAACGAATTGAAGCCCAACGCGGAGCCTTTGATCCAACGCTTACGGCCGGCGTGCAGGCGTCTAAAAATCGTATTCCCACCAGCGGCGGCTATGTCACCGCCAGCGGTGGTTATATTCCCGGAAGCCGACACTTTGCCACCATAGATTCAGGTCATGCGAATGTGGGCGTGGGTGAAAAATTGCCCACGGGTACGACCATCGCGGCCACTTTAAGTCCCACCCTCAATGACGGTGAAAATGGCGGCGGGCAGTCTTCCACGGTTAATGGATCCATCACCGTTACCCAGGCACTGCTGCAAGGTGGCAACCTGCAGGCCAATCTGGCGGGTATTGAAAACGCCCGTATCGGCAAGAAGATATCCGACTACCAATTACGGGGCGAAGCATTAACAATTACGGATGATGTTGTGCAGGCGTATTGGGCGTATGTATTGGCCCGGCAGAATGTCCAGATTCTCAAAACCGCGTTACGTGTAGCGCAACAACAGGAAAACCAGACCAAGGAACTTATTCGCGTAGGCCGGACATCACCGGCGGAATTGGCGCCATCCGTGGCGCAAACCGCGGTGACAAAGGAACAGCTTGTCAGCGCGGTGGGATCCATGAAAATTGCCCGGCTGAGTCTATTGAGCCTCATTGCCCCGACGGACCGTCCTTTTTGGAAGGATCAGCTTCAACTCACCACGCCGCCATATATTCCCGGCGGGCCGATCGCGCCGCTGAAGGAGCACACCGAACTGGCCCTGAAGATGAGCCCCGTTCTGAATCAGACGCGCCTGCAAATCGAACAGGGTGATTTGTCTGTGATTCAAACCCGCAACGGCTTGCTGCCCGTGCTCAATATGTTCATCACCATGGGTAAAACCGGCTATGCCGAGTCCTTTGGCCCTGCGGCCCAGAACCTTAACGGCTCGGCCTATCAGCTCGTCGGCGGATTGTCTTTTAACTATCCGATTTTTAATCGCACCCCCACGGCGAATTATCAAAGCGCGGTGTTAAGCCGCGATCAGGAAGAGGCCGCCCTTGCCAACACGGTTCGCAGTGTGGAATTAAGCGTTCGCACGGCATACATACAGGCTCAAACGGATAAGCAGCAGATCAGCGCCACCGCCGCCACCACCGCGGCCCAAGCTGAAACATTGCGTGCCACGCAGGGGGAATTCAAGGTGGGTGAAAGCACGGCCATTCTGGTGTCGCTGGCGCAGTCCAATTTACTCGCAGCGCAACTTGCGCAGGCACAGGCCAATGTGGCATACCTTGACGCTCTGAGCACCTTGTATTTACAGGAAGGTTCCCTGCTGGAACGCTGCCACATGAAAGCCCCGGGCGCGGTGGCGGTTAAACCCATCGGGCCGTCCTGGCTACGGCGCTGGCCCGATGGCGTATTTCACTAATTCCACGCCTGTTGCTGGCGCAACAATACATTGTGCCAGGCATCAGCGGCTTAATTGCAAAGGTATTGATGCCGCGTTTGCCTTACGACACCAGCGCGGCAGGCGATGGAATATTTAGAAAATTTTTCAGCAGGGTATAGCCTTCGGGCGTCAGAAAACTTTCCGGGTGGAACTGCACGCCGTGCAGCGGCCAATGTTTATGCTGCACCCCCATAATCTCTTTTTCTTCCGTCCACGCCGTTACGATAAAATCATCAGGCAATGTGCCGGGGCGGATGACCAGACTGTGATACCGTGCGGCATCAAAGGGGTTGGAAAGTCCGGCAAACACGCCTTGCCGATTATGATAAATTGGGGAGGTTTTGCCGTGCATGAGCCGATAGTTGCGTTCCACTATTGCGCCAAAGGCATGGCCAATGCACTGATGCCCCAGGCAAACGCCCAGAATCGGCAATTTGGGGCCAAAATGCTTCAGCACATCATTGCTGATGCCGGCCTCACGCGGGGTGCAGGGTCCGGGAGAAATGATGATTTTTTCCGGCTGCCATTTTTCAATTTGATCAATGGTGATTTTATCATTACGGATAACCTCAATGGTACCCGCAGGATCAATTTCGCCTAACCGCTGTACGAGGTTGTAGGTGAAGGAATCATAATTATCAATCAGCAAAATCATGCGGGGGATTATATAGCGGGTAATGGCAAAGGGGAAAAGCGGATAAAAAAAGTTTTATATGCGACGCCCCATAAAGGGGCCATGTACACGCGTTTATCAGACACTTGCAACCATGGTCGGCGCGGCCGGTGCCATGGTGCCCAATTTTCAATCATTCGGCTTGTTTTTTTGCAACTCATCCCACCCCTTTGACCGATAAATAAACACAATGGAAGCCATAGTATCTCATCCGCTGACCTCTGTGAAAGTCTCGGAAGAGGCGCGCGACGGAAACATCCGCTCTTCTCTGATTCCCGCGCGGATTTGCGGCTTGGCGGCCTTGATTCTTGGCGGGACGGTTCTTATCGGCTGGGCATATAATATCCCCGCCCTGGCACAGTTCCACAGCGGTCAGGTTCCGATGGTCGTGAACACGGCTATCGGCTTCGTGCTGGCCGGAATCGCTCTGATTTTCGCTGGCCTGAACCGCCGGGGCACAGCAGCGGCAATTCCGACGCTCCTGGGTTGCGCCATTATCCTGCTGGCGGGATTTGCGTTGTGTGAGGCTATCTTTGACTTTTCATCGCCCTTGGATATGGCCGCGCTGCATAAGAAACTTCAGCCGATGAATATACATCCCGGCCAATTGGCACCCAATACCGCAGTGGCTTTTCTATGCTTCGGGTTGGCGCTGATCCTGTATCGGCGGGTCAAGGGGCCGGGGCTGGCCACGCTGGTTCGCATCCTAACCTTTGCCGTATTTATTTTAGGGCTATTGGGCGGCATGGGCTATTGGATGCGATTGGAAAGTCTATACAACTGGGCCAATACGGTAGGCATGGCGGAAAATACAGCGGCTGGAGGCATTATTATGGCAGTGGGGCTATGGACGCTTTGGCGAGGATTGCCATGGAATAAGATTCCCGCCGAACGTCTGGAAGTCGAGCGCATTTATCGCCTCTCCGTCGGCATTTTGATTGTTACCGTGTTATTCGCGGGCATTTCCAGTTTTTCCATCATGCAGCATCAGATGGCCGGGAATACCGTCGGAAACCTTTCGAGGTTATCGCGGGAACGCCGATTATTTTTTAACCGCACGATTCAGGATCGAACCGCACGGGCGGCGATCATGGCCAATGAGCCGGGCGTGGTAGGCGCATTGCGGGCGTTACAACAAAAGCCGGATGATCCGACGCTCCTGGCACAACTGCGCTATTCGGTTAGACAATTACGGCACCTCGGGTTCTCCGCCGTGGTGTATAGAATCGGAGACCGAAAGCAGCGGGTTTTCGGGCGGCTGATTGCCCACCCGACGATGCAAGTTCCATTGGCGGGACATTATCTCGCGTGGTTGATCTGGGCGAACGGATATATTCTACGCACGCAAATTCCCCTTAAGACCGGTGGGTTAACCTATGGCGATGTCACCGCCGAACAGCCTCTTCAGGGACTGGATCGCGCTTACCAGGAAGCGGCGAGCTGGGGCCAAAGCGGCACCATGGTCGTCTGCGCAAATCTTGCTGGCCGTGACCAGTGCTTCCCAATTCGCGGCCATCCCGCTCCGTTCAGCGTTCCCATGGAATCTGATGGAAAGGAGTTGCCGGTGAATCTGGCGGCGAGCGGCAAGTCCGGAATTCTGAAAATGCGAGACTATCGCGGCCATCGGGTGCTGGCGGCGTTCGGCCCAATCGGTCATACCGGGTTGAGCATGGTATTGAAAATGAATTTATCAGAAGTCTATGCGCCAATTCGGGAACAATTTACAGTGGCCATGACAATAGTCCTGGCTTTGATTCTGACCGGCCTGTGGATTATGCGCCAGCGGCTTAAGCCACTGGTTCAATTGCTCGTGAATTCGCGTCAGCAGGCCCGCGCGAATGAAGCCCGGTTTATTGCCGCCGCCAATGGCGGGATCGACGCTTTTTTCATTATGGAAAGCGTACGCGACAACACCGGAGATATTCAGAATTTTCGATTTGTCTTTGCCAATGTCAATGCGCACAATCTGACCCGTTATTCGGCGGAGGAATTCAAGGGGCGGCTTTTATCGGAACTATTTCCCACCAGTCATGCCGCCGGACTTTTTGAACATTATAAGCAAGTAGCCAAGACCGGACGGACGTTGTCCGAGGAACTTGAAATTCATGACCCCGCGGTCAAAAGCAATTGGATTTCCCATCAGGTGGTGCGACTGGGCGACGGCGTGGCGATTACGGCCCGGGATATCACAGAACAAAAACGCGCCGCAGCCAGGATACAGCATCAGGCGCTGCACGATCCGTTGACGGGATTGGCCAACCGCGCATTGATGGAAGACCGGATAACGCGGGCGTTGTCTCGAGCCGGACGGCAAAACGAAAAAGTTGTCATTGCTTTGATTGATCTGAATCACTTTAAACCGATCAACGATCAACTGGGGCATCATGTCGGCGATAAGTTGCTTCAGACCGTGGCAAAGCGGCTGGAAACCGCCGTGCGGGACTCGGACACCGTGGCCCGGCTCGGCGGCGATGAATTTGTGTTGGTGCTACCGGAAGTTAAAGATACGCAGACCGCACGGATGATCGCCCAACGCGCCGGCGAAGCCATTTCGGTCCCGGTGTACATTGAGGATAAACCGCTGCGCGTGACTGCCAGCGTGGGCATAAGTGTGTATCCGGATGACGGGACCGACATGGAAACGTTATTGAGAAACGCTGATCGGGCGATGTACCACGCCAAGAAATCCGGCTCCGTGCGCTGTGAAATATTCACCGCCGAGATGCAGGAATCCAGCGAAAATGGGAAACATTGCGATCAGATATCAGGCGAAGCGGCGGACGGAATTTGATTGGATCGACATACCGGAAATCAATGCCGGAACTTCGGCACTACGCCTCCAGATTCAACCATTGGAGTTGCTTGGCCGTGAGTTTTACTTTCAAAGCCGCAACGCTTTCACGGGTTTCGTCAATGCCGGCCGGGCCGATCATGGGGAAGGTTGTAAACGGCTGGCAAAGCACATACGCCAACGCGATGATCATGGGAGTCACTCCGAGTTTGTCGGCTAATTCTCGCGTTTTTTCCTGGCGGCGGAAATTATCCGGTGAATACCAGCACCGCGCCAGTTCCGCATCCGCGGTTTTATCCGGTGCCGCACGATCGGTAAAAAAGCCGCGGGCCTGACTGCTCCAGGGCATAAGAATCATCTCATTGCTCTCCAGCCAGGAGCGCCATTCGACATCGGATGACGATACGCAGCCCGGCCCGGGAGGATGAATCATCCGTGCGAGGCTGAAATTATTACTGATGGCACAAAAGCCGGTTAATCCACGCGATCGGGCGCTGAAATTAAACGCTTCAATGCGCGGTATGCTCCAGTTGGACGCGCCAAATGCCCGGATTCGCCCGGCACGCTTATGTTCATTAAGAACATCGACAAATTGGTCTACGGGCACGGCGGGATCATCCCGGTGCATCATGTAGATGTCAACATAATGCGTTCTCATGCGTTCCAAACTCTCCATGAGCTGCCGGGTCAGGGCGGTTGGATTGCAATCCGGTGTATGGGCGCCTTTGCCGATGATCACGACCTGTTCGCGAATCTTGCGGTTGGCTACCCACCTCCCCAATGCCTTTTCGCAAACGCCCATGGAGTAAATATGAGCTGTATCAAACGTATTACCTCCGCGCTGAAAATAATCATCCAGCATGGCCTGGGCCATCGGAAAATCATTGATACTGATTTTATCGACGCCAAAAATCAATCGCGATACGGGCTTTTCCACCCCCGGCACCCGGCCATATTCCATGGCATTGGGTTCAAGGACACTTAACGCGCCGCCGTGCAGTGGCGTAAGGCGATTTTCCGGTTTCTCGCCATCGTAGACAACGCCTACCATGCGCCGCCAGCGATCCAGTGTTTTCATATTGCCCAGCGTATCCGCCCAGCGCATCGCGGGCCACGGCGGCTCCCTTTGCTGCTTTTCTATCGCGGCGGCAACAGCATCCGCTTCGAGCGTATAAACGCCGGATGGAGCGTCCACGCTGATTTCTTCCGGCTCTTTGCCATGCCGACGGATGATTATTTTGTTCCCTTTTGGCTGCGGTATCCAGAGCCAGGGAATATATATGCTTCCGCCGGTGCCATAAATGTGAATGTCATTATTCAGTGCGCATTGGATGGCCGTGCTGATACTAGCGATAATATGATTGGGAAATGTAAGTATCAGTGAAGCCATTTCATCGACCCGGCTTTTTTCACCGACAACGCCCGATGCCGCCACATGCAGGGGATCAAGAAATTCCTTTCCCGCCGCAACACCGGCGATCAGGCGGGCCAGGGAAACCGGGTAGCATCCAACATCCAATATGCCGCCCCCACCAAGGCTATTATTGAGTAAACGATGGTCATAGTTCAAAGCGCACTGAAAGCCGAAATTGGCATGAATCATGCGCACGTCATGAATCACGCCTTCCCGCAGAAGTTGAATCAGCCGGTCCACCACCGGATGACAGCGATACATGAAGGCTTCCATGAGAAATACGCGATTGGCGCGCGCCGCTTCGACCATGGTCATGGCGTCGGCATAATTTAATGCCAGGGGCTTTTCACACAATATGTGCTTGCCAGCCATGGCGGCACGGATGCTCCACGGCGCGTGAAATGGGTGAGGTGTTGATATATAAACAGCTTGAACAGTTGGATCCGCCAACAGAGCGTCATAACTGCCGTGCCGGTTGATTGGCAATTCCGCCAGAAAATCTTTACCGAAGCGTTCCGCGGATTCCGGCGTGCGGCTGCCAACGGCAACAAGTTTCCCCGTCTTTGAGGCCAATAAGTCTTTGGCGAATTTGGCCGCAATTGTCCCTGTGCCAAGAATACCCCAGTGCAAAGCATCCGCCATGACAACTCCGGTTTCGTGTGAAGCCCGCGACCATGCCGGTGCCGGTGAACAGCACGCGCCGCATGATTACTATAAGCCTGACTTGCCCCGTGTTGCAACTGGCGGCCATGCCATGGTGCCGTTACGCCATTGCCACTTCGGCGGCTTTGCCGGTTTTCACACCCGCCAGGCGGGAAAGCTCATCAGCCTTGTCAGTGGCCTCCCAGGTAAATTGGGGCAGCTCACGGCCAAAGTGTCCATGGCGGGCCGTTTCACGGTAAATGGGCCGTAGCAAATTCAGATGCTTGATGATGCTTTGAGGTTTAAGCGGAAATACCTTGCGCACCAGATCGCTGATGATCTGCTCATCGATGATCGACGTGCCTTCCGTATCCACCAGTACGCTGACCGGTTCAGCCACGCCAATAGCATAGCCAAGCTGTACTTCACAGGCGGTGGCCAAGCCCGCGGCGACAACATTTTTAGCAATATAACGCGCCATATAACTCGCTGAGCGATCCACCTTGGATGGATCCTTGCCGGAGAACGC
This sequence comes from Planctomycetota bacterium, assembly GCA_021847065.1. Lineage (GTDB taxonomy): Bacteria > Planctomycetota > Phycisphaerae > WQYP01 > WQYP01 > JAMDCX01. Next base: position 3,351 of record JAJZVR010000022.1, on the reverse strand, counting down.
GCCACCGCCGTGGCAGCCGCGGCCACCATAAGTATCGACAATAATCTTTCGGCCCGTCAGGCCGGAATCACCATGGGGTCCGCCAATCAGGAATTTACCCGTGGGGTTAATATGGAAAATCATCTGGCTGTTCCACAATTGCGGGCATTCGGCCATGATGACCGGTTTGATGATTTTTTCAATAATTTCATGGCGTGCGGCATCAGAAAAGCTGTCGGTTTTGGCATCCACCGCTTCTTCGGTGTGCTGCGTGGAAAGCACCACGGTATGTATACGATGCGGCTTGTTATCATGGTATTCAACCGTGACCTGGCTCTTGGCGTCGGGCCGCAGCCACTTGATTGCTCCGTCGCGCCGCAGTTTGGCGTGTTGCTCCACGAGACGGTGGCTTAGATAAATTGGCAGCGGCATTAAGGACTTGGTTTCATTGCAGGCAAAACCAAACATAATGCCCTGATCACCAGCCCCTTGTTCTTTGGCGTCCGACGCGGTTACGCCACGGGAAATATCAGCGGATTGGCCATGCAAGGCCCGCAACACAGCGCAGCTGCGATAATCAAAACCGGTGCGGGGATCGTCGTAACCAATTTCCCGGATCGCTTCACGGGCCGTATCTTCCGCCCGGTTAAGGGCTTCAATGCCAGCCTGATTATGTACCGTTACTTCGCCCGCCAGGACCACCAGGCCTGTGGTGACCAGTGTTTCACACGCCACGCGTGCCAAAGGGTCAACGGCCAGCAAAGAATCCAGAACCGCATCAGAAACTTGATCTGCCACCTTGTCCGGGTGGCCCATGCTGACAGATTCACTGGTAAACAGGTGCTTTTTGGTCATCTTACGATACCTCTCTATGTACAATCTCATTTTTGTCCCCATCGGGCAAAGTGCTACAGAATACACCAATACCTCGATCAAGCCAAATTACTTGCGGCGGGTAAATCTGGTAAACTATTGCCATGAAGTCAGAACAGACCATCCATCTGCCGGTTTTAAAGCTCCGCTCCGCGATCGCGGGTCATTGGAGGCCGCTGACCGTGAACCGGCCTCATCAGGCCATGGGTGAAGCCGCCCGGGTTGAAGCAATGGCGGGCACAGTCACGCCTGAGTCTCTTCTGCGCGGTAATGAACTGGTGATTCTGATGGTTCGCCCGTCTTTGTGGTATATTGTCGCAACGAGCTTTCGCTTTTGTGGAATTGTGCTTTTATTGGCTATATTAGCCATTCATACCGGCGTTTTCGGCGATCTTCTGTTGCCCAAAACGGCCCTGATTATTTCCGCAGCACTTGTCGGGGTGCGGGTTATTTATGCGTTAATGGAATGGACCAGCCATCTGTATCTTTTGACTACCTGCCGAATTGTTACGATAAAAGGTGCCCGGCACCCCACTATTTTTGAAGCTGGACTGGCGCACATTTCCGAGGCCCGGCTCATTGAGCCAGCCACCCAAAACATGCTTGGATTAGGATCCATTGGTTTTGCCGTCAGCAAGAACATCGACCCCGGCAGTCTGTGGGAATGGATTCCCAACGCGCAACGTATTCATCAACAGATTCAAGCGGCCATCAGCAAACGCAAGGGTGCGTAGGAGCCTGCCGGAAAAGCTGCAATTTCAACGATTTATCAGCGTTTTTCAATGCGGAATCAGACGCATTGGAGCGAAATATTCGATTACTGGGCAGAGCCGGTGTACGGCAGCAGTGCCAAGAACCGAGCCCGCTTGATGGCATCCGTGATCATGCGCTGTTCAAACGCGGCGGCGCCAATACGGGTACGGGGCTGAATTTTGCCATTGAGTGTAAGCATTTTCTTCAGCGTTTCAGTGTCTTTGTAATCGACATATACTTTGCCGGTGCTGGCAACTTTTCCGATCCGGATTTTCGGACGGCTGAAGCTTTGAAAACGGGGTTTGCGAGTGGTTGTGGCCATGAATAAATCCTCAACTTGCGGGCACGCGAACCGGCTTAATTAACATCCGCAATGACCGCCATTGCCAATGTGCCTGTTCGATGGTTGGCTGATACAAGTCAGCTACGTGATCCCGTATAACGGCCAGATTCGGGAGAAAAACAATATTTTCGCCCAAGTCATGGCCCAGGTACCTTGTTTATTTCTTATAATGGTCCGCGTTAATGGCGATATATTTCTTCCATTCTTCCGGGACATCGTCCTCGGGAAAAATTGCCTTGACCGGACATTCATCAACGCACAATCCGCAGTCAATGCAGGTATCCGGGTCAATATACAACTGCGTAGCGGGCGTAAATTCGGACTCATCTTTGCGCGGGTGGATACAATCTACCGGGCATACCGCTACACACGAAGAATCTTTTGTGCCAATGCACGGCTCAGTAATTACATGTGGCATCGTCGCCAACTCCTCAAATCCAAATCCCGATCTCCCGCCGGTCTTAACGGCCCGGTATCATCGGAATCAAGCATTATAGGAAAAAACTTTATTCCTGCCAATAGCGCGTAAAGAGCGCGTAAAGAGTGCGGGCCAAATGACAGGTTAAGTTTTTGGGGGGCGATGCCTGTATTGCCACTATTTCTCACATACGTTACATTCTTCCTCTTATGCGACCTATGCATCCAATCCTGATGGCGCTGGCACCGCTGGCCGCCCCCGTTGCGGCAATTTGGGTGCTTCAATCAGAGCGGCGAGCGATTCTTTCTGGAAGACCACTTACCTGTGACGAAAAAATTGATGCCTTTCTTTTAGGCGTCGCCCACCCCGAACGCGTGCGTGTATTGGACCAATGCACCATCGGGGAGCCTGGCGGCCAGCTTTTGATGCCCTTGGCACGCAAAGCCGGTTTTCCTAAAGCCGCCGCTATCACGGTCCGTTATGGGATACTCATTGAGAATTTCCCGAATCCGCCGTCGCAGCGACGCGGACTGATCGCACACGAACTGGCACACGTCGCACAATTTGAACGCATGGGCTTGATAGGCATGCTCACCGCGTATATCCGTCAGGTATGCGAGGTCGGATATTTCGAGGCTCCATTAGAGATTGAGGCCTGTGCGCTCGCAGAACGCATTGTCTTGAAAAATCAGCAATAGGCCCCGGCGCCACTTTTTTCTACCAATCCAGTGTTTTGCGCCACGCCTGGCGGAATTGTTCCACTGGAGTGCTGATAATCGTTTTGCCGCCGATGGACTGCACCACCAAGTTTGGTTCGTGCGTGACGCGACCCAGAATACCGAAGGTCAAGCCTCTCAGGCGGCGCAGCACGTCATCCAGATATTCCGGCTTAACTTCCAGCACATAGCGCGTGGGAGATTCAGAGAATAATAGAATATCATCGCGATCCACATCGTCATCGTGCGGTACACCGGCGAGATCAATT
>JAJZVR010000021.1 GCA_021847065.1 Planctomycetota bacterium | reverse complement strand
ACTATGCGATTGACCGAATTCAGTTCGTCCCGTACCCAGTGGCATAAGCATAACAAATTCCCTGCGCAAAACGGAACTCGCTTTCACAGAATCAATCAACCTGAAACATGTCATACCCGGTATGACGGCCTGGGCAACGCCCAGGCGTTGCAGCCCAACGGCATGGCCTACGCCGCTGATTCCAGCCCCGGCACAAGCGGCACGCCGGGCCAGCAGATCAATGAGTACTTCACCGGCAGTACATTTGATACCAGCGGCAATCAAACCGCCGATGGCACGCATTACAGCTGGACAATTCTGTACCAGGGCGAGACTTACGATGCCATGCCCGGCGTGTATCAAACCACTAATGGCGCATTCAATCCAAGACAGCAGAGCCTGCTGGCACCGGACTTGAGCGTAATTCAGGCGGGGATTGGCGCTGATGCATATGATCCGCGCAGCAGTTGGTTCGATTATGCCGCGGGTTATGGTGTGGCGGGTTCGGAAATCGGCCTGACGGCGGTTGGCGGCCTGCTTGGTGGTCCGTTGGGAGCGATCGGTGTGGGGGCGATTCTAAGCGGCATTAATCGCGGCTATCTCAATGGACAGACACTGGGCCAGAGTATTGAAGGTGGAATTTCCGACGCCACGGGCTTCACCGGAATTTATGCGGCGGCCTACAATGTGGACTTTGCAACCGGCCAAAGCCTGAATTTGGGTACGGGCGGTCGCGTGTTAGAGGGCGCGCTTGGTGCTCTGGGCATTGTCGGCGATGCAGCCGGGATGGCGCAATTGTCCGATGCAGTCGACCCATGGGCAGGCAGCCTGTTCCCGCCAATGGGAACTGGTGGCCCAGCGCCCGCGCTGGCGGTGGTGGGCGGCGGGGAGTTCGGCGGCGCAGGAGCAGCGGTCGGGCCGGGCGGCTGGGTTGGCACACCGGGGTGGGCAAGTGCATTGACATCGTTCGCCGTGGCAGCGAATGAAGGTGTGGGATCGGGCCTCCCGAATCCCTATCTTGAGGGCCAGACGCCTGTTGCAGGAACGAGGAGAACCGGCGTCATTCGGGCTGCTGCCCTTGAGATCCAGCTTGTTAAAACAACGGGCGAAGGCACGTTGGATTGGACACCTGAAGAAATCAATTACATCTACAAAAACGGCGAATTACCACAGAATATAATTGGTCATCACATCAACAGCGTCGCCCAATTTCCCGAGTGGGCGGGTGATCCTCGCAACATCATGTTCGTTCGCGGACAAGTAGGGAACCTCACAGAACACGGTGGCAACTTCCAGAACGCGACCATGGGGCCGTTGATCGACCGTGCCGCGATGATCCTGCTCGCTGAAGGAGGTGGTGAATGATGGTCAATTGGGTAAATATATTGGATCGCCTGAGTACTTATCCGCCACGAGTCCACAGACTATTGCCGCCTTGTTCTGAGGAAAGGATGCGCGAAGTTCAGGCCGATCTAGGGAAATTTCCAGAAGATCTCGCTGATATGCTAAAGCATCTTAACGGGGGGAAGCTGTTTGTCAGAGGTATACAACTTGTCTCCATATTTAGGGTGTCAGGTGATCAGCCATTGCCCGCCTTAGAGTGGGCACCCGAATGGTGCATCGACACGTTTACCCCAAAATGGCGATCGTCCGGAGTTGATCGCCAACAAGACTGGGTAATCGCGATGATGAACTACGGAGGCCTGATCATTGTTACCGAGGATGGGAAAGTGCGGGAGTGGGACACCGCGCAACGGATATGGGGCGCAACAACCCCTAGCCTCGGGGATTGGTTTGAATGGATACTGCGCGAGGGCGAAGCTTATATGAAGGAAGTATAGCGGTGGACGAATGGTAACGGTGACTGAACAACATCGAGCAAGATCGGCACGCGGAGAAGATCGTCGTTTTACCCCGCCTCTGCGTCCCTCCGCTGCCTCTGTGGTGGATAGCGTCGTGCCGTTGTGTCGTTGTGGTAAAAATCAATTTTTGTTCGTTGATAGTTGGTCGTTGTTCGTTGAGCGCATCGCCGATGCACTCGGCAGGCCATTGGGTGAATTCCAATCCGGTACCTTCCCCGGCGAGGCCAGCACAATTCAGACGCAGCATACACTTTCCTACAACGCCACGACCGGCCAGGTGATTTCGGATACCAACGCGATCACCACCAGCGGCACAGCCCCGGAAGGCACCGATCCGGCACGCTACGTTTACGCCCCGAATGGAACGCTCCTGTTGAGGGAGATGGGAACCTTCGGAGCCACCACGCCAAACCAATATATTTATGCCCTGACCGATCCCGCCGGCACGGTCATCGCGATCGCCAGCGCCGCTGGAACAGTTGATGAACGTTATGTCTTTGACGGCCTGGGTAATGCCCAAGCCTTGCAGGCCAACGGAACGCCGTATGGTGTAGCAACATTCAGCAATCCCAGCCGGAGCGCAAACTGGCAATTCCAGCAACAGTTCTCCGGCAGCACGTTTAACACCGGCACGCAGTTGCTTACCTACGCCGGCACAGATTATGCGTGGAATATTGTATATCAGGGCCAGATGTATGATGGTATCCCCGGCATCTATGAAACCGCCAATGGCGCATTCAATCCCAGAGAGCAAGCACTTCTGGCGCCCAACCTCGGAGCCATTCAGCAGGGCATCAGTGCGTACGATCCAACCGCTGGTGAGACCGGCTTTAACGGCTGGTATGATCGGAATGCGGGAACCATCGCGGCAGTCTCCGGTGTGGGCCTTTCGCTTGCCGCCACCTTCCTCACGGGCGGCTTGGCGGCGCCGCTGCTAACCAGCGCAATCGGTTTTGCCGGTACCGCCGCCTCTGGGGTTCTGGGGGTAGCGTCCGACGCGATTGCCGGTGCGATTTCCACGGCAGGCGATATCGCAGGCGCTTCCGAAGAGGCAATTTCCTCTGCGTCAGACGCGGTGAGTTCCTGGGTAAACGACACGGCGGATAGCATAAGTCAGTGGTCCCAGGACGCCGGAAGTTCGCTCGCGAAAAACGCCCTGATCGCCAAGGCCGTCGGGGGCGGGGCAAGCGGATTTGCGTCGTCGCTGAGCGGGGCGATGGCGCATCACGACGGCTTCTGGGAAACGGCGACCAACACGGTGATCGGAACGGTCACCGGTGGGTTTCTCGGCTACTCCGGCGGCTTCCTGTCAAACCTTACCGAGGAAGCTGCCATCGGCTGGAGATTGGGTGCAACGGTGGGTCTCGGGATGGTCGGCGGCGGCGTATCAGGTGCGGCGATTCAAGGCATCGATGCCCGCGCGTTCGGCGATAAATTCACTTGGAGCGATGTGGGTGTTTCGGCTATTTCCGGCGGTCTGGTTTCCGTTCCCTTTGGCGGTGCCGATCTAGCCATTGATAATGCCAATACGCCGTGGCTGAATCTCGTCGGCGCAGGTCTGGCTCCGGTTGAGGGGTACGCCCATACCTTAACCGAGCAGGGAATCGACTGGCTCAGTCGACAGACGCCGGGCAGTTAAGACGGAGGTTATGGTCCTATGATCACCACTCAACCCATTCCAACTATCCCGCTTTGGGCGTGGGAGCTTGATGTACCTTTGCAGCTTGCCATGAGCGCAGGCTTCCTCTGGTCCACATGGTGGCTGATGTGCAGCAAGAATCGTCTGGATGCGGACCCCACGGGCCGACAGATCGCCTATGCGGGCCTGGCAAACGGGGCGGCGATGATCATTTTCTTATTTGGAAGCATTTTCGCGGACACTGCAATACTGGAGCCGATAGTCAACCCGAAGGTAGGAGTGTACGTGTACTGGTTCATGGCCCCAGCCATCTTGGTCACCCTCGTCACCGCGATGGTAATGATGTTCCTAAAAGCCACCATCTGGGGCTATTGGACCGACCCACGACTGAACCCTGGCCGCAGGCCGCAGGCCAACGCTGTCCGACGCGACAATGCCACGCAGATATGCCAGCCGGATCGCCCCGTACCAGCCAAACACCAGCACGGCACCGCCTTCCCCGCAGAAGGAGTTCCGCCCGCAAAACGGCCCGCGCAGCCGTCCGTTGACGACTCCGTTGACGATCTGTTGGGCTAACGCGCTGGACGCATGATAGCGCGAAGCGCAATGGGAACTCGGCAGTGGACAAGCAAACTTGCGTGGGCCGGCAGAAAGTGGATGATGATGGGCAATGGTCACCTGTGCTGAAACATTTTTGCGCCGCCGCCCACGGCGGCACCGGACCGCAGACATCCTGTCTGCTGCGGCATTCACTGATCAAAGACCACGGATCGCTGATCAGAAATTTCAAATAATTTGGTTCATTGATCATTGCTTATTGGCCATTGAGCGCAGCGCCGGCACAGATTTCGCATGGAATATTGTCTATCATGGCCAGATTTATGATGGAATTCCGGGCGTATATCAAACCGCCAATGGCGTATTTAATCCCAGAGAGCAATCACTTCTGGCGCCCAACCTCGGAGCCATTCAGCAAGGCATCAGTGCGTACGATCCAACCGCTGGTGAGACCGGCTTTAACGGCTGCTATGATCGGAATGCCAATGCGATTGCGGGATTGTCGGAAACTGGCCTTGGCTTGGCGGGGATATATTTGACGGGCGGCTTGGCGGAATTGGCATCACCGTTTATTTCCGGCGCATTGGGGCTCTCCGGAACCGCCGCCGCCAGCGCGGCAAGTGTTGCGGAGGAAACCTCCGGCACGGTGGGTGCACTGGAAGATTGGGAAGGCGCGAATGCGGCGGCGCGGCTGGCGGCACGGGACGCCGCCTTTGAGACAGATAACGCGGTCGGCACAGCGGCCAACGTCGAAAGCAACGTGAAGCAATCCGTGGTTATTGCCAAAGCAACACTGGGCGCAATCTCGGGTGGAATTTCAGGCTTCACCGGGTCGGCGGCGGATCATGGATCGCTGGCGGAAGATTTGATCTCCGGTGGATTCGGCGCATTCTTCGGGGCTGCCACTGGTGGTGCCGGTGCAACCCTACAATTCGGATGGCTGACCCAAGCGGCAGCCAGTGCCGCCGGTGCAATTGTGGCAAACACGTTCAGCCAAGGGGCAGAATCCATCTTATTTGGTCGCCACTTTGATTTGGGCGAGGTCGCCGCCGCCGGTGCCGCGGGCTTCGCCGCACCGCTAGTAAGTGGGTCAACAATTGTGGATTCGATTATTGGGGAAGAAGCCCCCGCTTTTGAAGTCTACGCCACCGGCGTTCCGACAGCGGTATGGGAGGGCCTCGTCCACACTGGCCTCGAAAACCCAAGCCTGCTTTATCGTGAAGCGGGCAAGCTTTACGGGGGAGGATAACGATGATCGCCGCGACTCCGATTCCCACAATCCCTTGGACCGCCTGGCTGATATTAATCCCGATTCAAATCGTGCTGGATGTTGCATTCCTGTGGTCCTATTGGTGGACGTTGATGACACACGATCCAAATCAGCGCACCTACAGGCAACGCTTGGCGACATTGTTCGGCTCTATATTCTTGATGGCCGCCTTCATGTTTGGAACCTTATTCAGTACTGGCCTTACACTAAATCCAACCCACGACCCGCGCATCGGGATGATAGGGATGTACTACTTGGCTGCGGCTGGCATGCCGCCGTTGATTGTTGCGTGTTGGATAGTTTGGCAGGCGGGTAGGCGCTGGATATGGTCGCCGGAGGCGATCAAGCGGAACAAGGGAGGACGCGTCGGTGAGTATTTCTTTCCCGCCGATCGCCCGAACATCAGCCTCCGGGAAGCGGCGGAATTGGCCAAGCAGATGGACCGCGCCGCTCGCGGCAAGCCGCCCCAGGCCGCCACCGCACCCATTGACCCTCCGACCGACAATAGCGATGTTGATCTCCAAGCCCTCGAACGGCAAATGGGCGTAAGGCCGCCACCACCCGAAGCCGACCAGCAAGAGGGCAACAAAAGTGGCCACCGTTAGAAAATTTCACTTGGCCCATTGGCTGTCAACGCACTTATCGTGTTAGTGGATAATCACATTCAGCCCCTGACTTTGGCCTTCTCACGCTCCGCCATAATTTGCATAATGCCCGCGGCAGGGCGGCCGGAATTGATTAGCTGGGCCATAATCTCCATGTGGGGCCGGATGTGATTAAGAAAATGCTTATAGCTGGCACACAGGTAATTCAAGCCTGGTTCGCCGTCCGGTGTTACGGCAAAGCGGTTTTTGGGGCATTCACCATTGCAGGCGAAACGCACTTCGCAGCGCCGGCAATAAGCGGGCAGCGAGTTTTGTTTGTCCAGCCCGAATTTCTTCTGAACGGGTGATTCGACCATTTCACGGATGGAGTGCTGGTGTATATTGCCCAGGCGATATTCCGGAAAAACAAAGTGGTCGCAGGCATAGAGATCGCCATTGTGTTCCATTGCCATGGCTCCGCCGCAGGTTTCGGCAAAAATGCACAGCCCCGCACCCCGGCCCGCCCATATTCCCAGTTGCACATCAAAGGTTTGAACAAATATTTTGCCGACATCCCGCCGGATCCATTGGTCGAACATGTCGCTCAAGAACAGCCCGAATTGCAAGGGCTCGACCGACCACGGGGCAACCGTGAGTTCGGGCGACAATACTTTCAGCGGTGGCGGATCGGCCAGTTCTTTTTCTTCGCTTTTGGTAAATCGTTCCACAACGGGAATAAACTGCATGTAGCCGCTGCCATGTTCACGCAGGAATTCATACACTTCAAGGGCATGATAGGCCAATTCCCGGTGCACCACGGTAAGGGTGTTGAAATCCACCCCGTGATCTTTCAGAAGTTTCAAGCCATGCATGACCAGGTCAAAACTCGGTTTGCCTCCGCGGGTGACGCGATAGCGATCATGCAATTCGCGTGGCCCGTCGATCGACAAGCCCAGCAGGAAGTGATGTTCCTTGAAGAACTTGCACCAGTTTGAATTCAACAGTGTGCCATTGGTTTGCAGGACGTTTTCGACGCGTTTTTCCGGCGGACAGAATCGCTTTTGTAATTCCACCACCCGGCGAAAAAACTCTATTCCCATCAGCGTGGGTTCTCCACCCTGCCAGGCGAAGGAAACTACGTCATTCGGTTGCGTTTGGATGTACTGCCGAACAAATGATCCCAGCGTGGCCTCATTGATCCGGAAATCCGCTGGCTTCCGATGGCTTGGGAAGAGTTTTTCCTTTTCAAGGTAGTAGCAGTAACTGCAATCCAGATTGCATATCGGCCCGATGGGCTTGGCCATGATGTGAAAAGGCATTTTCGTCGTTGGCTGACTGTGCATACTTAATAGTCCTGGTTCGTACCCGTCTAAATAGACCGGGCGTGGAGAACGACGTTTCTATCGCATTCCCAAAAGCATGACAAGTCCGCACGTTGTCGCGGCAGATTTCAGGCAACCAGCTTTTTCCGCATACGCCGCAATAAGCTTCTGCCTGCGATGTCACTCCAACGCCAGTCAAAAAGGCGCACCGTATCGGGCACGAATCACACAATCGTCCGAATTCTATTCCCGGTCGCGCAGTTGCTGTTCGAGTTTGACCAAATTTCCCAGTGAAATTAAATGGGCATGAATCAACCCCAGGAACCCAGCGCGGTAGAGTTCGGTGATTTGTTCATTGGAAAGGGCATTGAGCTTGGCTTCATCGACGGCATAAAAGCCACGCAGGGCCAATGGCTGATTCTTCGTATCACGCGCCCGAATCTCTCGTCCCACCAGCAAATTCAGTTCATTGAGTTTTCCGGTGAAGGCCTGAGTCTGCCTGATGTTGCCCTGATACTGGCCCAGGAAGGCCAATACGTTTTTCAGAAGCGGTGTTTCTGCGCCAGCTTCATCGAACAGGGGATCGCCGTCCGGGGCTTCCCATCCGGAAAATGCCGTATCAATGCAAACGCTGAAATCCTGTCCATTGTTTCGTTCCGCCAGAACAAACGGGTAGCGGCGGATAAACGCTGGAATGTAACTGTTGGCCCATTTGCCGGTGACATCCACAAAGAGATTTTCGTCGTTGCGCAGTCCCAACACCACCACCGGCATAAGCCGATCCATGGATGGGCCGGCAAACACGATGGGATATTCTGTGGCGGCACGGGCGAATTCCAGGGCGGATACGGGTACAGAATTGGTTTCCCGGGAAAACTCAAAGTTGACATCGCGCAATTTGATTTTGGCATTGCGGTGTGCGGCACGATCCAGCAGCACCGGTTTTTGATAAAACAATACGGTGTTGGTTCCGCCGCTCATAAACGCTCCCGTGAAAAAAGAAACAACCCTTCACAACCCCGCTTGTGATGATGGATCAAGCGGGCGACAAAGCAATAATAATCTGACATCCATTGGCACGCAACAAAAATTCATCCAGAATTTCAATAATGCTTTTGTTGAAGGTTTAACAGGCAAACGCCGTTGAATTGGGTGCTAAATTCCAGCACTTATTGGTGCGCGAGTTTCGCGGTCTCATCCATGTGGTGGCGCGACCATGTGTTGGCGTAACACCAAGTTGCGGTGCATTCAATTCATGTTTAACGCAATTTCCACACTTGCATAACCGGGAAAAAGGAAATCGCCGTGATCCCGGTCCTGAGTCCACTACAAAAAGCCACCGCTGCGCTTGCCATGCTCCGGCTTCACTGCGAGCTGCTGCGTTCCAGGCGTGCGCGGTGGCATGTCTTTTTTCCGTTCCCTCGGACATCCCCGGCTCAAACAGAGGGCTTTTGATTCTTTTTTCACCTCGTGGCCTCGCTATCTGGCGTAGGCCGGAGGTGAAAAAAAATGCGGCGGCGATGGGCCGACGCGCCTTTAGGCGGTCTACGTTTTGGCTCCTATTTTCAGGAGGTGTTGTATGGGTTCCTTCAGCAAGGTGGTTCTATTGGGCAATCTGACCCGGGATCCGATTACAGGCACATTGCCCAGTGGGGCAACTGTCTGCGAATTCGGGTTAGCGGTCAATCGGCGCTGGAAGGACGCCGACGGTCAGATGCGGGACGAGGTGCTGTTTATGGACTGCGCGGCTTATGGGAAGCCGGGCCAGACTATGGGCCAGTATCTCAAGAAGGGTAATCCGGTTCTGGTGGAAGGGCACTTAAAGCTCGACCGCTGGCAGGATGACCAAGGCAACGCCCGCAGCAAGGTGCGTACGGTGGTGGAACGGTTCCAGTTTATTAGCCGAGGCGATCAGGGCCAATCCGGTCCGAACCGGCCGGGCAAGCCCGCCGGCAAGCGGAAACGCTCCACGGCCAGCCATGCACCAACGGCGGAATTGAATCCGCAGGAGGTGATCCCCGTGTAGAGGAGACGGAGGTAGCCCGCCGCCAACGATAAGACTTGGCGGCGGGTACTCTCTCTCTCTCTCTCTCTCTCTCCTTTATGAATCCAATGCTTTTAGTGGTTTGTTTCAACTGGATTTTCTTATTTGTTTTATGAAAGGCTTGTCCCAATCGGGACTTGTAAATTGGTGTTTTATGCATGAACTGGATATGACAACTGGACAACCGGCGGTATTTGTAACCGGTACCCCCGCATGGCATAAACTTGGCCAAGTAGTGGCCAATGCCGTTACCAGCGCCCAAGCCATTGAACTGGCGCGCTTGAACTGGGAGGTCGAACAATGGGAACTCAAGGCCTTTGACCGGGAACTGGGCAAGGAGGCTTTGGTACGTAACAAGTATGCCAATGTCCGCAAGGATACCGGCACGGTACTGGGCGTAGTATCCGACCATTACCGTATTTTTCAAAATAAAGATTGCTTTGATTTTATGGACTCTCTGGTGGCCGACAAACTGGCCATGTGAGACCGCCGGCGCATTAAAGGATGGCCGGGTAGTCTGGATGCTGGCCCGTATTCCCACCGAGTATATGGCCGGCACGCAGGATGCGATCCAGCCTTACATTCTGCTTACCAACTCCCATGACGGTTCCAAGGCCTTGCGGCTGTTTCCCACCACTATACGGGTGGTTTGCCAGAATACGCTTAACTTGGCGTTACGCGATGGACTGGGCGAAGGCATCAGTATCCGCCACCGCCCCAGCTTATCCGAACGGGTATCCGAAGCCCGTGAGAAACTTGGTATTATCCATGCCCGGTTTGACCAATTCGATGCCGAATTGCATACCATGCTGGATAAGCAGATAACTGGCGTAGAACTGGAAGGTTATTTTACCGCCAGTGTACCGCCGACCACGGGCAAACGGGCGGAGGCGCGCCGCCGGAAGATATTCCATCAGTTTCAGGATAACTTTACCAATGCCACCAATACCCTGCCGGGTGTTACCGGCACGGCTTGGGCGGCCTACAACGCGGTAAGCCAATACTTTGACCACCAGAGAAACTTTAAGGGTGCCAATACCCTTGAGAAGGCCGACCATCAACTGGAATCCATCTGGTTTGGCAGCTCGCATCATGCCAAGCAGGAAGCTTACCAGAGGGCGCTAACGCTGGCGGCCGGTTAAATGAATTGGTCAAGCGGATTGTAAACATGGCGGGGGTTTTGCAGAACACGCAAGCCCCCGCCGGTTTACACCTTGAAGGTATTGAAAATATTACCAGTAAGCAGGAGATACGTTATGCGAAACTATTACCGATTACAGACCCAACCGATACGGCGTTACCGGATGACCCAGCCGGGCGATTTTCCTTTGCTCGAATCCATTAGCGCCGCCATGCGAGAGAACAATGGACCGGCCGCTGAACCGGCAAAGCTGCCGGTCAATCAACCGGATACCCGGCCGGTTCCACTGGCCGGGCAGGTTGATGACCAACAGGCGACTTCACCCGATCAGGAGGAGGCAATATCCCGCCAGGGAGATGCCATGCGCCCACCGGGCGCCGGGTGTGTCGATGCGGCCGCCGCCATGGAAAATGCCGGCAATGATCTGGCCGCGGCTGGCAACGCAATGTCGGCAACACCCGACAACGAGAACCAGACCATATCGGCCAGCAGGCCGGCTGGAGCATTATCCGACCAGCCGAATATGACCGTGGCGGCAGCCCCATCCGCGGCGTCGATCCCGGTGGATGACGCTTGCATCAGCGCCCCCAAAATTCCATTCCGCCAGCAGGTGGAAGACTGGATTAAGCAGGAAAAACTTCCCTATATCCGGGTGGATGAAGCCAAGCGAGCCTTGTTTGCCGGCGCTCGCTTACGGTCTTTTCACTTCGTGGTCTACATGGCCAAGAACGGACCCAACTGGCTTGTTTGGGCTGGCCCGTTGAACCGGGAATGCCGGCTGGACCTGCAACAGTGGGAATCCATTTTCGGCGAGGGATTTGTGGCCGTGATCGCCCGCCCCAGCCGATCCAATGACCGAGGATTCAGCCTGCAAACCTTGGCCGGCCAGATAGTACCATACCCGATTCAGGAGATGGAATCCCAACCCAAATCCTAACCGGAACCCCGGCCTTAAACCGGGACCAAGCCAAGGTGGAAGGAAGGCTGGACATCGCCCCATCCCTAAAAAAAATCGCCCGGCTGATCCCACCAAAAGCGGAATCAGCCGGGCCATTGCTGCCATCCGCAGAGGAATACCGTCCCGATCCAAATTGCATGGAATAGTGTCTGCCGAAATCACTGACCGAAGCCTTGGCCACAGTGTCGCAGGATGCCAGAACCCCGGCGCTTAAACGCAGCGCATCCGGCAACCATTAAGGCACACTACCACCCGAGACCATTCCATGCTTGATACCAATATACTCCCCGCCGGATACGCCCAACTCATGCCCGATATAGTGGCTGGATCGCGCCGCTGGCACGCCGCCAATCTTTGCCCTGTCGCTATTCCCGAAGCCCTGCCACATTGCACCGGTTCCATCGGCTTGCACCGCCCTCGTGTGCCTTGTTTCTGGTCTGGCCCATCCCCATGGCCATGTCGGCGTAACGCTCCGCCCGCTCCACATGCGATCCCATTTTGCACCGTCCTTGCCCCCGCAATTGCCCCCGGATTCTATGCCCTGCTGGCGCACCGGATGAGCAAAAACCCCGCTCCCCACTTTCCCCCGACTTGACGTTCGGTATGCGTTAGGTATAATCAACTGCGATAACTTTAGTAATGACAAACGTAATTGAGTTTGAGGATAAATGGCCATGAGAAACGATTTAAAAATGGAAGGCAGGATAAAGGAGTTGGAACCCAGATTTTTGTATCTGCTGGTTTTACCTTTACTTACGGGGAACCCAGGGTGGTTTCGTGGGTTCTCCTGGGTTCCACTATTTTCAGCCGTCTTGTTTCAATTGTGAGGTGCACAGTGAGTCGATCCAATCAACATCCCAAAGGAGCATCCAGAAGCGGTCGTAGTCATTCCGTCCGGCCTGCTCAGGCAGGCCAGCCATCAGCCATCCGGCCCGATTCGTATGATCGGGATCGCCTTGGCCGCATGGGAACCGGCCATGCCCGTGAGCCCAGCATCAACAGTCAATTGGCTCGCCGACTGGCCGGCTTTAAGGGCCGCGCCGCATCCAAGGCGCGCAAAGTTGGTCGTGGAACCGGTGGCTTTGATCGCCTGCAACGGGTGGTGGTCAAGGTTCATGTGAGCCGGCATCGGCCCGGCAAAGTCCACGGCAGTGCGTTACGCCATGTCTCCTATGTTGGCCGGGAAAGCGCCAGTCTGGATGGCCAGCGTGGGGTGTTCTACGATGCTATGCGGGAAGGCTTGAATGCCCGCCAGATCGTCACCGCATGGGAGCAGGACCGGCATCATTTTCGTCTGATCGTCTCGGCTGAAAATGCCGGTGATCTGCCGGATACCAATAAGTATATCCGCACAGTCATGGCCCGGGTCGAACGGGATTTGGGAACGTCATTACAATGGCTGGCGGTCAATCATTACAACACGGATAACCCGCATACCCACATCCTGTGTCGGGGAATCAAACAGGATGGTACAGATCTGGTGATCCCCCGGCAATATGTCTCTTACGGCATCCGCCGCCGAGCCGAAGAGGCAGCCACCGAAATACTTGGTCCACGCAGCGCGGAAGACATCCGGCGGGAGCAGGACAGCCAGATTGAGGCCGAACGGTTCACCGCTTTAGATCGGATGATTGAACGGCATCTGGAAGCCGGCAAAATTGATCTACACCCCGATAAACGCATCGGCTTTGGTGCCGATGACCGGACCCGCATACTGGGCCGATTGCAGTTCCTTCAGACCATGGACCTGGCAAAGAAGGGAAAAGGAACATGGTGGATTTTAGACCCGGACTTTGGGTTCAAGCTCCGGGACTTGGGGCAACGCAATGACATCATCAAAGTCCTTTACGCAACACTGGGCAACCAAGCGGGATACGTTGAGCGTCTGGGAGCCAGAGACGCTGAACCGATTCTGGGCGCGTTGGTGGCCAAAGGGAGTGTCGATGAGATCAGTGACCGACGGTTTGTAGTAATTCGGGATTGCACCGGTAGACTCTATTACAGTCAGGTTCTGGAGGATGAGAGTTTCCACCGGGCACAAGCGGGTGCCGTGGTCGAATTGGGGGCAAAAGCCTATCGGCGGAATGTTCTCGCCGGGGAACTAACAATGGTAGCGCAGAACCATGGCGGCGTTTATACCGCCGCGGATCATGCGGCCTTTCTGGCCAAGCAGCATCCGGAAGTTACACCGGATCAGGCCACCGCCCGGATTCGGTCGGCAACGGCCAAATTGATTTTTGTTGCCGGGCATCACGGTGCAGGTGTGCAGCAGGTGGGTGAAAACCAGTTCCGAATTGATGCCCCGGTCTTTGAGAAATTCACCGCCGCGCGACGCGGCCAGACCGACCTGCGTATTGTCTCAGCGTACAGTCTGGAGCAGCAGGTGAAGGCACAGGCATTGACCTGGCTGGACCGGCAATTATTCCAGCCGAGTCAACCGGGCCGATCATCCCAGGCCTTATGGAACGGTCAGTTTGCCGAGGCTCTGAAACAGCGCCGGCAATGGCTGGTGGGGCAGGGACTGGCCGACTTTACCGGCCCGATGGCCATTGCATTCAAAGCCGGGGCCATGGCCCACCTTCGATCGGTGGAATTCCGGCAGGTTCGTACCGACATCGCCGGCGAATTCAACCGGCCCGCTGTCCGACTGCCACGCGAGGTGACCATCACGGGCCGATACGCTGGCTTGCGGGAACTTCGGGCTGGGCAGATCGCACTGATTATTACGCCACAGAAGGTTTATGTCACCCACCAGACGCGCCAATTAAGTTCAATCCGTGTGGGAAATGTCGTTACGCTTCACTTGGATCGGTCCGGTAAGTTGGCCTGGGAATCCAATAGCCGATTGCCGGAAAACACGCTCTTCGATCACGTCCAGAATCTGGAACCGGAGGTTCACCAATGAGCCGCAAATGGATTCTAATATTGTACGCGCTGGCGATGTTGCTGGGGCTGTGGGTCGGCATCCAGTGGGCCGCCTATCGGCTGGGTGATAATCCCAAGCTGGGCTGGGGAATCCCGATTGGACGCTTGGTGCTTTATCCGCCCTGGGACGTGTTTGGCTGGTATAAGAAGTACGGTAGGAATCATTCACGGGCCTTCAATCAAGCCGGCCTGATATCCCTGGGATTCATGCTGCCGGCGACAGTTCTGTTGATTGTCTTTCGGCGGCAAGGTCCGCCGACAGTTGATGTGATAGGTCGTGATCGTTGGGCTACGCGTGCCCACATCCGTCAGGCCGGCTTACTATCCGGCCACGGTACGGTTGTGGGGTTACTGGACAAGCAATTACTCACATACAATGGCCCGGAACATCAACTGGTATCCGGGGCCAGCCGATCCGGCAAAGGGGTGGGCCACGTTGTACCGACCCTTCTGAATTGGACTGGCAGTGTATTGGTCTACGATGTCAAAAATGAACTATGGAACATTACCGCGGGCTTCCGCGCCAAATTCTCCCATACCGTCTTTTTCAATCCCACCCGAACCGATTCGGTGCGGATCAATCCACTATTGGAGATACGGCCCGGTGATGCCGAGATTCGCGACACCCAGAATGTCGTGGAGATGCTTATTAATCCCACCGGGGCCAAGCAGACCCTGGATATCTGGGATCAACAGGCATCACAATTGCTGGTGGCCCTGATTCTCCATGTTCTGTATACCGAATCGCCTGATCGCAAGAACCTCTCCGTGGTCCGGCAAAGATTGCTGGACTTTCAGGCCACCTGCCAGGCGATGGCTAATACCGCCCATCGCCGGAATCCCGGAACCGGTTTGTGGGAACCCCATCCTGAGATTCAACTGGTGGCCAAGGAATTGCTGGCCCAGCCCGATAAATTCCAGGCCAGTGTGCGTGGCACCACCGCCGGTTGTCTGACACTGTATGCCGATCCAATTGTATGCCGGAACACCAGCACCAGTGATTTCAAGTTAAGCGATCTGGTCTGCGGCGCAAGACCCATGAGTCTGTATATCCAGCCACCGCCATCGGATGCAGCCCGATTACGACCTCTGATTCGTCTTTTGATCAACCAGGTCTGTCGCACTTTGATGGAACACATAGAGGCGGATGCGGATAACCGGCCCAAGAAACACCGGCTGCTATTGCTATTGGATGAATTCCCCACACTGGGAAAATTGGACTTCTTTTCCCTGAACTTACGCCAGATGGCCGGTTATGGCATCAAGGCACACCTGATTGTCCAATCTTTCAACGACATTATTGAGCAGTACGGCCCACATAACACCATTCTGGACAACTGCCACATTCTGACCACCTTTGCCTCCAGTGATCCGGTCACCCAGCAGAAGATCAGCCAGATGACAGGCGCCGTGGTGGAATACCGGGCCGGTTACAGCCAACCGGCCAAAATGTTCTCCGGCGGCCATCATGGCATAAGTTACAGTGAACAGGTAAGACCCTTGCTTCAACCCGGCGATGTAAGAGAATTCCCCACGGATCAGGAACTGGTCTTTGTAACCGGCTGCAAGCCGATCAAATGCTCCAAACTGCGTTACTACGCGGATCCACGATTCACCAGCCGTTTGCTTCCGCCGCCGGATCAGGCCAAAAGGCTCGATTTAGCGGGCAAGCCATTGATTGCATGGCTCAATGATCCCGGCATTTCGGCGAGGGCCGGGATGTATGCTGATAGCAGGGATCAAACGCAAGCCGATGGAACACGATCCACGGTAGTGGATGAAGTGGTGGCACCGATCCATTCGCAGGGAGCTTCTACGAATCAGACGGATGACAACAACAAGACGCAAGCGGAAGAGATTCATTCACAAGGCCATTTACCAAGTCATAGCCCGGAGGATGAGTATCAGTTATGAACGATGAAAAGATCAAATTTTCAATCAGCCTGAGCCGACCCGCCTACGATGCCGCCAAAGCCCAAGCCGTCGAGCTTGGAAAAGCCTTTACGTGGGTAGTCGCCGACGCGGCGACACAGACCCTGCTGGCGACCTATCGCTCGGATCGCGAGGCGGAAATACTCCAGGCCGTGGAAAGAGTATTTTTCAAACTCCAGAAACTGGAAAAACGCCAGAATCTGGACCTGTTGATACTCAAGGAAATGGTGGGCCTGGGCATCCGAGCCTATTTTAACCATACGCCGGAGGTCCCGGATCATGAGCGATCGGCGGCGCTGTTGAGCGGTAAAGCTCGGTTCCACCGGTATCTGGACAGTCTGGCCCGTAATCTGCGTCAGAACAAGTCGATTCTGGGTGAGGTGCCGGAACTGTTGGCCGCTATCCAGGGCGACTCCAACGGCTCAACTCCAGCCGAATCAGGCGCCCCAGAATCCGCCCCGGCGCAGACGTTGGATCAATTGCCCCATGGCAACGTGCCTCCCAGCGAAGCGGCAGCACCACCAATGGACAATGCGGATAGACGCGGCAAGAAGCAGATGGCTTCCCATCAGTTCCCTGGTCGGCGAATCGCCATCGGGCAGGACGAACCTGGATTGTTCCAGGACGCGGTAAAACCCGATCAGCCGGAACCCTCGGCAGGTCCGGACGGCGTGCCCGGCAACAACATAACAGAAGATTCATAGCGGAATTCTGGTGGCATATTGAATTCACTGCGTTGAGCAGCCAACCGGGAATGTTATCCAAGTACTTTAACCAGAAAGGAAAATAAATATGGTCAATATTGTTCAGCAGCGTCACAACGAAAGTCTGAATCACGCCTTGGGGCCAATCATTGCCGGTGCCTTGGCGCGGCCCGATGTGGTGGAGATCATGGCCAATCCCGATGGTGGTTTATGGGCGGATATTATCGGCCAGGGCCGCCAGCGCATGGGCGCTATTGATTCGAGTTCCGCTGAAACGGTGATTCGTTTATTGGCCGCCCATGCCGGAGAAAACGCCAATCCTGAATCACCGGCCATCGCCGGCGTATTACCGGCAACGGGCGAACGATTCCAGGGATTGTTGCCGCCGCTGGTCGACCGGCCCACTTTTACAATTCGCAAACGGCCAAAGCGTATTTTTACACTCGACGATTATGTGGCATCCGGCGTGCTGGCGGCGGCTGGTGCCAGAAGCATACGCCACGCCATTGCCCAGCGCCAGAATATTCTCGTTGCCGGCGGTACCGGTTCCGGTAAGACCACGCTGGTCAATGCCATATTAAATGAGCCGGATTTCCAGATGCAGCGGGTGGTACTCATTGAAGATACCCGTGAACTGCAATGTTCGGCCCCGGATCGCGTGGAACTGCTAACCAAAAATACCCAACCCAAGGTAACCATGAATGATCTGCTGCGTATGACGCTGCGCCTACGGCCTGATCGAATTGTGGTGGGTGAAGTGCGGGGTGGTGAAGCCCTGGCGCTGCTCAAAGCCTGGAATACCGGCCATCCGGGCGGTGTGGCTACCATTCATGCCAACAGCGCCGAAGATGCCTTGTATCGGTTGGAAGATTTAATTGGCGAGGTTTCCCAGACGGTACCGCAGCGTTCCATTGCTTCGGCGATTAATCTGGTAGTGTTCATTAAAAGAATTGCTGCTGTACCTGGCCGGGTGGTATCGGAGATATTGCAGGTTGCTGATTTCAGCGACGGTAGGTATATGTTACGCAAGCCGATTTTGTAGCGAGACTTTTGCGATCCGCGGTGGCTATTTCAGGATCTGTGATCAAGAGGACGGCGGCGAAAAAAAATGGCTTTATCTGTATGTAATGGATGAGGTGATACAATGTCACGCGCGATCAAACTACCATGGTGGGCAAACAACAATTGGTGGGATGCCCCTGAATATGCCAGGGCCGTGCGTGACAATGAGGCTCAATTCCGCGCTGCACTTGGCGCGATGCAACACCATTTTGGTCCAGGTTGGTGGACAGACGTATTCCAATCGCAAAAGTCCAATTTTGTAGCTGCCCACTTGATTGGCAAGGGCACGATGGTGTTGGATTTTATTCGTTCGCTTGGGATCAGTGGTTATTCCCCCCGCATGGGTACCCTAAGTGGATATTTTTGAAGCACCTCGGAAAATCGATATTTCGGCGCCACGGCAACAGCCCGTTGTAAAGAATTCATTCTGCATGCTTTGATTCCGCTGGCGCTATAGGGCGCATCACGTGATTATACTAACCCTTTACGACGGAAGTTGGCGGGCGTTTCACCGGTAACTTGCCGAAAAACGCGGCACAGGCGTCCGGCGCTGCCGAATCCGCTGCGCTGGGCCACTAATGAAAGCTTAATGTCGGTCGTAGCCAGGAGATTCCTCGCCCGTATGACTCGCGATCGTTGGATTTCTTCTAGAATACTGCGTCCTAACAAGGCCCGAAACCGGTGCTCCAGTGTGCGTCTTCTGGTCGGCACGGCCCGCAGCACTTCGGTGACACTGATACCGAGGTGTGCATTGGCTTGAATGAATCGAATTGCCGTTAGCACCTCCTGATCCTCGATGGCAAAAATATCTGTGGATTGCCGTTCCACTACACGCATGGGCGACAACAAAAACGGATTGGGCACCTTTTCGCCTTCGAGCAGCCGGGCCAGCGCACCCGCCGCCTCCCATCCGACCCGTTCGGCTCCTGTATCAATACTCGACAGTGGAGGTCGTGACATTTGGCAAAGCAGTTCCTCGTTGTCAACGCCGAGGATAGCCACATCTTCCGGCACCCGAATTTCCTCCTGATTGCATAACTCTGAAAGAGTCAACGCCCAATCGTCGTCGATGGCGAATATTCCCACCGGCTTCGGAAGTTCGCGCAGCCATTTACGAAGCATTTTGTCCGGAGTTGTTCGGAATGCCACCGACCAGGAAACTGTCGGTCTGGCCACTTCACCAATTCGGTGACAGGACAAGTCCGCGGCTTTAAGTGCCGCAATAAAGCCGTCCCGTCGCTCTCTCGCAAAATTTGCGGATGTTTCCCCTATAATGGCCAGATGTCTGAATCCCCGTTGCAACAAAAATTCCGCAGCGAGTTTCCCAACCTCGATGTCATCGACACCCACTCGCGTCGCGTCGGCGAGGTCAAACCAGTTGAAGACGTCAATTGTCGGCAATGAAAATCCGCACAGCAATCGCCCGACGCTCTGATCATGGTAACCGACGATGATTCCGTCCGGCCGCCATTTGCGAAGCGCATGAAGCTCTTCCTTCTTTAGCTCGCAACCTTGATACAGCCAATCGGGACGTGTTCCGATGAACCGTAAGAGGCCACGGATTACGTCTTCTCGGTACCCAACGGCCAACTCGATCACAATAGCGATACGCTTGATTGTCATTGGCTTCTCCTATGGAATACATTTTTAAGCATACCCCACGCCGTTGTTGGTGGCCAACGAACACTTACGAAGTTAATAAATTATCGCCGTAAAGAAATGCATTGTTCGCACTGCAAACCGGTTGATTGACGGCTATCACCCAGGAAGGGCAACGCCACAAAACAGTGGCACGATAGGAGAGTTATGAGGTTTCAGGTAGCACTGTCTTCGGCATGCCGAAAACATGCGGTTGCGGGCATGAGCCGCCCCAACAGCCGCTGTCCAAGCGGCATCCGCGAACGCACAAAGCGACCTCAGGATGCGGAAAAACGTCGATTTCAAAATTCATAACACGGTCTGGAACAATCACAAAACTGGCGTGGCTCGTGGAACTGCGCAAAACGCACATAGATTTGCCGCGTTACGCCAATTCTAGCAGGTATAGTAAGCTCATTGGCGTTCGCGATCTGTTCGTCAGTTTTCTGAAATTTGCTACCGCCGGAATATTCCGGCAAATGTCAATTGGTAAAAGACCAGTTAGACAAGAAAGGAGGTTCGAAGATATCCAGGTGGTCGCCGCAATCCATCCGGCAGGGCAGATGCCCTGTGTCTCATGCGGAAAGTTAAGCCCCGTTTCTGCGGCCTTGCATTCCAGTAGGGCACCGCGGCTGCGGGATATAAGCTCCATGGTTTCTGACCGCGTGGTTAGGAGGGAGCACAAGTTCAAACGTCTTTTTTGGAGAAATGACCATGTTATCAAAATTCTCTTTTTCAGTTTTAACCGCAGTAAACTTGTCGGCAGCCGTCGGCATCGCCGTTATGGGCATTGCACTGCCCGCACCTGGCGCTAACGCCGGGACAATTTCCGGCACGATGGCCGCTGCGCCATCTAGCTCTGCCGGTAGTCCCATTGACATCAGCACGGGTGCGTCCGATTGGATTTACTACGGAGTGTCCGCCTCCGGAACGTATTCCCCCATTACGCCGTCCACAATGTCAGGCGGTCCGAACTCATTCAGTGCCTTGACAGGCAAGGGCCTGGTTGACGGGTACGGAAGCCCCGTGACATATGCCGCCGGCAACAACTTTCTTTCATTTAGCGGCGGAACGACAGTTTCTTCAGAAACTTCAAATACTTACACCTTCTCCGCGTGGACCCCCTCTGGTTTTTCGTTCACGCAGTCGCTCTTGGGGCCGTCGGAAACCATGAACGTATACCTGAATGCTTATAATGCGGATCAGGGCATTGCTGTGAGCCTGAGTTCCGGCGGAACGTACACTTACAACGGTGCTCTTCCTCAAGGCGCTGGTGCTGCAGGAGTGCTCACGATGAATATTGCAGGCTCGCCCGGTGATACACTGACATTCACGGACACCGGCACAAGCACCGGGTCAAATGGCAATATCGGCATTCAGGCCGTCACAGTCACCGCCGTGCCGGAACCGGGAGTGATCGGTTTACTGGCAGCGGTGGGATCGCTGGCGCTGCTTGCCAGCCGCAGGGTTCTCAGGAGGGTCGTTTAACGTTACGGTGTGACCGCCGCCTCAATGACATGGTGCGGTCACACCTCCCTTACGGGTTCTCATTTGTTGGTAGTTGTGCCCGAACCGCAGGTGTCCACATTTTTTAGGAGTTAGGTTTATGCTTTATTTCACAAAATCCATTAAGCGGGGTTTTACCCTCATTGAGCTTCTGGTGGTCATCTCGATCATCGCGTTGCTGATTGCATTGTTGCTTCCGGCTCTGGCAGCGGCAAGAAAGGACGCACTGGCAACCGTTTGTTCCGCAAGACTGCGCTCGCTGG
This sequence comes from Planctomycetota bacterium, assembly GCA_021847065.1. Classification (GTDB taxonomy): domain Bacteria; phylum Planctomycetota; class Phycisphaerae; order WQYP01; family WQYP01; genus JAMDCX01. The sequence goes on along the minus strand of JAJZVR010000021.1, from coordinate 3,554 downwards.
GACAGATCACCACCGAGTACACCGTCACCAGCGAGGGCTTCTATCCCTATGGATGGAATGGCGGTTTAGGTGCAGGCGACCGTGCTGGCAACAGTGGTTGGTTCGATATGCTTTTTGATTACTATATCGGGAATGTGCCCTATGAGGCATGGTATTACCTGCCCAACAATTACACTCCGCCAGTGATTAAGAAATGGCAGGGATTGTTCTACTGCCCGTCGGCTGACGTAACCCCGACGCTGCTGCAGGCGACGGAATATGCCGCCAATCCAAATGTATTTGTTTATGCCAATGAACCAGGGTATACAGCACCATCACAACAGATCACTTTTCGTGCCAGTAACGTCCGATCGCCGGCGCACGTAGTGGCCATCGGCGACGCCGCTCAGGACGAGCCCAACGGTGATTGCGAGGCTCTGTTCTTTTGGACCACTCCCGGCTGGATCCCCAGCACTGATCCGATGACGAAGATTATTCCGTCCGGATTCCCCGACGGTTGGAGCAATACCGACGCGCTGGATTATAATTCGGAAGGATTGCGATATCGCCATGGCTCCAATGTGGTTTCCAATGAAGGTAATCCCAGCGCTGACCAGGGATATGCCAACTGTCTATTCTGCGACGGGCACGTGGCGCCAATTACGGCCAACGGTTTGAAATATTACAACGTCACCCCGCGTTGATGGAGCAAGTCAACGCCGGCAAGCGGAATTGTTAAAATCAAATCGTCTGCAGGAAAGTTAAGCCCGACTCCCGTTTTGTCAGTTAGGCGGCGAATGGGGGGCGGCTTAATTTTCTCCGGCAACCGCGCGGTTCGATCCGATAGTCGCCGGGATATGTCATGGTTGCCTTTGGGACAAAGTGCAGGAGCACGCGTTTGTTAAACTTTATTGGCCGCGCTGTTCTGTCTCTCCTGGCGTTCGCAGGGGCTGGCACCGCAGTGGCGACAGCCCATACGCTGATTGATGCGCGCGTGAGGACTATTGACCACTGTCCAACTTTATTCATCGCCGGACAGCGGGTTCCCCCGTTGGCACTTTACGTCTATATCAATTTTCAATCCCAACGGAGCGTGGCGCAATCGGCTTCGGAAATTCGACTTGCCTCTCGGCGCGGCATTAACATTATCACCTTTCCGGTCGGCCTGCCGAATCCGGCTCATCCGTTCATCCACCGTTCCCTAGGCCGCCTCTGCTCATTTATCCTCAAGAACAACCCGAAAGCGTGGTTGTTGCCGCGCGTCTGGTGCGGCGTACCCGGATTTGATGCGCGGCATCCATCACTGCTTATCAAATATGCTGACGCACAACGCCCGCAATGCTCCATTGCGTCGCGCCGCTGGTATCACGCCGTCGCAAATGACCTAAAATTATTTATCGCCCACGTCAAAGCTTCCCCAATTCTCGCAAGCCACGTGATCGGTTACCACATCTGCCACGGCAACACCAACGAATGGTTTACGCCAAATTATTGGAACCAACCCAGGCCAGGTTTTGACTACTCCAAACCAAATCAGGCCGGCTTTCGCCGCTGGTTGCGGGCGCACTACCGAACCGATGCAGTGCTGCGAACGGCGTGGCATCAATCCACAATTCGATTCCATTCGGTCACCATTCCCACGCCGGAAGCCTCCACCCCTTATCCGTTGTATCGCTCCACAGAACGGAACTATATAGACTATCTGCGATACCAGAGCGACATGGCAGTTCGCCGAATATCCCAGTTCGCCATGGTTATCAAGCGGGAAACTGCCGGCCATTCTCTGGTCGTTACTTTTTACGGATACGGAATGGAACTTCCCACCCCCGATAGTTCCGATCTGGCCTTGGGAAAGTTGCTCCGATGCCCTTACCTCAACATGGTAGCTTCGCCGGTTTCCTATGGCTATCGGCAGCCCGGCGGCGCTCCGCCGTTCATGGGGGCCGTCGACAGCGCTACGCTCCACGGCAAGCTGTGGATGCAAGAGGATGATACCAGTACATTTCTGGACACCACAAAGAATTCGGGACCTGGATTCTATGCAAGATGTACCAATCTAAGCCAGACTATCGCGGTGCATCGCAGAAACTTTGGCCAAGTTTTGATCCACCGCCTCGGAATGTGGTGGATGGATCTCCAAGGTAAAGGGTGGCTCAACAGCCCGAAGATTTGGAAGAATATTGGTACTCTCCGCACGATATCCGCAAAATATGGCAATCGCGGTGCCTATCAACCAGATGTGGCGATAATCCTGGACGAAAGGTCCTCTGATTATGCCAGACTCAACGCGCAGGACATGCCGTTGCTAGGGTCACTGGTATTCCGGGACCAACAATTTTTCCGCTGTGGAACCAGTGTCGGATTTTATCTTCTATCAGATATTGGGGCGTCTGGCTTTCCGCATTCGAAGGTCATTATCTTCCTCAACGCGTGGCATTTGAGCGCCGCCACACGCAAGGAAATCAAGACCAAATTGGAATCGCACGGACGCACACTGGTCTGGGTTTACGGTGCGGGTTTTCTCGAACAGGGAAAAATAAATCCGGCGATTTCGAGCAACCTGATCGGCATGCGGTTGAAAGTGCTGCCCCTCGGCAGTGTGCCAGGTAGTGAGGTTCTAGCTCACAATCGGCTGGCGTTACCGGTTGAGCATCTTGCCGGACTGAACGCGGCGGTCAAAACCTTCGGCTTTTTCAGCCATGCCGCTGATACGCCCAGCTTCGCGGTGGTGGACCCTTCCGCCATTGCTCTCGCGACTTATGACCATTCCCGTTCCGTCTCAGTTGCCCTGCTGCGGCACAAACATTACAACTCCGTTTTTATTGGTGATCCACGGCCTTCCGCCGCATTCTGGAGGTCGCTTTTTCCACACCTTGGCGTGCCGGTTTACCTCAACACCAATGACGCATTTGAAACGGACGGCAACCTTGCAATGATCAGCAGCGACGGCATCGCCGGGAAGCGCACACTCACATTACCTCATCCAAGCACGGTCTATAATCTCATTAACGGCAAGCGACTGGCTTCCGATGTTAAGAGTTTTGTATTTCCAATGCGACGTTATCAAACCAAACTGCTGCGCATAGTTTCAGAACCACATTCGCGGTGAGCATTGAAAGCCACAGTAGAACCTACGGCCATTGGGCCCATCGGCCCTGAACGCGGCATTTTGTCGCAGCATTTCCCAGAACGCCTTATCGGCTCGACAATCGAACCGTTACGTCGCGCAGCATTTTATGGAAGTCTTTAACCTCCGGCGTGAGAACACCCGGACGTACCGTGACCGTAAACAGGCCGGTTCTCCCGTCCGCGCTGGTGGAAATTGAGCCATTATGCAAGGTCGCGGAAATGCCGTGCTTGCTATACCCGGTGACAGTGATAGATTGTTCACCATTCGCAACGCTCACCGTAGGCTTTATGCCGGTGGCCGTCACTGCGGCATCGGCAATCAATACTGTCCGGAAAATGCTAACACAAAACCAGAGAAGAATTAACACAAATTTAATTTGCGCATTTGCGCCGGATATGTTCTACTATCGGTCATGACCAAAGCTGACCAGCCATCTCTGATTCCG
>JAJZVR010000020.1 GCA_021847065.1 Planctomycetota bacterium | reverse complement strand
TTTCTGTTGATCGCCGGCTCACGCTTCTTGCGCGACGGCGGCTTGAATTCTGCGCACGCTAACTGCCTTAATGCCTTTCGGACCGGGTTGACATTCATACTCAACAACATCGCCATCGGCCAGGGTTCGATACCCCTGCGCGATGATGGCAGATTGATGCACAAAAATATCCTGGTTGTCGGGGCCTGTAATAAAGCCGAAGCCCTTGCGGTCGTTAAACCATTTGATTTTGCCTACCAGTATTGCCATTTTCGTTACCTCCGGCGAACCGACTTCTGATGCCAAAATAGTGAAAACAACGAGCGACAAAGTTTCATTTACGCAAAAGCAGACAAATCCTATATGGATTCAATTCGGCGTCGTTAAGTATGATCTTGAATCCCGAATCTGTCAAGAAAAATAGGACACAAAAAATTCAATACCAGTCGAATTCTGTGTCGGGTGGACGTTTGGTTCAAGAAGGCGTAAAATTTCCGGGCTATGGCGTCTGTTAGTGCGCCAGCTTGGTTAATGGGTTGTTTTGGTTAGAACACCGAGGAAAAATACAATGGCGGAAATCAACGCAAAAGATGTTATGACTTTGCGGGCACGTACCAATGCCGGCATGATGGATGCAAAAAAGGCTCTTGTGGAAGCCAATGGTGATATGGATGCAGCCAGTGAATTGCTGCGTAAATGGGGTGCGGGCCGGGCGGAAAGTAAAACCTCCAATGAAATGAAAGAAGGCCTGGTTGGCGGAAAAATCAGTGAGGATGGAAAATTGGGCGTGATGGTGCGCCTGGGTTGTCAGACCGATTTTGTCGCCCGCAATGAGGCCTTCCAGAAATTGCTGCACGATCTGGTGGAGTTGGCCTTTACCCATGACGTTTCCACACCGGCGGAACTCAATACCATCCAATATCCCGATGGTTCCGGGCGGAGCGTGGAGGCGGTCATCAAGGAACTTGTCGGTGGTTCCATCAAAGAGAATATGGCCGTTACCGGTTTGGCCCGCTATAAATCCGCCAATGGATTGGTGGGCAAATATGTGCATCACAATGCGAAGGTTGGCACCCTGGTGCAGATTGACGGCAGCAATGATGACGCCGTGCGCGTCCTCATTGGCGAAATTGCGATGCACGTAACGGCGGGCATGCCATTTGTTCCCTTGGCCATAAACCGTGAGGCGGTGGATGTGGCCGTGGTGCAGCGCGAAAAAGAATTGGCGGCCGAAAGTATAAAAGGTAAGCCGGCGAATATTGTGGAGAAAATTGTCTCCGGTAAGCTGGATAAGTTTTTCGCGGATAATGTTCTGCTGGAGCAGCCGTTCGTGAAAGATGAAAGCAAGCGCATTCGAGACTTGGTGGCCGAGACCGGTAAGGCCGTGGCCGCGCCCTTAAGTGTTATCGCGTTTGCCCGCTTTAAGGTCGGCGAAGTCTGATAATTTTGATTGGTCTGGCTGGAGTTATACATGACCCACCCGCGCTACCGCCGCGTTCTGTTAAAAATTTCCGGTGAAGGCCTCTGTCAGGAAGGAGGCTTTGGCTTTGATATGGCGGAACTCACGACGATTGCCCGGCAAATTGCCGAAGTGGCAGAGCTTGGTGTGCAGGTAGCGGTGGTCATCGGTGGCGGGAATTTTATCCGCGGTGAAACGCTGGCAAAATCCGGTGAAATTCAACGTTCAACGGCCGATTATATGGGCATGTTGGCCACCGTAATAAATGCCATGGCGTTGCAGGAGGTTCTGGAGCATCTTGGGCGACCTACCCGTGTGGCCAGCGCGTTGAATGTTATTCAGGTTGCTGAGCCATTTATACGCAGAAAAGTGCTGCGGCATCTGGAAAAAGGCCGTGTGGTGGTGTTGGCGGCGGGTGTCGGCAATCCCTTTTTTACCACCGATACCTGCGCCGCTTTACGGGCCACAGAATTGCAGGCTGAGGTGCTATTGAAGGCCACCAAAGTTGATGGCGTCTATGATTCGGATCCTAAGAAAAATCCTAACGCCAAGTGTTATACCGAATTGACATATCGGCAGGTTATTACAGATAATCTGCGGGTGATGGATATGACGGCCATTAGTCTGGCGATGGAAAGCAAAATTCCGATCATCGTATTTAATCTCAAAAAGTCAGGCAACGTCATGCGCGTGATATCAGGTGAACCCATTGGTACACTCATAACCCACGCCGACGGCAATGGCCAGCCGTTAAAAGCCCGTATGATCGCGGAAAATTTATCCCACAATCCCGGAGCATAAAACAATGCCAATTGATGAAATTCTCTTCAATGCTGAAGAACACATGGAGAAAGCCATTGAGCACCTGCGGCACGAACTGCGCGGTTTCCGCACGGGCCGGGCCAGCACATCTCTGGTGGAATTTATTAAGGTGGATTATTACGGCGCACCGACTGATTTGCGGTCTCTGGCATCTTTGACCACGCCGGATGCAACATCCATTCTTATCAAGCCGTTTGATCCGGCATCATTGAAGGACATTATCAAAGGCATTGAAACAGCTAATTTGGGCATTAACCCGATTAATGACGGCAAGCAGATACGTCTGGTTTTGCCCCCATTATCCGGTGAGCGGCGGCAGCAACTTTTGGGCAAAGTGAAAGAAGCTGCCGAGCACGCTCGAATTTCCATGCGTAACGTTCGCCGCGATGCCAATAAACATATCGATCAGGATGAAAAAGAATCCGGAATTCCCGAAGATCAGGCCAAGCAGGCCAAAGAGGATATTCAGGAACTGCTGAAGAAATTTGAAGCCAAAGTGGATGAACTTGTGCAGGCCAAACACAAAGAAATTACCGAAGTGTAGGACCGATTTCAGGTAAATAATAGCCGAAGCGTTAAGCCGACGGCCTGAACAGTACTACCCGCCGCCGATGGCTGTGCGAGGGGGCCTGACGCCGAGAGTCTGTGAACATGTTGGCCAATGGTAGCCAAACAATTACAATGGCAACGGTAATTGATCCGCCGGATTGATTGTCTGAATGTTCCGTGCCATTGCCAAGGGGTATACCATGAGTGATATTGAACTGGCGAATTTGGAAGAATCGGCCATGATGAACCGAATGGCCAAGGCATTGGCTGATACGGTATTAAGCCGCGGCATGTTTCAATCCTGGGCGACGGATTCCTGGCGTCCGGAAGTGAATTTGTACGAAACCCGCAGTGCTTTTATGGTATGCGCGGATTTGGCGGGTATGGATGAAAGTGCCATTCAAGTCAGCGTGGTGGGTAGTCAACTGGTGATTCGTGGCCGGCGGATTTGCCCAATGCCAAGTGGGAAAGAAAAAGCGATGGCGGTGCATCTGATGGAAATAGATCACGGTGTTTTTGGCAGAAACATCGATATGCCGGCCAATGTGGATGAAAGTCGAATTTCCGCGCACTACAACGCGGGAATGCTCTGGGTGACGTTGCCCAAAGCGCGGTGACGTTCAAGCCGGCGGTAACGCCTGGTGCGTGGTGATATAAGCGGAAGTTGAATTGCAGGATAGCATGGCGGAAGAAAAGAAAGAACAATTGCAGCAGTCGGAGCCGAAGGTAAAAGAACCGGCGGCCGCCAAGGTGCCTCAAGCGGCGGAAGAGCCGGGCGAAACGACGGCCAGCGTGAGCGGACCGATGCTGCATCAGGTGCGGATTCCCGACATTATCGCCATTATGCCGGTACGCGATGCGGTGGCCTTTCCCGGGGCGGTAATCCCCTTGACCATCGGACGCGATAAAAGCCGCCGGTTACTGGATGATGTGATGCCCGGCGAGAAAATTCTTGGCGTTCTGACGCAGAAAAATGAGAGCGTGGAAAACCCGCAACCTGGAGATATGCACACGGTAGGCACCGTGGCGATTGTGCTGAAAATGTTGCGTCCGGCGGAGGGGCAGCAGAGCATTGTTGTCCATGGCCTGGTGCGCTTCCGTGTGCTGGAATTTGTTCAGCAGGAGCCGTATCTCAAGGCTCGTGTCGAAGCTCTGCCTGATGCCACGGAAAACTTCGGTCCGGAAACCGATTTGCTTGTCGGCAGCGTCCGGCAGGCCGCCAAACGGATGATTGAATTGTCGCCTAATATTCCCGATGAGGCGGCCAGTATTCTTAATGATATTGATTCTCCATCCACACTGGCGGATTTTCTGGCGGCGAATCTGCATGAATCGGTTGCCGATAAACTGGCATTACTGGAAGAAACCGATGTTATTAAGCGCCTGCTGATGGTCCGCCAAAAGCTTGCCACCCGCATAGAACTGCTGGAACTTGAAGAAAAACTCCAATCGCAGGTGCGATCCAGCATTGACAAAAATCAGCGGCACTATTTTCTCCAGGAGCAGTTAAAGGCCATTCAAAAAGAACTCGGGCAAGCTGATGAACAAAGCCAGGAACTCGCTGACCTGAAAAAGCGTATTGAAGAAGCCAAAGTTCCCGACGTGGTAAAAAAAGAGACGGATCGGGAATTGACCCGTCTGGCGGCGGTGCCGCAGGCCTCGCCGGAATATGGTGTTATCCGGTCATTTCTTGAGACTGTCGCCGAGTTGCCCTGGAGCAAATCCACGCAGGATGATCTGGATATCAACCGCGCTCGAACCATTTTGGATCGCGATCATTATGATCTGGAAAAAATCAAAAAACGTATCGTTGAGTTTCTGGCGGTACGCAAGCTCAATCCAACTGGCCGTGGGCCGATTCTCTGTTTTCTCGGCCCTCCAGGCGTGGGCAAAACGAGTCTCGGCAAATCAATAGCCGAGTCTTTGGGACGAAAGTTTGTCCGCATGAGTTTGGGCGGAGTGCGGGATGAAGCTGACATTCGTGGCCATCGGCGCACGTATGTCGGCTCCATGCCGGGGCGCATTATCCAGGAATTGCGAAAAGTCGGCACAAACAATCCGGTGATGATGCTCGATGAGGTCGATAAGCTCGGTGCGGACTTCCGGGGCGATCCCTCCGCGGCTCTGCTGGAAGTACTGGATCCGCAGCAGAATAATACCTTTCAGGATCATTATCTGGGCGTGCCGTTTGATTTGAGCAATATTATTTTTATCTGTACAGCCAATTACATGGAACCTGTTCCGCCGGCATTGCGCGACCGCATGGAGGTTATAGAAATTCCCGGCTATACGCAGCAGGATAAATTATTAATTGCTCGAAAATACCTCGTTCCACGTCAGCTCAAGGAAAACGGTATCACGCGTAAAGAGTGTGAAATTCAATCTTCCACATTGGAAGCGATGATTGACCGCTACACGCGCGAAGCCGGTGTGCGTAATCTCGAACGTACCATTGGCTCAGTGATGCGCGGTGTGGCGGCAACGCTGGTTGGTGGCGCGGAGAAAAATGGTAAACCCGGAGCATTAAATAAACCCGCGGGCCATGCACAGCCAGCCCCAGCGACACCCGTTCTGGCCAATGGTACCAAAATAATCGTTAAACCCGATGATCTCATTAAATATCTTGGCCCGCTTATATTTGAAAGTGAAGTAGCTCTGCGCACCGCAACACCAGGTGTTGCCACGGGACTGGCGTACACGCCGGCCGGCGGAGATATTTTATTTGTTGAAGCTACGCGGATGCCGGGCAAGGGGCGGCTGCGGCTAACTGGGCAGATTGGCGATGTGATGCGGGAATCCGCGCACGCGGCATATTCGCTGCTCAAAAATAACGCGGAAAGGCTGGGAATAAACCCCGCCATTTTCCGAGATATTGATGTTCACGTGCATGTGCCGGCAGGAGCGGTACCCAAAGATGGCCCTTCGGCCGGAGTCGCAATGTACACGGCATTGGCGTCGCTTTTTATCAACAAAGCGGTGCGGCCTGACGTGGCCATGACCGGTGAAATCACATTGCGTGGCCTGGTGTTACCCATTGGTGGCGTGAAGGAGAAGGTAATCGCAGCGCAACATGCCGGGATAAAAACGGTGATCCTGCCTGATCGCAACGAAAAAAATCTCCAGGAAATCCGGCAGCAGCTCAAAAAGGATATGAAGTTTGTGTTCGTCAAAACCGTTGATGAAGTCCTGGCCGCCGCGATCAAAGCGGGTAACGGCGCAGATGCGAGGTCTGCAACTTTGCCGGGCAGCAACGGATTAAAACACAAACCGCGCCGCGTACTGGCTGAAAAAATAACGGAGAAACCGGCGCGATGAGCGGCGAACATCCCATCGCGTCAGACACACAACAGCGCCATGCCGATGTGGCGGACGGCCAAATGGTACCTCATCACAACTCCGCGCCGTTGATGGCCTTGGATATTGGCGTAATGGACTACCGGGCCGCATGGGATACGCAACTGCTATGGCATAAAAAAGTGCTGAATGGTTCATGCTCCCGTGGCGTGTTGTTGCTTGTAGAGCATCCTCCGGTAATTACCATCGGGCGACATCCCGGGTCGCAGGAGCATCTTCTGGCTGACAGCAATGTAGTGACGCAGCGCGGCGTGGCTGTGGAATCAACGGATCGGGGCGGAGATATTACTTTTCATGGGCCGGGACAACTGGTGCTATACCCGATTATTCCCCTGAACCGCTACAACTTAAGAATACATAACTACATGCGGTTATTGGAGCAAGCCGTGATCCAGACATTAGCCCATTGGGATTTGCTCGGACTGAGGGATACCGGGGCTACGGGGGTTTGGGTGAAGTCCGCGCACGGTGGCTCGGACGCATTGGCCAAGATTTGCGCCATCGGCATCAAACTCAGCCGTTGGATTTCTCTGCATGGCCTGGCGCTAAATGTCACCACGGATTTGAGCTTTTTTCAGTTGATTAATCCCTGCGGACTAAGCCGGCCCGTAACATCCATTCAAGCCGAGCTTGATAAGCCTTGTCCGGGCATGCAACAGGTTAAAACCGCATTGGTTCATGAATTATCCGAGTTGCTTGGTCATTTACCATGAATTCCTATATAATAAGGGTCTTTGGCATTGTGACCGCGTGAGGGTCACATAAGCGCTGTAACCGCCCGGAGCGGACTTGACGGCGGCTGGCATAAAGCTGCCGGATAAACCTTGAAATACTGGAATTTATACAATGAAACGCCGAGACGAATTAAGAAATATCGCCATTATCGCCCACGTTGACCATGGCAAGACCACGCTGGTGGACGCCCTTCTGCGACAATCCGGCATGTTCCGCACCGGACAAATGTCGGAAGACACACTGATTCTGGACAACAACCCCCTGGAGCGCGAGCGTGGCATTACGATCTTGGCCAAAAACGTGGCCATGAATTATGCCGACTCTTCCGGCGTGATGCGCAAGATCAACATTATTGATACGCCTGGCCACGCTGATTTTGGCGGCGAAGTGGAGCGTGTATTGAAAATGGCGGATGGCGTGCTGCTGCTGGTGGACGCATTTGAAGGCCCCATGCCGCAAACACGTTTTGTGCTCAAGAAGGCTTTCCACTATCACATCAAGCCCATCGTGGTGATTAATAAAATTGATCGTCCGGATTCGCGTCCCGATGAAGTGCTCAATGAGATTTTTGATTTGTTTGTGGAACTTGAAGCCGATGATGACGCGCTTGATTTTCCCGTCATTTACGCTTCCGGCCGAGCCGGCTATGCGCGACTCGAAGCCGCGGACACAAATGTGGATATGCGGCCATTGCTGGAAACCATTGTTAAGAAAATTCCCGGACCGGTGGCCGATTTGGAAAAGCCGCTGCAAATGCAGATCACAAATATTGACTACAATGAATACGTCGGACGTATCGGCATTGGTCGCGTGTTTAACGGCTATTTGCGCAAGGGCGAAAAGATCGCTCTGTTGAAACGCGATGGCAAAAATGAGGCGCACAATATCACCGAATTATATCTGTTTGCCGGTTTGGGCCGGGAGAAAGCGGAGCATGTGGAGGCTGGCGACATTTGTGCCGTCGTAGGCATTGAAGACGTCGACATTGGTGATACCATCGCGGCGGCGGAGCATCCCGTGGCGTTGCCGCTCATTGATGTTGATGAACCTACGTTGAGCATGATTTTCAGTGTAAACGATTCACCCTTTGCCGGGCGGGAAGGCAAGTTTATCACCAGCCGCAATGTCCGTGATCGGTTATATCGTGAATTGCAAAGCAACGTGGCGTTGCGCGTTGAAGATACTTCCTCGGCCGACTCGCTGCGTGTGAGCGGTCGCGGACTGTTGCACTTGGGTGTTCTGCTGGAAAACATGCGTCGTGAAGGTTACGAACTTCAGGTCAGCAAGCCCAAAGTAATCTTCAAGGAACTCAATGGTCACAAATGTGAGCCTGTGGAAAATCTCGTTATTGACGTTCCCCAGCAGCACGTTGGCTCGGTTATGGAAGCCATCGGCAATCGGCGCGGTGAGCTGGTTCGTATGGACTCCAAAGGTAATATGACCCATTTGGAATTTACCATTCCGGCCCGTGGCCTGATCGGCCTGCGGACGCGTTTGTTGAACGCCACACAGGGTGAAGCGGTCATGCACCACACCTTCCACGATTATCAGTTCATCCGCGGTGCGTTGCCGGGGCGGCAGAACGGTGTGATGGTAAGCATGGAACTTGGTGCCACCAACGCCTACGCTCTGGATACATTGCAGGATCGTGGTGTCATGTTCGTCAAGCCCGGCGATGAAGTATATGAAGGTATGATTGTTGGTGAATACAACAAGGACACCGACATTACCGTCAATGTATGCCGTGAAAAGAAGCTTTCCAATATGCGCACAACCTCCAGCGACAAAAATATTATCCTCAAGCCACCCCGGGATATGTCCCTGGAAATCGCCCTGGAATACATTGAAGATGACGAACTCGTTGAAATTACGCCACAGACCATTCGCCTGCGCAAGCGTTATCTCAAAGAGAATGATCGCAAGCGTATGGGGCGGTCTGATGCCGCGATGGAAGCAGTATCTGGATGACGTTGTCGCCTGATTTGCTTCTGGCCGAAAAATGGGAAATGAACCATGAGCCGCATTGATGTACATAATCATTATCTGCCCGGAATGGATGATGGTTGCCGCACGTATGCGGACGCGGTTCCGTGCATTAAAGCGTTCATGGAAAAAGGCTATGGCCGCTTTTTTCTCACACCACATACCGGCCCAACGGATATGTGCGATATCCGGCCTGCAGCTACGCTCGCGGCGATCGACGAATTTCGCCGACAAATGCTGTCCGTCGGAATTACCGCGGAATTCAGACCGGGTGGTGAATTGCGGCTCTCGCCGGAAATGGGGCGGTGGAAAGACACTTCTGGCGTTCCCACCTTTGGCATGAATACACGCTATGTGCTGGTGGATTTGTGGGAGCCGGATTGGCCGGCCTGGGCCGATCAATGTGTTGATTGGCTCCAGAAAAATGGCTTTACGGTCATTTTGGCGCATCCCGAACGTATGATGATCATGCGGGAAAACCCAAAGTTTATCCAAACTCTGGCAGATCGCGGGCTGTTATTCCAGGGTAATCTCGGCCCGCTGGGCGGATCGGAGCCTGATGCTCAGCGGGTTTTGGCCGAAAGATTTCTTCAGGATGGTCGTTACTTTATGCTCGGCTCCGATTGCCACCGCTTGGAGCACGCCCGCGCTCGCTTGAATGGCTTTGAACGAGCCAAGGCTCTGGTGGGTGAAAAAATCCTCAATCAACTCACCATTGAAAATCCGGGAAAACTTTGGGTATAAGCGCCACGTTGCCTTGGCGGCAGTCATGAACTCGTGAATCGGCATGAAATCTGAAAGCGCCGCTGGTTATTGGAACTTGCGCCGCTGACCAGATTGGTCCAAAATTCCGAATCGGCCTCGCTGATACGCAGGCCTTTTTCCTTTTCGCCGCCATCAAATGGCTCGAACGTCACTTTGTTCTGTTCACGACTTTGAATAAATTGCACTTCTACCGAGCGATCGAAGCGGGTAAGCCAAGCATTGACTGGTTTGCCCCGGCAATTTTGCCAAAGATTGGTTGTATCCGTCGCTACAAGATAAAGCGGATTATCTGTCTCAATTTTCTTTGCCATCGCGTGGGACTCCTTTGGTAAATAAAACAGGAGGCGCTTGTAACCAACTGGCCAGCCTCCGGCGGAATACCGTTCCGCATCAGGTTGATTCCATTTAAAAAGTCAGCGGCCCCACGCCATGCTTTTTTTTGGCTCATTTCCGACGGCAAGGAATTTGTGCCGTTGTGAACACTCTCCCCGTAAGCATACCTAGCATTATAGCCTAAGTTTCACAGCTTGGCACAAATATTTAAGCGTGCACAGCTACGCGACCGTTGCCGTGGCGGCATTCTGGCTCGGCGCAGCGGGGGGGACATCTTCCAAACGTCGATCTGTAGTAAGAAGCTGTGCGAACTGTTCGGCCGGTACCGGGGGGCTGAAATAATACCCCTGCATGGCATGGCATCCCAGCAGCTTTAACAGTGTCACCTGCTCAATTTTTTCCACGCCTTCGGCAATAGTGCGTAATTGCAGGTTGTCCGCCAGATCCACGATGGTATCCACCACCGCCAGGTCCTTGGGGTCGTCCATCATGTCCCGGATAAACGATCGGTCTATTTTGAGCGTGTCAATGGGGAATCGCGTCAGATAGCTTAAGCTTGAATACCCTGTTCCAAAGTCATCCAGCGAAAAGCGGATACCAAGTTTCTTGATTTCCAGCATCCGATCGCGCAGAGCATCGGTTTGCTGCATAAGCGTCCCTTCTGTGATTTCCAGTTCCAGCAGCGAGGGATCCACGCCGGTGTCACTCAAGACGCTGCGGATCGTCTGCTCCAGCGAAGCCTCACGACATTGCAGGGCGGAGAGGTTTACCGCAATGGGGACAACGGGAAGACCCGCAAGTTGCCACCGCCGATTTTGTTCGCATGCGGTGCGCATAACCCATTCGCCCAGGATCAATATCAGCCCTTTTTCCTCCGCCAGAGGAATAAAACGCAAAGGAGAAATCAGGCCGCGTTCCGGGTGTAGCCAACGGATCAGCGCTTCGGCGCTGACAATTCGCCCCGTCTGAAGATTGACCACCGGCTGATAGTGCAGCACAAACTGATCCAGCCGGATCGCTTCGCGGAGATCATTTTCCATGCGGATGGATTCAACGGCTGCTTCGTGCATTTCAGGGGTATGGAAGGCCGCACGGTTACGACCTTCTTTCTTAACTTCGTACAGTGCCTCGTCCGCCGTGCGCAAAAGTACCCCGCTGTCCTTGCCATCACGCGGAAATACGCTCATGCCGATACTGCACGTAATGTGGAATGTGTGGCCCGCGATGACAAACGGCACACTCATGGCATCAATAATTTTCTGGGAAACCACCGCCACATCCGTCGCTGACTTGGGATCGGTTATCAGAACAATAAACTCATCGCCACCCAACCGGGCCAGCGTGTCTTCGGTTCGCAAAGCCCCGCGGATACGCATGGCGGCACTTTGCAGCAGTTCGTCACCAAAATCGTGGCCCAGCGTATCGTTGACATTTTTAAAATTATCCAGATCCAGAAAAAGAATGCCCACGAGGCTGTCACGGCGTTGGGCCTCGCGGATGGCCTGTTCAATACGATCTATTAACAGCGTGCGGTTGGGCAAGCCTGTCAGGGCGTCATGGAATGCCAGATAGTGTATGCGCTCTTCCGCCGCCTTGCGTTCACTGACATCCCGGAAAATGCTTAATATCAAGTGTCGGCCCTGGAGATCCACTCGCGATTCAACGGCATCCGCCGGAAACGTGCGCTGATCTTTGCGGAGGATGGTAACGTTGGAATCGACCGTCCGGCCTGTAACCAGAATTTTTACATATCGGGCCAATATTTCAGATTGTTGATGTTTTGGAAATAGTGCCGACGCGGGCATCTGTAAAAGTTCTTCGCGGGTATAGCCGAGTTGATCCAAGGCTCGACGGTTGGCTTCAATTATCCGTCCATCACTTTCGGCCAGGATTATAGCGTCGCCCGCCGCTTCCATGACCACGTGATAGCGCTGTTCAGAATCGCGCAAGGCCTGATCCGCCGCTTTGCGGAAGTCTTCGCGCGCCCTGTCCTCGATCGCGAAGGAAACGCCGTTAGAAATTTCCGTCAGCAGATTGGTGAATTGTGTATCAAAGCGTTCCTCGGCGGAGCAATAAATCACCAAGGCTCCCACAACCGCGTTGCGTCTGACCAGCGGAAATGCGGCGGCGGATTTCAGGCCGGCCTGCACCGCTTGAATCTCCCATTTACGCGAGGGGGATAAAAAATCCAGCCGATTGATAATAACTGGCTTACCCGTAGTAATACAGTTATCAATAGGCTGGCAACCGGCAGGTAATGAATTGTCATCGGTAAATAAGATTCGCCTGAGGTAGGTGATAACCGCGGGGCCGGCGCTGGCGGCGGGGATAATTCGCCCGCTGGTTGAATCAACCATGACAATCGTGGCGAGATCAAAATGACCGAGGCGCACGACAATCTGGCAGACTTCGGAAAATAGTTCTTCCTGGCGGCAATGATGGGCGATAAGCCTGTTGGTTTGACTAAGCGCATCATATAAGTCACGTACCTGTCGCACACGCCCCTCGGCCGTGGTACGCTCGACAATGGCACCGATGAGCGATCTATACATGGAGAAAAATAGAAAGGCCATGATGGCCGCAATGAGAATCGTTATGCCGACGCTTACCGCCAGCCAGAATCGTAATGTGGACAGCTTCGCTGAAAACACTCTTTGCAGCCAGTGCAAGGTAAGTGTTGATGTATGGGACATATTGGCGGCAATTTTGTCCGCTATAAAAAGCATTCTGACACGGGTATCCAAATCAAGAACACCGGGCCTTCTAGCGAGTCTCATGAGGCTTCCGCTAAGCACGGAAAGCTGCGACGTATTGGCATTCATAATGGTCATAAAATCAGGGTTGGTTTGCATGGGGAAACGCAAGTTATGCTTAATGGCCCTGATTTGTCCCCAGTACAGACGCGCCACAATCCGACGAATCCGGATGGTTTGTTCAAATAATTGGGGTGGTGTTGATGGATTTTCAAGCAGCGTAACGCGAAGCATATTGAGACTAGCGAGGGTACCGAGGATTTCCTTGCGCACGACTTTTACCGCGCCGAGGGTAAACGGATCGTTATCGCGGCCTAGTTGGGCATAGTCTGATGCTAAAAGAGCAATGTTCCAGATGTGATCCAGCTCCCGGGTGTATTGCGCGGCTAAAAGATGCGGCGGAAGTTCCTTGTCGGACGATTTTAGCTTCTGCCAATCCTTAATAACGGATTTCCATAAGCCGCTAACATGCAGTGGAGCCGCTAAGCCATGGTTTCGACGCCCAATATTCGCAATAAGGTAATCGATTTCATTTCTGGTCTTCGCGGACTTATCAGTCGATATGAATTCGTTGCGATCCGCCGCGATGACTGCCTGTTCATGATCTTGAATCAAGGCCATTAACTGCGCAATGGATTGGCCGTAACGGGCCCAGATTAATTCCGAACGAACCGTATGTATCTTGCTGGTTTGTGATTCATAAAGTTGATAGAGTGGGATCGCAACGGCCAGCAGAAGTGCAAAGCCTACTATTGCGAATTTCGTGGGGTGTTTCAGCCGCTTCATAAAGGCTGTTAAAGGATCGCTCATGCCTGATTGAACCTCATTCCCTTCTACATTATACATCGATGGCCGATCTAAAAAACTGTCCGATTGGCACCCAGTAATTATCCGAAACCCAGCCTGCCGTGGACGGGTTACTCGTTAACGGGCACAGTACATCGGCGATTGCAGCTCACAGATACCATCACCACTACCATTATCGGCATTATTGTCTGCAATCTGAATAAGTGCCCTATAAGAAAATCTCAGGCAACTCAAATCTGCTTCGATTGTACCTCCAGATATCACCAAAAAAATGGCATATTTTGATAATTTACATGCCACTTCGATAATGATTTTGTACCCGGCATGGAAAGGTGCAAAACTGTGCGAAATAAGAATTTCAAATAACAATTTGACCTTGGGAACGTTCATTACTATACTTCTCTCAAATGCTTCTCCGGAAAGGACCGGGGATGTGGGTTGTGGTCCGGATGTTTCGCTAAGGGGATGAAGCTGTTTCCCTCCCGAAAAAAAACTTTATCGTTATTTCGCGGCAGCAGGTCCAAATCCTGGCGCATGGTGTTTATTGCTTTAGGCCTTGCGATTACCACGGGTTGCTCCTTTGAGCCACCGTTGAAAGTGCCTCCGGCACCGAAAGTAAAATCTTACACGGCTGGCACTGCACCGAAGGAAATCAAGGTCATTACTGGAGTGGGGGCGGCCGGTAGAGCGCAGGCATTCGCCTATGGTGCCAAAGTCGAAGCCCGCTGGTGGAAACTTTATAACTCCAAGGCCATTGATCATTTGGTACACCGAGCCATTAAAAACAGTCCGACATTGGTGGCATCTGAAGCAACACTGGAAGAAGCCCACCAGAACCTGAAGTCTGTGGAAGGAATATTTTTCCCGCAGGTTTCGCTGGGAGCGGACGCACAACGGCAGCGCCAAAGTGGTGCGGGATTTGGCGGAGCCACACGTACCTTTTCGCTTTATACCGGCGACCTGCAAGTCAGCTACGATCCAGATATATTTGGCCTGAACCGTATTGTTATGCACTCTTTTAAGGCCCAGGAAGAACAACAGCTTTATGCCCTGCAGGAAGCTTATTTAACGCTGGAAGGCAATACCGTCACCACCGCCATAGAAGTAGCCTCGCTGGAAGCGCGGGTGAAAACTACCCAATCTCTGGTTCGTAACGAAGAAAACATTCTCAAAATTGTCCGTCAGCAGTACCACCTTGGTTCTGTGACGTATCTTGATGTGGTCAATCAGGAAAGTCAGGTTGCGGCCACAGAGGCGACATTGCCTCCACTTGAGCAGTCACTTTCCGCCGCGCGCCATGCTTTAGCCGTATTGGTGGGACGCATTCCTTCGCAGGCGCGAATACCGAAATTGAATTTAGATCTATTGAAATTGCCGGCCAGATTGCCGGTTTCCCTGCCTTCCGCATTGGTGCGCCAGCGGCCAGATATATTGTCAGCCGAGGCCCAACTGAAAGCTGGGGACGCTCAGGTAGGTGAAGCGGTGGCAAAAATGTATCCATTGATTCAGATTACCGGTGATATTGGATTTGAAAATGGGCGAATCGCCAATTTCTTTGATGCGTCAAGTCTGATCTGGTCGATTGCCGGCAGCCTGACGCAGACCATTTTTGATGGCGGTACGTTGCGCGCTAATAAGCGGGCGGCGGAGGCCGCGCTGAAGGCAGTCGTCGCGGATTACCAGTCGACGATTCTCAACGACTTTTCCCAAGTGGCCAATGCATTGCGCGCTGTGCAGAATGATGCCCAGGCATTGCAATATCAACAACAGGCCTATGTATCAGCTTTCCGTGCTTATAAGCTCGCACGCTGGGAATACAAAGCCGGTTCAGTGGATTACACCACGCTGTTAATCGCACAAGTGCAATATCAGCAATCCCGTTTGGCGGTGGTAACAGCGCAATCGCAACGTTATCAGGATACGGCCGCACTTTTTGTGGCCATGGGCGGAGGCTGGTGGCCCAAAGAATACAGAACGGTTCACAAGCATTCGGTAGTTGACGTTTCAAAAACCCCAACGACCCGGCCGGCAACAACGCAGCCGACGGTTAGAAAGTAAAGCGGAGGTCCGCAAAGATTATGGCAAAACGTATTATTATCTCTGTCATTCTGCTGGTTGTCTTTCTGGCGGTTATCATCGGCTTGTTTGAATTCAAGCTGACGATTAACAAGAAGATAGCCTACGCGATCGCCCACATGCCGGTTCCACCGGTAACGGTTTCAACCGGGATTGTAAGATCGGACGTCGTACCGCAGGCGATTCACATTGTCGGCAGCGTGACAGCGGTTCAGGGGGTACAGATTTCCGCGCAGATTTCCGGCAATGTCACGGCCATATATTTTCGATCTGGCAAAAGGATCAAGGCGGGTCAAAAGCTGGTACAGATCGATAACACCACGCAGTTGGCACAACTGAAAGCCGATCTCGCCGCCGAATCCCTGGCCAAGACCAACCTGCAACGTACGGAAAATCTCATTAAACATCGCGCCGCCGCTCAGGCCACGCTGGATGCCAACCAAGCCGCGCTATTACAGGCCAAAGCCCAGGTTGCCGGCGACCGTGCAACGCTTGAGAAACTGGCAATTACCGCACCATTTACCGGTTATATGGGACTGCGCCAGGTCAGCCTCGGGCAATATGTGTCGCCGGGCACGCCAATTGTGGCGCTTAACACCTGGCAGCCGCTGTATTTGGATTTCTCCATTCCACAAAACGATCTGGCCAAAGTCCGCATCGGTCAGACCGTTAAACTGACCGTTGACGCATATGCCGGCAAAACGTTTACCGGCAAAGTTGAAGCGTTATCCTCTCAGGTGGATACCGCTTCCCGAAATATTCAGGTGCAGGCGGAATTGTCTAATAAGCGGCTTTTGCTCAAGCCCGGATTATTTGGCGAAGTTGAACTGCTCACAGGCGTGAAAAATAAGGTAGTGGTGGTGAACGCTGGTGCCATCACCTACAACACTTATGGTGATTACGTCTATGTGGTCAAAAAGACAAAGAAGGCCGGAAAAACAGAACTGACCGTGCACAGTGCATTGGTGAAAACAGGCAGTCCACTCGGAAGCGATGTTGTTGTAACATCGGGGCTTAAGGTTGGTGAAACGGTCGTCACAGCGGGGCAGGTCAAACTGCGGCCCGGATCTGTGGTTGTGGTGAGCAACAAAATTAAACCATAAGGCAAGGTTTGAATTTAAATGAAATTCACGGATTTATTTATCAAGCGGTGGGTCTTGGCCTGTGCGGTCAATCTCATCATCCTAGTATTGGGATTACGCGCGTGGATGAGCATGACCACGCAGGAATACCCCACTATTACCAGCACCATTGTGACGGTTACAACATCCTATCCTGGTGCCGATCCCGCTCAGGTTCAAGCATATATCACCTCGCGGTTGGAGCAGGCTATCGCGCAAGCGCCAAATATTGATTACATGACCACAACCAGTGCCGAAAGCACCTCGACCGTTACATGTAACATGGTGCTGAATTCGGATCCCAATGCGGCTGTATCGCAGATTCTCGCTAAAGTCCAGCAGGTCGCCAGCCAGTTACCTCCGGCCAGCCAAACGCCCATTATCAATGAGGAAACTGGTGATGCCAGGGCGCTGATTTATCTGGCGTTTTCCAGTACTTCCATGAGCCAGCAACAGATCAATGACTATCTGCTTCGCGTGGTTCAACCGAAAGTCCAATCCTTGCCGGGAGTAAGTCAAGCGCAAATTCTGCCCGCTGGAACTGGTTCCAGCGGTAATAGTTTCGCACTGCGAGTGTGGTTACGGCCTGCCAAACTTGCGGCGTTAGGACTCACGCCGGCGGATGTGTCGGCCGCATTGGCCAACAACAACTTTGTTTCAGCCATCGGAAGAATCCGCGGTAAGAACATTGCGCAGGTGATTACCGCCAATACTTCAATTCATAAGCTGGCCGATTTCAAAAATCTTGTCGTAAAATATGTTAATAATGTACCGATTCGGCTCAGGGATGTAGCCAATGTCACCATGGGGGCGCAAAATTACAACCAGAGCGTATTTTTAAACGGCGAGCCGGCGACATTTATCGGTGTTTTCCCAAGTCCCACTGCCAATGATTTAACACTGGCTCACGAAGTTCATGTCGCGCTGCGACAAATCCAGACAAATCTGCCGGCGGGACTGCATGGCGCAGTCGGGTACGACGGCAGTGTATACATCAAGGCTGCCATTGCCGAAGTTGAGCACACCTTGCTTATCACGCTGGGCATTGTCGTTTTAGTGATTTTCCTGTTTTTGGGATCTTTCCGGTCCTTGCTTATTCCAGTGATTGCAATCCCGCTGGCCATCATTGGTGCCGGATTGTTCATGATAACGTTCGGTTTCACAATCAATTTACTGACACTGCTGGCCGTGATTCTGGCCATTGGGCTGGTCGTTGACGACGCCATCATCATGGTGGAAAATATACATCGGCACATTGATGAAGGCCTTACCCCTTTACAGGCATCGTTCAAGGGGGCTCGTGAGCTTGCTGGGCCGATCATCGTCATGTCCACAACCTTGGCGGCAGTTTTCGCACCGATTGGTTTCATGGGTGGCCTTACTGGCAGCTTGTTTACAGAGTTCGCGTTCACGCTTGTTTTTACCGTTTTTGTCTCCATGATCGTCGCGCTGACGCTATCACCAATGCTCAGCAGCAAAGTGCTTAAGCCGGCATCAGAACACGGATTAGTACATTTTCTTGATGCCATTTTCATGAAGCTTCGTCGGGGCTATGAACGTTCCCTCCATACGGTTCTGGCTTTCCGCTGGTCGGTACTCATCATGGCGCTGATTTTATTTGTCAGCATTCCTTTAATGTTATTGGAGACTCAAAGCGAGTTAGCTCCCGCCGAAGATCAGGGCATTCTGTTTTTCACGGCTATTGGTCCCCCGACCGCCACGCTGCATTACATGAGCGCCTACGCCTCGCAAATTCGCCAAATTTGCGGCAGCTTTCCAGAAACTGAAAAAATATTTCAGATCAATGGCTTCTCACCATTGGGGCCTGGCTACAACACGCTGGTGGGCGGTATGTTGCTTAAACCATGGAATCAACGCAAGAAAACCCAAATGGAATTAGCCAAGCCATTCCAGCAGAAACTATCTAAAATTGCGGGTTTACAAACTATCGGCTTTTCATTGCCAGCCATCCCGGGGGCCGCATTTGGGCTTCCAATTCAGTTTGTTCTGACCTCGACGCGAAGTTATCAGGACTTGGATGCGGCGGCCAACAAGCTCATAGCCGCTGCCTACAAAAGCGGAAAGTTCCTGGTGTTACAAAAAGATCTTCGCTATGACAGTCCGCAGGTGGAGTTGCGGATCAAACATAATCTAGTCGCGGCGTTAGGACTCAATGGTAGTGATCTGGCCACTGACCTGGAACCGCTCCTGGGCGGAAATTATGTCAATCGTTTTGATCTGCAAGGCCGTACATACAAAGTCATTCCACAGTTAAAGGATCATTTAAGAGCCACTGCGGATATGCTAAAACGCATCTATATCCGCACCGCCGCTGGCAGCATGATCCCGCTTTCCACGGTCGTAACCATCAAGCATGTCGTGGAACCCGAATTCCTGCCGCAGTTTCAGCAGCTTAATTCGGTGACAATATCCGCTGTGGCGGCCCCCGGAACCACGATGGGCAACGCACTTAATTTTTTGCATAGTGAAGGAAAAAAACTTCTTCCCACAGGATATAGTTTCAATTATGCCGCGCAATCCCGGCAGTTTGAGCAGCAGGGAAATGCAATCTATATCACTTTTGCATTAGCCATTATCCTCATATTCCTGCTTATGGCAGCCCAGTTTGAAAGCTTCCGCGATCCGCTTATCGTAATGTTTACCGTGCCGATGTCGGTTTTCGGTGCGGCGCTGTTCATGTTTATCGGCGTGGCAACGTTGAATATTTACACGGAAGTCGGCTTGATTACGCTGATCGGTTTGATTACCAAACAAGGTATTCTGATCGTGGAGTTCGCCAATAAACTTCAGGAAAACGAAGGGATGAATCTTTCCGAAGCCATTATACACGCCTCCGCCGTGCGGCTGCGGCCCATTCTCATGACCACCGGCGCGATGGTGCTGGGCGTCGTGCCGCTGTTGATAGCAACTGGGGCCGGTGCGGTAAGCCGGTTTGATATGGGCTTGATGATCGCCGCAGGATTGTCCATTGGTTGTTTATTTTCGCTTTATGTCATCCCTGTGGTCTACACCTTTATCGCCAGCCGCAAGGAGAAAATTGAACCGACAGCGGAGGAATCGCATCCCGGTGCCGCACATTAACCGCTGATGCTCTAATATCAGCGGATATTATGCTTCTTCGGATAGTCAACTGTGTGAAATCCGTTATGGCTTATGCTTCATAATCTGTGATTTCCAGCTTATCAGGAATTGTTAATTGTGCCTCCGCCAACGGTGGAACCTTGCCCGTAAGCTTGTAAGCATTGGCGCCATTGTATCTGTTGGCATGGCCGCATCATCGGCGCTTAATTGCTCAGCCAGTGGCGCGCGTGCCGTCGCGCTTCCACTCGCCAATGCCGCAGTCGGAAATCCGCGGCGCGAAAGCCCGATGTCTTCTGTTTTCGATATATTGGAGCCGGATGAGCACACTTTTCCGATATCAGGTTCTCGCGTTGAACTCATCCGAATATCTCCTGCTGCGTTGCTTCCGCAGTATCAATTGCGGTATAAACTTAATATGTGTTATTTAATCTGGAGTTGCGAATATGTCCAATCTCGGCCGGTTTGATGATTGTTTATACGCTGTTGTTTCCACTGTTGGTGGTGAATGCGGGCTTCTGTGGTGCGATAGTGGCAAGGAAATACCACAATTGTTGCGTGTGTATCCCGCGTGTCCGGATCGTAAATTGCTGCAGCGGGCCGTTCAAAAAGAATATTCCCGCGCCCGATTGTTTGACGGTGTGTTGCCAAAATGGCTGCAACCAGCCAGTCTTTTTCTTGTGGCCTATTATGTCGGTGACAAACGCAAAACCAAACAAATACAGCCGGATTGGCGGTGGTTAAAGCAGTATCTCTTTTGGCAGGGACAGACTGATTTCACACGAGATGTATTGGCCGCCACTTTTAAAATTAAGTCCGGAACCACGATGTCTTACGGTGAACTGGCGCGGAATATAAATCGACCTCGTGCGGCTCGTGCCGTTGGCGGAGCCTTGGCCCGAAACCCCTGGCCAGTACTTATTCCATGCCACCGCGTTATCGGTTCTGATGGATCAATGACCGGTTTTTCGGGCCATGGTGCCATTGCCACAAAAAAACGCATGTTGGCTATTGAGCAATAGCGCATTTTGATATTTGGTGGTAACGAAACAACCTGCTCTGCCCACAGGGGGAAAAATGCCGCCAATGGCCATTTTAAAAAATATCGCCAGATCCTGGAGCCTTGCGGTTGTCGGAAATGCTGCTCAGGTTCGCCGGTGCCGCAATCAGACCTTGCTGCCATATCGGCAGTGCTATCCCCACGCTGGCAGCAACCATATTGCGGAAAACGCCATTTTTAAAGTCTTTTTGTACTGGTACGGCATTTGTTATCTGCGCCATGGGATCCTTCATTCAGGCCCCCCAGAGGAGTTTGTATGCGATTGGATAAATTTACCGTCAAGGCTCAAGAAGCACTGGCCAATGCCCAAAGCGTGGCCGCTGAAAAACAACATAGCGAGGTTACGGCCCTGCACCTGCTTTCAGCACTGCTGGCAGATAGGGATGGTATTATTCGCCCGCTGCTGGCCCGACTGGGCGTGGATGCCGGGCAATTGGAAGCGGCGGTCGATGGGCAACTTGAACGCCTTCCCAGTGTATCAGGTGGCGCGCAGTTGGGCATGGCTCGCGATGTCAGTGAAGTTCTGGCAGCCGCCCAAAGGGAAGCGGATCGGTTAAAGGATGAATATCTTTCCACCGAACATTTATTGCTGGGGTTAATCGCTTCTGGATCCCCGGCGAAAACCGCGCTGACATCGTTGGGTGTCAATAAGAATGCCATTCTCTCAGCACTTAAAGACATTCGTGGAAATTCCCGCGTGACAGATCAGAATCCCGAAGATAAATATCAGGCCCTGCAAAAATATGGCCGTGACCTCGTGGAATCCGCCCGGCAGGGCAAACTGGATCCCGTCATTGGTCGCGATGAAGAAATACGCCGCTGTATGCAGGTGCTCAGTCGCCGCAGTAAAAACAATCCCGTGCTTATTGGGGAGCCGGGAGTTGGTAAAACCGCGATTGTGGAAGGTTTGGCGCAGCGCATTTTGGCCGGTGATGTGCCGGAGGGACTGAAGAATAAAAAACTTATTGCCTTGGATATGGGGGCGTTGGTGGCCGGTGCCAAATTCCGCGGTGAATTTGAGGATCGCCTGAAGGCGGTTCTCAAAGATGTGGAACAAGCCGCCGGGGGCGTGATCTTGTTTATTGATGAACTGCACAACGTGGTGGGCGCGGGCCGGGCCGAGGGCAGTATGGACGCGTCGAATTTGCTCAAGCCGGCACTGGCGCGGGGCGAATTGCGTTGCATCGGTGCGACCACATTGGACGAATTCCGCAAATACATTGAAAAAGATCCCGCCCTGGAGCGGCGATTCCAGCCGGTAATGGTGCCGCAGCCGTCGGTGGAGGACACAATCGCGATTTTGCGCGGCCTTAAAGAGCGTTATGAAACGCACCATGGTGTCCGCATTCAGGATTCCGCGCTCGTGGCCGCCGCCACCTTAAGCAATCGCTATATCACCGAACGCTTTCTGCCGGACAAGGCCATTGATCTGGTGGATGAGGCCGCCAGTCGATTACGCATTGAAAATGATTCCATGCCCGCGGCGTTGGATGATGTCCGGCGCCGAATCATGCAGTTGGAAGTGGAACGCGAAGCGCTTAAAAAAGAAAAGGACGACGCATCACGCCAGCAATTGGAAAAGAATCAAAAACTTCTCGCGGATCTTAACGAACGAAATTCCGAACTCACCGCCAAGTGGGAGCGTGAATCCGGCGTGTTACGTGGCATCAAGGCCATCCGGGAAAAAATTCAGCAGGCCCAAACGCAGTTGGAAGAAGCGCAACGGCAGGGAAAATTGGAAGAGGCCGCCCGCCTTCGTTATGGTGAACTGCGGCAACTGGAATCAGATTTACAATCCCGGCAGAAACAAATGGATGAAATTCTTAAATCTGGCCAATCCATGGTACGTGAGGAAGTCACACCGGAGGAAATTGCCCACGTTGTCGCCAAATGGACGGGTATTCCCGTAACCAAAATGCTGGAAGGGGATAAACAACGCCTGAAACATATGGAAGATTTTTTGCGCCGCCGGGTGATTGGACAGGATGAGGCCGTAAAGGCCGTCAGCAACGCGGTGCGGCGCAGCCGGGCGGGACTCGGTGATCCGCGGCGGCCCCTCGGCAGTTTCATGTTTTTAGGTCCAACCGGCGTGGGCAAAACGGAATTGTGCAAGGCCCTGGCGGAATTTCTGTTTGATACCGAAGAATCCATGATACGCATTGATATGTCTGAGTTCATGGAGCAGCACAGCGTGGCCCGGCTCATCGGCGCTCCGCCGGGATACGTGGGCTATGAAGAGGGGGGTGTTTTGACCGAATCCGTCCGCCGCCGTCCGTACAGCGTGATTTTATTTGATGAAATTGAAAAAGCTCATCGTGATGTATTTAACGTACTTTTGCAGGTGCTTGATGACGGACGACTTACCGATGGGCAGGGGCGTACAGTGGATTTCAAAAATACGCTTATTGTCATGACCAGCAATCTGGGATCCCAGATGATCCAGGAAATTACCGCCAAAAAGGGTGCCGACTGGGAAATTGAAGCCGGCGTGCGGGATGTGCTCAAGCAGCATTTCCGCCCGGAATTTCTCAACCGCGTGGATGAAGTTGTGATTTTCCATACCCTGCAAAAAGAGCAGTTGGCTCAAATCGTCGGCATTCAATTGCAACATCTGGAACGGCGGCTGACGGAACGCGACCACAGTCTGGCGGTCAGCGACAAAGCCCGCCACGAGCTTGGCGAACAGGGGTATGATGTGACTTATGGCGCGCGTCCGCTCAAGCGGCTGATTCAGCAGCAGATTGAAAATCCCTTGGCGGAGAAATTGCTCAACGGCGAATTTCCGGAAGGCAGCAGTATCCGCATCGACGCCGACCGCCATGGCCGCTTCACCTTTGAAGCCGGAGCACCGGTGGTGGAAGGGGAGTTGGAGTAAGACACTTGACGTTCGCAATTAGTTAGGTATCATCATCCACATGCTTCCGCGTTGTGGCGGGGGCGAGGAATCGGACTTTTTACAGCGAGATTATCATGTCCAAAGATGCGGCAACCTCCACGGCACGCGATCAGGCTCTTGACCGGGCGTTATCGCAGATTGAAAAAAACTTCGGCAAAGGTGCTATCATGAAAATGGACGGCGTTAATCCGCTGGCTATTGAAGGCATCCCGACCGGGTCACTGGGCTTGGATATTGCCTTGGGAGGTAAAGGCATTCCACGCGGCAGAATTGTGGAAGTGTTCGGGCCGGAATCTTCTGGTAAAACCACATTATGTCTGCATGTCATTGCGGAAGCCCAAAAAATGGGCGGTGTGGCTGCATTTGTGGATGCGGAGCACGCCCTTGATCCTACCTGGGCCAAGCGGCTTGGCGTGAGCCTCCGTGAATTGCTCGTCAGTCAGCCGGATACCGGAGAGCAGGCGCTGGAAATTGTGGAATTACTCGTACGCTCCAATGCGGTGGATGTTATTGTTGTGGATTCTGTCGCGGCATTAATTCCCAAGGCTGAAATTGAAGGCGAGATGGGCGATGCCTCCATGGGTATGCAGGCGCGACTGATGAGCCAGGCCATGCGAAAACTTACCGGTGCGGTTTCCAAAAGTAAAACACTGGTGATTTTCATCAATCAGATTCGCGAAAAAATTGGCGTGATGTTCGGCAATCCGGAAACCACGACCGGTGGAAGGGCGTTGAAATTTTATAGTTCCGTCCGCATTGATATTCGCCGTATTAACACCATTAAGGAAGGCGAAGTTGCCATCGGCAACCATGTGCGGGCCAAAGTCGTGAAAAATAAAATCGCCCCGCCATTCCGTGAAGCGGAATTTGATATCTTGTTTGACAGTGGCATCAGCTATGAGGGCGACTTACTGGACATTGCAGTGGCGGATAACATTATTGAAAAAAGCGGTGCTTGGTTCAGCTATGGCCCAGCCCGCATGGGACAGGGCAGAGAACAGGCCCGACAATTTCTCAAGGATAATCCCGACGCCAGCAAAGAAATTCGCGAAAAAATTCTAGCCAAGCGGCTGGTGCCACCACTGCCGGATAAACCGGCAACACCAGTTGTCGCATCAAAGCCTGATATAAAGCCAGCGGCGAAGCCGGATGCACCGGTGGAGCGCGTTGCGGTAAAAGCCGGGCGATAATCCGGTATACGGGCCAGCGGTTTAGCCGAAAATGACTAGCGCATGCGGCCCGTCTTAGCCTTA
>JAJZVR010000281.1 GCA_021847065.1 Planctomycetota bacterium | reverse complement strand
GGCCGCACGGTTGCCGACGACTTTAAATCCATCCCGGCGCGCCGGGACGTTTCGATGATCTGATACCCAAGTGGAACTATGTTGCCGTACCCCGGTAACCTATCCCAGTTATTGATGCGCCGATCCTTAGCAGTTCGCCATTGACAAGTCCAGACACTTATGGCGGGGATTGGGAAGGCGAAAGGGTTTGATATTTTTATTCCAAGGCCGCCTTTGTAAAAACTGGATTGGTCGCTGACCTCATCATTTGCTCCACGGCATAGATTACCAGCGGATTGTGCAATATTTCATTATTTTACTGATTATTCTCCACTGTTTTTTTTATTACGCACCGCGCTCACTTGCCAGCGCAATAGGATATCGGGGCCAATTCTTTCGGGCTGGGCGAATTCTAGCATTGTGGCTTGGTTGATGGATTGCAGCGCTATGCCTTCCACGGCGTGGCGGGCGTATTGATCGCCGGCAATTTTTGGTGCAATAAATACCAGCCCCTCATCAATCAGTTTTTCTTTCAGCATTGAACCCAATAGTGTAGGCCCCCCTTCAACGAGAACGTTGGTGAAGTTTTGTTTGCCCAACTCTGTCAGCGTTGCAGCCACATTAAGGGCACCATTTTTATCCGTCGCAACACCAATACACTCTACGCCTTGCTGTATCAATTTTTTCATGCGGCGTAAGGCCGCGCCGGTTAGTGACGCGCGGTGAAAGACCAAAGTTGGATTATTCGCCGCCGTAAGCACCAATTTGGAATTCAGCGGCAATCGGCATTGGCTGTCGATAATGATACGCGTTGCGGTGCGACGAATATCACTTTTTTTTGCGGGCCGGGCGGTGAGCATCGGATCGTCTGCCAATGCCGTTCCTATTGCAACCATAATTCCGTCCACGCGCCCGCGGAGCTGATGAACCCTTTCGCGTGATTCCGGAGAGCTGATCCATTGCGATTTTCCATGACAATCGGCAATACCGCCATCCAATGTTTGGGCCCATTTTGCAATCACGTAGGGCTGCTGCGTGGTAATCCATTTAACAAAGGGCCGATTTAATTGCTGTGCGTGCCCCTCTAATACACCGGTATCTACCCGAATTCCGGCTCGCCGCAATTGCGCAATGCCTTTGCCGCGCACCAATACATTGGGGTCCTGCATGGCCACGACCACCCGTTTAACTCCCGCGGCAATAATAGCCTCGGTACAAGGACCGGTCTTGCCCGTATGACAACACGGTTCCAGGGTAACATAAAGCGTGCCGCCGCGCGGCAATGCAATGGCCTTATTTAAGGCATTGATTTCCGCGTGCGGACCGCCAAACTTCTGGTGCCAGCCGCGACCAATAATGGCTGCATTCCGTACCAGCACGGCACCGACCATGGGATTTGGCTCAACAAAGCCCAGGCCCCGCTGCGCCAGCCGCAGCGCCAGCCGCATGTAATGGAAATCCATTGCGGATAATTCGTGAACGGGCATAAGGTCTCCAATCCAGTACCGGTAGTTGTTCAAAAACGGTCGCCGGAATTACATTTACTTTTTACCATCATACTGTATATAATCAATGGTTAATCATACAGATGAACTTTCTGCAGGAGTCTCATCATGGCACGCTTTTCAAACCGTAGACGACTTGGCAAATCGCTCCTCCTGGCTTGTGCGACCGCGAGCATTGCGGCGGCGTTGGTTATCGCCACGCCAAAAGCTTCGGCTGCCAACCAAGGTGTGTCAACGGCGGCATTAATGGATACCGTATTACCCAATACAGTTATGCACGCGGTACCGATGCGTGATGCGGTGCAATACCTGCGAAATATGACGGGAGCTAATATTTTCGTTAACTGGAACGCCCTTCAAGGTGCGGGCATTTCCAATATTACGCCCATCACCCTGCACTTGCGAAATGTCTCCATGCGAAAAATTCTATCTGTAATGCTCCAGCAGGCCTCGCCCAATACAGCCTTGGTCGATTACGTCAGCGAAAACGTCCTGACCATCACCACCCGTCAGGAAGCCAACACGCATTTGGTAACAAAAGTCTATCCGGTCGGTGATCTGGTAATGACCGTGCCGAATTTCACCGCCCCATCGTTTAATTTGCAGAATCAAAGCAGCTCCAGCGGCGTGCAGATCAGCAGCGGTTCAAGTGGTGGTGGCGGCGGATCCGGGAGTTCTAATTTATTCAGCGGAAGTGGCGGCAGCGGAGCCGGCGGGATGAATACCACCACCCAAACCACAACACAGCGGGCGCAGGCGCTGGTGGCGTTAATTGAGGGTACCGTGCAGCCCAACATCTGGACCGCTAACGGTGGACCAGCGACCATTATTTACTTTAATCGAGAACTGGTGGTAAGCGCGCCGGTTTATATCCAACAGATGATCAGCGGAAGCAATTAACGCGTTCCGATGCGCTCTGGTCTTGGATTGTTAGACCGGTCCGCTCTTTGGTAGTCCGGCAGTGAAAAATCCAAGCAAACGTTGGCGCTCTATTTCAATGGTGGTGATATATTCTGCCCTGGCAAATTCTTATGCTGCCGCTTACGCGGCAACATCTACCGTAAACCCGCTTCCCGTACCAGCAAAACGCGATTCAACTACCGCCAAATCCACCGCCGCATCCAGCCCGACAACGCAGCCAACGGCGCAATTGCCCCCAAATAAGAATTTTCGGCCTGCGGAAATTGGCGGAGTTATTTTTGTACTCAATGACCCATCGCTGCTTAGCCATGTATTACCGCCGATCGCTTTTCACCACAAAACACTTTCGGACGTGCTGACCACCTTCAGCACTTTGACCAACACCAATGTGGCCGCGGGCTGGTCCGCCATGGCACACGCGGGGATAAAGCCCAACCGTCGCGTTTCGTTCCACTTGCCCAAGCAGGGATATAAATTGGATATGGTCGCGGCACTCAAAACTTTCGCACCGGATGTTCGCATGGTTATTTCAGCGGATCAGAATGTCATTTTTGTTAATACGCAAGCAGCGGATAATCAACATCTGATCATGCGCACCTATTGGCTGGACGATTTAATTGCCAACATCCCGCGGTATATAAATCCATATTCATTTGAAAGAAGAAAGTCCCCTGTGGGGGCCGGTGGAAAACCTTCGCGACGGGAACATTCTGCCGATAAAGCTTCCGCCGGCCAAAACAAACAATCCCGCACGCAAACCAATATTCTGCAACTGATCACCGATCATGTTGAGCCGAAGATATGGCTGGACCACGGCGGCAAAGCCACCATAAGCCAGGTAGGCAATAAAGTCATTGTCATCGCACCGGCCAGCGTGCAGGCACTGCTGCAAGGCCCATCGCATCACAACCCCAATGCCGCACCCCTGTTTATGACCGTGTCCTATTAAGCCATTCTCCACAACAATGAGTTTCTTGAGGTTTCATCATGCGTTTCTTGCGCAACCAATGCACCATCGGGCAGTAATTCAACAAGCATGGCCTTTTGTTGCCCCGCGAAAAAAAAGGGGGTTGGAAATGAATTTCCAACCCCTTTTGAGCGTTTAAAAACAACCAATATCGCGACTTTACCGTGCCTGTTTCAAAATCAGCTTGGAGGCCTGATTGCTGGCGACATTCAATGCCCCGAGCGTTTCAGCGGCGGCGGTGCGCACCTTGACATTGCTTTCATGCGAGACCTCATGGATCAGATCGTCAATTTGCGAACTGCTGAGATGATTACCTAAATTGCGGGCCGATTGCGCCAGGCTCATATAAAATGCATAGCGAACGCCTTCAGGATCAGACTGGCTGTTCAAAGCGGCATGCGCCAATATTCGCTGAGCTTCCGGATTACGAATTTGTCCCAACGTTTCGGAAACCGCGATAACCACTTTGTCGTGCTTTGAGCGCAGGGCCAGCTTAAGAGCGGGAATAGCCTGATTCACGTCATACAGGCAGGAACGGTTCATCGCCATCAGCTTTAATTCATGGGCGGCAGTCAAAGCGAATTCCACCGATTCTTTGCCGCTGATGGGCTTGCTGCCCAAACGCGTCAAAATTTCGGCATAGGCCTGTGCGATGGAACTTGTCGTCGCCCCGACCGGAATCTCACCGATCGTGGGTTCACTGACAAATTCCGCATGAAGTTTCGGCAGATCCGAAGCGGAGCCCATTATCAGCATGGGTGTAGACCGCAGTCGATAATCAGTGGCAGCATATTGCTGATATTGCAACGCCGCCGGGCCGCTGGGGACAATCACCATGCCGACGTACGGCACACCCATGGATTGCGTAACAGCTTCCGCGACCGTTGCGGCATCAATAACATGATAGTCAGCCCGAAGGCGAGCTTTCATCTCATTGCGTATTTGAATATCAGAATCAACCAGCAACACGACCGGCTTGGTGGACTGCGCAATGGCCTCCGCCAACGTCGGAATAACTTCCGATGACCCGGTAAACCCTTTTGCCGGATTGGACCGGGCCAGGGCACTGGCCGCTTCAAATCGAACAGCCGGATCTGGGTAGGCAAGCGCCTGAATCAAAGGTGACGGATTTTTACCCGCTCCAACCAAGCCATCAACGCCTCCGGTTTGCTGCAACGCCATCAGCGTTTTCAGAACCAGCGGGCTGTTATCCGCACTTAGGGCAATGTTCAAAACCGGATTGAGATATCGTGGGCCTGCTGCGAGAGCATAATACTGGGCACTGGGCATTGAGGGTTTCATGGTGGGGTCTTTAGCACCGGCGGGAAGATCAACTTCGCGCCGCAGATCGGCAGCTAACCAGAGGCTGATTGCCGCCGAGTTCTTGGGATCAAGCTTGAGCACGGCTTCGCAGGCCCGCATGGTTTCAATATCTTTCCAGATTGCAGTGGGTACCGGTACGCCGACAACATCATTGAGGCCTTTGTCATAATACCAGACTGGAT
>JAJZVR010000280.1 GCA_021847065.1 Planctomycetota bacterium | reverse complement strand
TCCTGATCCAACTAAAAAACAGCCTCAGCCCAATTGCCCCCGCCATGGCCTTCAACATTGAAAACAGCGCCGTCGCCTGGGCCCAGGACGCTCTCCCCGACGAAAACGCCGACGCCATAATCACCACCCCGCGCCGGAAACCGGGTCCCGACCCGATCACACTTGACCAATGCACCCAATGGCTCTACGAATTTCTCGCCCCCAATCCCCGCCCCCAAGCCGAAGTCGTCGAGGCCGCCGCCATCGCCGGTTATTCCTACCGCACTCTCCGCCGCGCCAAAGACGAACTCAAAGTCCAATGCAAACGCGAAAACGAAGGCCATTGGCTCTGGCGCGTCCACCCCACCCAACTCGAATACGACAGCTTCGACCAAATGACCGACGAAGTCCTCCGCATGAAAATCCCCCCGCCGGTGTAACCGCGCAGCGCCCACCGAATAGCCCCGGGCTCGCCCGGGGCAATCCCACCCAATTTCCCCCGCCACCTACTGGTTGATCGTTGATCGTTGTTCGTTGACCATTGAGCGCAGCGCCCCCGCCAGCATGGCCGGTTAGCCGGCCAACCCGCTGGTCGTGTCCCAAAACCACTAAGCGGTGCCCCGCACCGCTTCTCATTAAGGCCGCCGCAAGGTGGCCGCCTCATTAAGGGCGACGCCGCAGACCACTCGCCCGTCCCACACGTTGTTCGTTGCTCGTTGACCGTTGAGGGCAGCGCCACCGCCGCCCCCCTCACTGAATCTACCGACCAATACTGAAATGGTAATGATCCGTGAAATGCCCCTGTAACCTGCCACCTGTAACCTGTAACCCAATTTGATCAGTGATCAGCGAAAGCTGCTTGCGCCGCCGCAGCGTTCCAAACATTTTAAGTGGTGCGCCGCACCGCGTCTCATTAAGGCGAAGCCGTCTCATTAAATCCGTCGCACCGGGTGTCTCATTATTTTATTTATCCCCTCCCGCTCCCCCCTATAGCATCAGCACGACGCCGGAACCACGAATGATTGTTCCGACGCCGCACGGCGCTTTCCGAAGTTCTGATCTTTGATCTTTGCTCATTGATCATTGCGGAGGCCCGCGCCGTTTGACATGTGAATAATATGCCTGCATCAATGGTTCAGTCTCAGCCATGAGGATCGCTATGTACCCGGTAAAAAATCGACGGCCACGCCCACTCCGCGCCCAAAAAGTATTCTAACTAACTTCTAACTCCTAGCCCCGTAGGGGCCTCTAAAACATCTTGGACATCTTGGACAACTTGAACCAAACCCTCTAAAATCAAGGCTTTCATCAACATGCTCAACTTGGACACCTTGCCTCTCTAACTTGGACATCTTGGACACCTTGAAATTCAGTCTAGTGCTCTGGAACATCCGTTACAGCTTCCGGCTGGCGATTTTCAGTAGGGCTTTATCGAATGTGGCCACGGCAAGTCCGCTGGCTGCCGCGTGGGCCGCGATCAGGCAGTCTACGAAATGCAGTTTTGTCTGTGTGTAATGCTTCAGGGCCGCAAGATGCGTCTCCGTTTCGGCAAGTTCCACGCCGGGACTGGATATCGCCACGGCCAGCGTGGCCGCGATTTTATCACGCGGATGCTCGTAAAAGCATTCCAGAACAAACACACATTCCGCTACGACCGCGGACAGGATAACGAGTTTTATTTCGCCCCGATCACAACGGGCGAACAACTCCCCGGCCTGGGCTGATAGAGATCTGTCATCCTGCACCAGGTGCCGAACAATCACCTTGGTATCGACAATCGTTGGTGATTGGGGTTGGTTGTTCTTTGTTGTCGATCAATTGCGGAAACGGTGGGTGGCACGTTTGCGAGTGGTTGCCGGTTTTGATAAAAATTGTCTTGGTGTGGTTGGTATCCGGATGCGGATCGTGCAGCCGCCGAGGGCTCTGGCCGAGCGGCTGCGTACGCAAGTGCACGCGGCGACCTGGTCCCATCAGCCGGTTACGGTGAGCATGGGCATCACGTCTATTGAGAATGTTTCGTGCGACGCAGACACGCTGTTGAACCAGGCGGATCAGGCGCTTTACCGGGCCAAGTTCCACGGTCGGGACCAGGCAGTACATTATTTGGATATTTCGCACAGTGAGAGCGATTGCCGGAACAAGACTTAGGTGGATCGCACACTGACGTGATTGTGTATGTATCCCGCCACCATCAGACCATCGCCTGCTTCCATCCGGCCTTTACGAGCCGGCATGGTTTTATGCTTTTTCTGTTACGGATGATTTCGTTGCCATCGGGTTGTTGCTTCGGTTTTGAAGATCCACCTGGGCGAGGCCTTAAAAAGCAAAACGGGGACGTCCCGGCATTATCGGCAGGAACGTCCCCGCTGCACACTGTACCCCACTTGGCGGTACCCCACTTTACGCGTGCCACTTCACGCGCCCCACTACCCACTTTTCCCCACTGGCCCACTTCACTTTTTTTGGGTGGCTGATTTTTTCTGGTCGATACGCTGCCAGGAATCGCGAACGGCGGGTTTGGCGTGCTCCCACGTCAAACTTGATTTTCCCTGATGCTTAGCCCAATCACGCGCCAGCATAGGCTCACTTTCTTCGTAGGTGCGATCATGGTAATGCACCCGCGATTCCCAACCATATTGATACGCGGGTGCATATTCTTCATAGGATGCGCCTTTTTTGATATAAGGCCGCGCGGTATACGCGGAACGCCAGAAGCCATGTTCCACAGTCGGATCAATATCTTCCGCGATGGCTTTACCGGCCAGACCGCCCGCCACGCCACCGACAACCGCACCAGCGGCAGCACCCGCAAGCGTGCCAATCGGACCGGCAACCGTTCCGATGGCCGCACCGGCGCCCACGCCGCCAATAACGCCGCCTGTGACGGCACCCACGCCGGTTCCGACAGGATGTGAACCGGCTTTACCGCTAAGCGGATCACGATTCGCGTCATGCTTCGATTTTTTGATTTCTTCGGTTTGTTGTTCCGTTTTCATTTGCCAACTCCTAGCCTAAAGCGATAAAGATAAAATTGTGCCCACAGACAAAATCCATGAAATAGCACGATCACCCATAACACCCTGCAAACGCCGTACCAGTAGCGGAATACTCTGCTAACAATACTCTACGCAAACGCGTCCAGCCCCTATAAATCGTTAGAATCCGCGTCTGCGCGGCTTTCGCATGACGGTTGCGTGAGTGCGATAAAATGGCGCTATCGGACAGAATGGCTCGGACAAATTGTCGGGTGTTTGCAATTATTGGCGTCGGAGGAGGTGTAATGAGGCTGAGTTTCCGGATATTTTCGGTGCGGCAGGCGCATTGCGATGAACCGGTGGGAAGTAAGATGTCACTAGAGTTATTGTAGAGAAGGAAATGGAGGATTACGCATGGGTGAGATGTTTTCGCAATATCTGCTTTGACCTGAATTTATACTGGCGCGGAGACTTCAAAAAAGCGGACAGGTAATCAGGAGCTCCGCAATCGGAACGGACAGCCTCAGAGGAGACAAAATTTAAGCAACGGGTGTATGCCTCCCGCCGCCATCAGACCATCGCCTGCTTCCATCCGGCCTTTATGAGCCAGCGATTCATCGGGTACGATGTTACGAATCCAAAGATCATGCCAATTTGCATCATGAACCAGTAATCCGGACCGGTGACACGCAGGTGCGGGGATGGAAAAAAGACGAACGACGTTAAAGCCATCCATGCGAAAAGTCCGATTTCAAAAGCGAGAATAGAAAGCGTATCGGACTTGATGGCAGCCAGGAGCGCCTGCAAGGTTGACAGGTGCCGCAGGGGCATGATTGTGAAGTATTGAAAGATTATTCCCAAGAGCCACGCGAGTAATAAATCCGCGGCGTATTGGGCAAAAAGTGGCTTGCCGAAAAGTGTCCATCCAAGTGCAAATAAGACAAACCCGGCAATGATGTCTCCGATCGTGCAGCCGGCCCCGCAATGGGAATCGGAAATCCCGATATCGGCCGAGGTTGGCTCCTTGCGGCTTTGCCGCATAAGATCGCGATGGTGGCCGGTGATGCTTTCCGCCGATATCTTTTGATTTCCGGTGCCAAAGCGAAAGTAGGCCCATAAGGCAAAAACGCTGAAATAAAGCGCTGTAACCGGCCAGACGATATTCATGATCCACATTTTTTGCGGATGGCGAAACTCGTCATAGGCAATAACAGCGGCGCAAAAGAAGGCTAACGCCAATGAAATCCATGCAACAATTCCAAATGTGTTCATAATGCCCGCGGTCGCTTTCCCGCACGCCAGTGCGTTTCAATTTCTTCCAGGGTTTTGCCCTTTGGCTTCCGGCAACGCACCAATATGCACGCTGAAATCCGTGCCTTCCCAATGATCGGCCAAAATGTAATTCGCGCTCGGGCATATCCGGCGAATCCCATACTTGCTCGGGAATGAGGCCGCTTGCATCGGCAAAAGACTCCAGTGCGGCCAGCAGGCGTTGCGCATTTTTGTCCCGGCCTGCGGCCAATTCAAAATGCGCGCGCTCACCGGTAAGTAATGGCCAGCCTCGGCCAATACCTGTGCCATCAAAGGGTGCCCCATCGGCATGTTCACCATAACCATCATCGTTATAGCGATGCCAGGTATCGCCCGCGGGGGTTTCGATCTTCAACAGGGCATCGAT
Organism: Planctomycetota bacterium; assembly: GCA_021847065.1. Lineage (GTDB taxonomy): Bacteria > Planctomycetota > Phycisphaerae > WQYP01 > WQYP01 > JAMDCX01. The sequence goes on along the minus strand of JAJZVR010000280.1, from coordinate 252 downwards.
GATTTTGGTCGTGTTGCCAATGCGCGGATCATCGGCGGCGCGCAAACCAAAACGCACCAGGGCTAAAGCATCCGGACTTATCAATTCAGCGGCGGCGCGGCTGTCCTGCGCATCGGCAACATTTTTTTCATGCGTGCGCAGAACCGCGATGCTTTTCTGAAATAGATCGCCCGGACCGACACCGCTTTTATGCAGCGCTCCATGCGTTTTCATCCATTCCCGCCATCCGGTGATGTAATCGTGTTTGGCTTT
>JAJZVR010000279.1 GCA_021847065.1 Planctomycetota bacterium | reverse complement strand
TGTTGACCGGAGAGTCCCGACGCATCGGGATAAATCCGCACGTCCGGTTCGGAGGGAGGGGAGTCCGCAATAAAAAGCGGACTTCCCTACCCCTATTGTAAGGAATGCCACGGCGGCACGCTGCCCGGAAAAATTGCCATGCTCGTGTAATGGGATTGCGGGGGGGGGCGTATCGTCAATGAGGTTGGGAGCCATGAGCGGTACTGTGTTTTGTTGCGGTCTGCGGTGTGACGGCAAATGATGGGTAAATGGTTATAATGTGATGGTGAATATCGGCTTTGGAAAAGAGTTATTGTATGTCTGTAGAGTCCGTGGATAGGAAGCCTGCCGCTGAAATCGCGCCACCGCGCGCCGAGGGCAAAATGACGCTTCATACGCTGAAAACCATGCGGCAGGAGAGTCGTCCGATTGCCATGCTGACGTGCTATGATTTTCCCACCGCGAAAATCCTGGCTGCCTGCGGCGTACCGATACTGCTGGTAGGGGATTCCGTTGCGACAACGGTACTTGGTGAAAGTTCAACGATTCACGCGACGATGGATTTTATGATATTGCTGACGCGTGCGGTGCGGCGCGGCGCTGCGGATGTGTTTTTAATGGGGGATATGCCGTTTGGCAGTTATGCCACGGAAGAATCGGCGGTGGCTAACGGGAAAAGGTTCATGGCGGAAGCGGGTGTTGATTGCGTGAAGCTCGAATGCGATATACGGCATGAAAGCATTGTGCGAACGATGGCGATGGCAGGCATTCCGGTTTGTGCACATTTGGGGTTGTTGCCACAACGAGCGGTGCAGCTGGGGGGGTACCGGTATCAGGGGCGAACGGAAGAGGATGCAGATCGGCTGGTGCGGGAAAGTATGGCCATGGTGGCGGCTGGCGCGGAGATGCTGCTGTTGGAAGCGGTGCCGGATCGGGTGAGTCGTCGGATTGTGGAAGCGGTTCCATGTCTGGTTCTGGGGTGCGGAGCGGGGCCGAGTTGTCATGGCCATGTCGTGGTGTTACATGATATGCTTGGCTACAGCGAAAAGGTGCCGCGGTTTGTCGAGCGCTTTGGCGCTGTTCCCGCAGCGGTGGCCGAAGCGGCCCAGGCGTATGTGCGGGCGGTGGAAACGCGTGAATATCCGCAGGTTCGCCATGGATATGGCGTAAAGGAGTCGTAAGTCATCAATTCGCCGGTATTTTTTCTTTCGGCAGCCGAACACAGCGGAGATGCTCTGGGAGCCGCGTTGATAGAGGCGTTGCGCGGTGAATTTCCCAAGGCGCGGTTCATCGGAATCGGCGGAACGAAAATGGCGAAGGCGGGTTGCCGGATTTTTGCTGATCCGACAAAAAACTCGACCATGCTGGTTGGCGCGTTAGCGCAAGGCGGCTATTGGCTGGATCTGCTGGCCCGGTTGAAAAAAGAATTGGCGCTCGACCGGCCAGATGTGATTATTCCGATTGATTCGCCGACGGTGAATTTGCGCATTGCACGTTTGGGACGGCGATTACGCATACCGATATGTTATTATGTGGCCCCGCAGCTTTGGGCCTGGGCACCGTGGCGAATCAGACTGGTTCGTGCGACGGTGGACACGCTGTGTTGTGTGCTGCCTTTTGAGCAGCATTATTTCGGCCATCAGGGGGTGCATACTGTTTATGTGGGGCATCCGTTATTTGATCAGGCGGCCAACCGGGCGGAGACGGATCCCGAAGCGCTTAAACCCCCGTTACCCAAGAGCGGGCTGCGGATAGCATTGTTGCCGGGATCCCGCAAAGCGGAAATTGCGGCGAATTTGCCGGCGATGCTGGAAACATTTTTAGCGGTGCGTGGTAAGTTTCCGGGTGTCGCGGCAGTAGCGGCGGCGGCGGATGAGGACCGCGCGTGGCAAATTAGGAACTTCCTGCCGCGGTATGGGGCGAAAATAGATGTGCGTACGGGAGTCACGGATGCGATTATCCGCTGGGCGGATCTTGTGCTTACATGCAGCGGAACGGCGACATTGCAAATTGCGCGCCATCATAAGCCAATGATTGTGTTGTATCGTGTGGCCTGGTGGAAATGGAATCTTGTTGGTCGATTTCTGATTCAGAGCAAATTTCTGTGTCTAGTGAATATATTGGCGGATCGGGAACTGGTACCGGAATTCATGCCATTTTATGGTCCGGTTCAACCGATTATTGATACAACGGTCGAATTATTATCCAATCCGGAAAAGCGCGAGGCGATGTCACATGATTTAGCGGCGTTGACTGCGCCCATGGCCGCATTCTCCGATCAGATGCCCGCTGCGCGCCGCGTGGCGTTGGAAGTGGCGCGTCTTATGGCAATTCGGTGAGATCTGCTATAATCAAAGCCTTGGACTGGTGGCGGGCGGTATGAGTTGAGGAGTAGTGGACGATGACGCAAACAACTCTATCACCTGTAACAGTAACGCCGTCGCCGGTGGTTTATTCCACCGGTTCCGATGTGCGGTTATCGGTCCACGGCAAATTTCTGTGCCGGGGAGATCAGCCATTTCTTATTAAGGGCGTGACGTACGGGCCGTTTTGCCCGGAGGCCAATGGTTGTGAATATCACACACCCAAGCAGGTTGACCGTGACTTTGGGATGATGGCTGAACATGGTATTAACTGCGTGCGGGTGTATACGGTTCCGCCCCGCTGGCTGTTGGACGCGGCCCAACGCCATGGCCTGTATGTCCTGGTGGGTTTGCCATGGGAGCAGCACACAGCGTTTCTGGATCATCCGCGAACAAGGGATTCCATTGTTGAGCGCGTGCGGCAAGGTGTTAAGCAGTGCGCCGGACATCCGGCATTATTGGCATTTGCCATCGGCAATGAAATTCCCGCACCGATTGTGCGCTGGTACGGATATCGGCGCATTGAGCGATTTCTAAAACAGCTATACACCGTGGCGAAGGAAGTCGATCCCGCCGCATTGGTAACGTATGTCAATTATCCCACAACTGAATATTTGTATCTGCCATTCCTGGATTTCATGGCGATGAACGTCTATCTGGAGGCGAAGGATAAGCTGCGTAACTATATCAGCCGGTTGCACAACATTGCCGGTGATAAACCATTGCTTCTGGCGGAAATCGGCCTGGACAGTTTGTCCAGAGGAGAAGCGCAGCAGGCCGCAACGCTGGGCTGGCAGATTCGCTCGGTGTTTAAAAGCGGCTGCGCGGGAACCTTTTTGTTTGCCTGGACTGATGAATGGTATCGCGGTGGAAGTGAAATTACCGGTTGGGAGTTTGGCCTGACCACGCGCGACCGTAAAGCCAAGCTGGCATTAGTGGCCGCTGAAGATGCGTTTTCAAAAGTGCCATTCCGGGTGGATGCGAAATGGCCCAAAATATCGGTGGTGATTTGCAGTTATAACGGGTCGCGCACGATTCGCTTCTGTCTGGAAGGTGTTTGCGCGATGCAGTATTCCGATTATGAAGTCATTGTGGTGGATGACGGATCAACCGACGCTCTGGCGGAGATTGTGCGGGAGTTTCCGGTGAAATTAATACAATCGGAAAACAAAGGTCTAAGCAATGCCCGCAATTTGGGTTTAGACGCTGCAACCGGAGAAATAGTCGCTTATATTGATGATGACGCCTGTCCAACGCCATATTGGTTGCATTTTCTGGTGGAAACATTCCGGACGGGGAAATTTGTCGGCGTGGGTGGCCCGAATATTGCGCCGCCCGGCGACGCCGATATTGCCGATGCGGTGGCGCATTCACCGGGCGGCCCGATGCATGTATTGTTAAGCGACACCGTGGCGGAGCATATTCCCGGCTGCAATATGGCGTTTCTCACGAAGTCTCTGCGGGCTATCGGAGGATTCGATCCGCTGTTTAGAATTGCCGGCGATGATGTTGATGTGTGTTGGCGCCTGCAGTCGCGCGGGTGGAATTTGGGCTTCAGCCCTGCGGCTGCGGTATGGCATAAGCGACGAAATTCGCTGCGGGCGTATTGGCGGCAGCAGTTGAATTACGGTAAAGCTGAAGCGATGCTGGAGCGTAAATGGCCGGAAAAATACAATGCCTTTGGCCATATTGCGTGGCATGGGCGGCTATATGGCCGGGGATTATGGCAATTTCTAAACTGGGGACGGCGCAGAATATATCATGGCTCATGGGGTGGAGCACTTTTTCAGAGTGTTTATCACGGATCACCGGGCGTGCTGATGTCCCTGGCGATGACGCCGGAATGGTATCTGGGCGTGCTGGTTTTAACTGTGATGTTCATGGTGGGCTTTTACTGGCATCCGGTGGTGTTGGGACTTCTGCTGCTGGCGGCAATGGCGGCGACGATCACGCAGGCCGTTATTGGCGCATTTTATTGCCGCTTTGATGAAGTTCCGCGCACGGGGGCGGCCGTATTAAAATTACGACTTTTAACGATGTGGTGCTATCTGATTCAACCGGTGGCGCGTTTGCGCGGGCGCCTTTCGCGCGGGTTATCTCCATGGCGGATGCGGTTTCCAAGCGGTCTGGATATACCGGTACCGCGGGAATTTGTGCTTTGGTGTGAAACCTGGCGCAGCACGGAAGATCGGCTGGCTGATCTGGAAATGTTCCTTAAACAGGAGGGGATGTGCGTGCAGCGCGGCGGTGATTTTGACCGATGGGATCTCGCGTGTCGCAGCGGTACGTTCGGTGGTTTGCGCATGCGGCTGGCCATTGAAGAGCATGGCAATGGGCGGCAATTGGTGCGTTTGCGGACTTGGCCGACATTTCCGCGGGTTATTCTGGTGATTCTCTTTACGCTCGTGGCGCTGGGGCTGTTTGATCTTGGTGCGCGCAGTTGGCCGGGGGCGATTCCCATGCTGGCGGTTGCCGGTGCGGTGGCTTTGCGTGTATCGATGGATGCCGGCGCGGCGCTGGCGGTGATATTCAAATACATTCGCCAAAGCCGCCCCGGTGAATGTGAAGTCAGGAATGATCGATGAATGCGCCCGCGGAAAAGGTTC
>JAJZVR010000278.1 GCA_021847065.1 Planctomycetota bacterium | reverse complement strand
TTTGTTAAGCTGCAAACCGCCTCGGACAATGATGGCCAACTGGTCTATCTGCCGGCTAATCCACCGGACTCGGTGGCCACTGTGATTGTTCTGCATCTGGCCGGCCCCGTTCGGCCGCTCAAGCAATAAAGGGCGGGAACGATTCCGGGATGTGTATATTTATCTATTTTTTTTTATGAGGTGCAAATTATGGTGAAAGGCAACGCCTCTGGCGGTTATGTTGCATCCTCGCTTTGCGCGGGTGATCCGATGTGGCCGACACAAATCGCACTGATTCTTAAAAATTACGGGTTCAATGTGAACCATTTCAATAATGGTGTGCATGGGGCCGGATGCAGCGAGCAAGAATATGCCAAATGCTTTCCGCAGTTTGTTCAGACCGTCAGGACCAACGCCCAGCGGGCAAAACTGATCTGGGCCAATACGACGCCGACGCGTACGGGCAAACATTTTAGCCATCTAAGGAGTCGCTCATGAAACGTACTCTCGGTGTTGTGATTTTTGTATTTGCGTTGCTCGGAACCATCCGAGGTGTAACTGCGGCGGCCAAGCCATTCTTTCTGAAAAATGGTGATCGCATCTGTTTTTATGGTGACAGCATCACCGAACAGCGATTTTACACCACCGATGTTGAACTGTATGTCCGCACGCGGTTTCCGAAGTTGCATGTTCGGTTTGTCAACTCCGGTGTTGGTGGAGACCGGGTCAGCGGCGGGTGGGCAGGCCCGATCAATCTGCGACTTAGACGCGATGTGTATGCATTTAAGCCTAATGTGGTCACGATCATGCTGGGCATGAATGACGGGGGCTATCAGGCGTTTAATCCGAGATTATTTAGCACTTATTGCAAGGGTTATGAACACATTATCAACGCACTGAAACGTCATCTTCCCGGCGTGCGAATTGTGCTTATTGCGCCATCGCCCTTCGATGATGTAACGTCTCCGCCACGATTTCCGGGCGGCTACAACGCGGTTCTGATCCGCTATGGCCAATTTGTAAAAAGCTTGGCGGCCAAATATCACTTGGGATATGTGAATTTCAATAAACCACTGGTGAAAGTGTTGCAGCAAGCGGAAAAGATTAACCCACAATTGGCACAACACATTATTCCCCAGCGGGTACATCCTGCTGCCAATGGCCAATTGGTTATGGCCGAAGCGCTGCTGAAGGCATGGAACGCCCCGGCGATTGTTACGGCGGTGGATATTAATGTCCGTGCCAAGTCAGTTCTCCAATCCGTTAATACCACGGTGTCGGCACTCGGCGAGGCAAAAGGCACCGTTTCATGGATACAGAAGGATAAGGCACTGCCTTTACCCATCATGGATTTACATGAAAACTGGCCTCAGTTTCCACCAATTTTGGCACCCGTTGGGCCACCTTTTGGAGCGTTTTCCCGATCACTGTGGAAACCTCCGACGCCCAACTGGAAGTACACCAATCCTGTTACGGCAATGGTCGTGAAGTTGTGTGGATTTTATCGCAACTTGGATTCTGAGACGTTGCGGGTGAAAGGGCTGGCCGCCTCGCGATATACGTTGAAAATTAATGGTCATAGGGTTGGTGTGTTTTCCAAACAGCAGTTGGCGGCGGGGATCAATCTGGCCCGCTATGACACACCCATGATGACCCAAGCCTGGCAGGTACTGGATCAGCTATGGCGTGAAGCCCAAACGCGATTTTATATATGGCGGTTTATCCAGCTTCCTTTGGACAAAAATAAAGACAGGTTCGGTGTGCATGGGTGGTGGTCGTTTGCCGGGCTGCCCATGGGCACATCGAAACGCCAAACGGAGACGGCGCATTCGTTGATTGAATTGCTTTATAAAAATCTTTTCAACGTCGAGGCGGCGCGTGCGTATGTGCGGGCCGTGCCGATACCACGTAAATTCCTACTCATGCCGAGCGGAGGGTGATGGAGAAGCGGTGTGTCGCCGACGGCCGATGGATACAGCGGCAGGTGATCTGTCTGGGCGAACTCACCAGCGTGCAGGAAGAATCATGGCGGAGAGCCTTGTAGGTCTTTGATCCGCAGCGTGGGCAAATGCAAACCATGACGTTGTTTGCATTTGCCCGAAGTGGTTCCCCCGGAACAACTCCACAGCGTGGCGATCTGTTTGAATCAGATCAAGCCTCACGGAACACCTTGGCCAATGCCACGCCCGCCGGTTTGACATTACCGTCAAAGTCAATGACCGCGGTGTTGGCGGTGCAGGGAAATGCATCATGGCCCATCCACACGATAAAGCCGCCACAGGCGGGGAATCGGCTTAGCGCCGCGCTGGCCGCCACCCCCAGTGCGGCCGCCTGCCGAGCCTGGCTCCAGGCAACAAACTCCTCCAGATTCGCTGGCGCATGTCCCTTCTCCTGTACGAACGTCGGCCAGTCAATCCAGTCCGGAGTGCGATTCCACAGTGCATTGTCAGACGTGCACGGAAACGCTTTCAAATCGCCTTTGTACTTGTGAATCAGTTCGGCGGAACTGGCACCCGGCGCTCCCAATTCCGAGTAAAACATGGAATCACCTTTGTCCCAGAGTTCTTTCCATGCCCCATCGACCGGGCCGCCAACTGTATACGGTCCATGCGTATCCCAGAACAGGCCCTTGCCACAGTTTTCAATATCATTAAAAAGCCGCGGGCCATAGGGGGCGGTCTGCATAAATCGTCGGCCATGGTCCAGCCGATCAATTACCTCGTAAAACTTTTTCAATACCGGATGCCGAATGGTCAGCGGTTCGGTATGCTTGCCGGGATTGATTCCGTTGAGGTTATTGAACAACTCGTTGCCGCCGCACCAACACAGCAGGGACGCATGATGCTGCCGCCGTTTAATATACGATTCGGCAACACGGCCCCAAGCTTCAACATATTCCGGATAGTCCGGTGGAAATCGGTCGATACTCGCCCCGGACAGCGAAAACTCCTGCCAGACTAAAATACCCAGCCGATCACACTGATTGTAGAAATGTTCCTTTTCGAGAAAGCCGCCGCCCCATACGCGCAGAATCTTTACCCCCATGGCATGATACAAATTCAATCGCAAATCGTAATCCTCATCCTTGAGGTCCGCAAAATTGGGTCGAATCGGTGTCCAATTCACACCGCAAAGAAATATCTCTTTGCCATTCACCGCACAGAGATAACGCTCCACATCCGGCATCACATCCAGATACGCATTGACGGTATTTTTCGCTCCTTTTGTTTTCCGCCATTGAATGTTCCGGAATCCCACGCTACGCACCTGGCGATCAATCAGCAGCCCGTTGCCGTCCAGCAGTTCACAAGTCAGGGCATAAAGTTTCTGTTCTCCGTGCCCGTTGGGCCACCACAATGTGACCGGTAAATCCTTCCATTGAGCCCCATTTTTTGCCAGCAAAGGTGGGTCCATTTCCTGTTGATGAACCAGCCCCGCTTCATCGGCCAACGTCAGGCGGATTTTGCTGCCACCGCCGGCGGCACCGAAGATTTTCAATACGCCCCGCCCGGAGGCCATGTCCACATCCGCCACGGCTCGGAATTCACGTATTTCTCCCGTGTCAATAACCTCCAGAGTAATGGAATCCCATATACCGGCCTGCACCAGGCGGATGATCCAGTCCCAACCATAATTAAATCGCGGCTTGAGGGCTTTCATCCTCGACGCATATCCCAAGTCTCCCAGCCATCGTGGCGGAGGCTCAAAGAGAATTTCCAGCACATTGCCGGCGGCCTTGAGGTGCGGCCCTAAATCAATATCATGCGGCGCAAATGATCCCTCGAAATTCGCCACCAGGGTGCCGTTTAGAAAAATCGCACCCCGATAGTCCAATCCTTCGCAATGCAGCCGGAACTGCTTGCCGGAATGCAGCCATTGGTCGGGAATCACCGTTTGATAAACCCAGTCCAGATTCTCCACCCACTGGCAATCGCGACCATTGAGGCCGAGGTTCCAGTCCTTGATTACACCGGCGTTCAAGAGCGCCATCTGTACCGAGCCTGGCACGGGAGCGGGGATCGGCCCAATCTTCTGATCCGTGCTTTTACGGATATCCACAATGGACGTGGCCCCTCCACGTTCCCTGTACGGCATATATCCGGACAACTGCCAGTGCAGCTTTGACAAATCATGCACCCGTTTTGCGTCCGGCGATGTGACAAGCTGCGGCGGCGCACCTTGCATCGCCGCCACCCGCGCACCGGTCTCAACCAGACCCGTTGCGGCCACCGCAACACCAAGCTGCAACACTTCGCGGCGGGTCAATCCCGTCGGCTCATTCTTGTTTTCATCCGAAGTCATTTTGAATCCTTTTAAATGAAGCCTTACTGCTTTTGTGACATAACGTTTTCTTGTATCTCATACCATATTGTTAACAACGATTCTATTGGTCGCCGAGAAAAATGAATTTAATCCCGGTAACCGTTCACGCCCTTTCGACCGCTCAGGCTTCTCCGTAACTCTGACCGTATAGTATATCGCTAGCAGCCTGTCCAAGTAATGGCCGGGATTGCGATGGGTCTGAAACGCCCCGTATGCGCGGCGGAGCATTGAGCCGACTCTGAAAGATGATTCCGCGAGATCCGACAACAAAGCAGGCGGAACATTTCAGCTCCATCGCAATCCCATTACGCGGGTGTGGCAATTTTTCCAGCCAGCGTGCCCCCGTGGTATTTCTTACATAGCCGCCGGCTTTGCCGGTGGTGGACTATCCGATCGAAACACAAAGCCAAAACACGCGCTCGCGGCCGCAATTTGGTGCCCCCCGAAAAAATTCCCACACCCCAATACTCGGACAACCACACGACCAGGTCACTTTTTCCCGCGCACCACTTTCGCCACCCCCTAAAGCACACCGCAGTCGAGTTTTTCTAGAAAGCCCCGTCAGACCTTCAGGCCAGCCTTATTTGCTCTCCTGATCACCTGTTCCAAATTCTCCTGCTCCGCGGCGGCGACAGCCACCGCCGCAGCGCT
>JAJZVR010000277.1 GCA_021847065.1 Planctomycetota bacterium | reverse complement strand
AACGTCATACGTTCACTCCTAAAACTTTTTCTGACTGCCACGCCCTTATTATAGTCACGCATTGGGTAAATACCGAATTGTGTTTTTGGACCAAGTAATCATTGGGCGGTTCATTTTCGGGTATAGAGCGTTGCCACGTTCACTGGTGCAGTGCTTATGTAACTCATGCCGTGCAACATATCGCGATGCCCAGCGAAGACGCATTAGGACGACAGACGATGCCGCATTTTGTATTTTTGTATAGCGCCGGTAATGTTGGTATGATTATTAAAGGCTTTATCAAAAAAGCCGCCTGTACTCGGGGGGTGGGGAATTTGGGCTATTGTGCCGCATGGAGTAACGGGTCATGGAATTACCTCATCGTGATCGCGGGGACAACGCACTACCGCCCGGTGAACTACGCGACATTCGTCGGCGGTTACGCCCCATTTCTGCACGGCATGATCTCGTGACGGTTATTGCCTGCGCCTTTGATCATCGCACACGCATGTTACCGTTTATTTATGCCGACACACGCATGGTACCGGCGGGTATTCGGGCCATCGGCTCGGCTATGGTGGATTCGGGATTTGCCAAGACCCGCATCGTATTACAGCAGTGGAACAGGAATTTCAGCCCTGCCCGCATGCGACTGGATGGACGGATTCCTGATCTTTTTATGATTTCAAGTATGGGTATGCACTTGGCTCCCTGCCGGAAAATGATTCGTGATGCGCATCGCATTGATCCCGCACACAGGCCGCTTATCATCGCGGGTGGCTCGCTGAACGTGTATCAACCCTATGAGGTATTTGGTACTGGCCACCCTGCCATGGCCGGTGCCGATGTCGCGGTCACCGGCGAGGAATACGTTCTGTTAAGCCTCCTGGAAGTTCTGTTATCAATGCGCGGAAATGGGGAGTCCATGCGCTCGGCATTTGAACGCGCACGCGACAGCGGTGCTCTGCAGGACATCCCCGGTTTGGTCTACGCCCGCCATGACCATGGGCAGTTTGCCGGAGAGCTTATTGATACCGGCGTGCAACGCCTGGTGATGGATCTGGACGAATTGCCCGACCCGGTACTGGGCTACCGACTTTTGGAAGCCCCGAGCCGTGGCCTGGAACTGGCACCGCAGGCGCTACCGCCGAGTCGCGTGCGCCGGCTGACGCCGATTAGTTCTCTGGTGATGACATTTGGCTGCAAATTTGCCTGTCCGTACTGCCCGATCCCGGCTTATAACCAGCGGCAACACCGTGTAAAAAGTGGTGGGCGCATCGCTGACGAAATGTGGCGGTTATACCGTGAATTCGGCCTGCGCTACTTTTTTGGTACCGATGATAATTTCTTCAACAACAAGACGCGCACGCTGGAGATTGTGGAAACGTTGGCCCGGGCGGAATTTGAAGGCGTGCGGCTGAGCCGAAAGGCCCGCTGGTACACGGAAGTCACCGTGCACGACACATTGCTTATGAAGGAACATCTGCCGCTGGTGCGTTCCGCCGGCTGCCGGGCACTTTGGCTGGGCGTAGAAGACATGACCGCAACGCTGGTGAAAAAGGGGCAAAGCGTCAACAAGACCACCGAAGCATTCCGCAGCCTGCGTGATGTGGGCATTTGCCCGATGCCCATGATGATGCACCACGATAGCCAACCGCTTTATACCCATAACTCCGCTTATGGATTGCTGAATCAAATTAAGATTCTGCGGAAAGCCGGCGCGGTTTCGCTGCAAGTGTTGATGATGACGCCCTCGCCGGGCACAAAACTATACGATGGCACATTTACATCGGGTCAGTTTTTTGAAAGCGTGGCGGGCCGCAGCGTGCTGAATTATATGTACGATGGCAACTATGTAATCGCGTCGCAGCACCAGTACCCATGGAGAAAGCAGCTTAATCTCCTGGCCGGATATGCGTACTTTTACAATCCAGTCTGGTTGATTGTGGCGCTGATTCACAGCCGCACCAAAGTATCGATGAAGCCCGCCGGTATGCAGATTGTCGGCATGTTGGGATTGATTCAAACAATTCGCCGGACATTTGGCTGGGCCGTGCGCCTGCGCTTTGGCCACATCAAACGCATGGCCCAACCGCCGGAAAGTCCCATCCCGATGCGCAGCATTGCCGGTGAGATCGCTTCCCATGACCTGGTTCAACTCGGCATCAACGCGCGGCACAAAATCCTGGAACATGTGTAACTGTCGGCAATCAGGACGTTCCGGTTTTTTTCAACATTTCCGGAAACGTCGCCCGCAGTTTTTCCAACTTGGGTAGCGCTACGCAGGCTATATAGGGCTGTTGGGGGTTCAGCGCGGCATAATCCTGATGATAATCCTCCGCGGGATAAAAGTTTTCCAATGGTTCAAGAGTGGTGACAATCGCCTCGGAAAAAATGCGGGCCGCATCGAGCTTTTGAATATACGCTGCCGCAACATCATGCTGTTGCTGGTTGCTGTAAAAAATAGCCGAACGATATTGCGTACCGACATCATTACCCTGCCGGTTTAATTCTGTAGGATCATGCGCGACCACGAAAAAGATTTTCAGCAATTGGCCAAGCGTTAAAACCGCGGAATCAAAGGTGATCTTAATAACCTCAGCATGGCCCGTGCGGCCAGTGCAAACCGCCCGATAATTGGCTGTATCAGCCGCACCGCCCGCATAACCTGAAACAACTTCCCGCACCCCGCGCAATTGCCGATACACCGCCTCCACGCACCAGAAACACCCGCCCGCAAGTACCACAGATTGCGGCTCAACGGTCGAAGGAATATCAATGGGTGAATCCGGAATGGCGCTGGCGTTCATATATCTGTATCCTTAACGTTATACCTGATCCAGGCCGAAGGCGGTGTGTACGGCGCGCAGGGCGTTTTCGGCGTCGGAGCGGCTTACCAGGCAACTGATGCGAATTTCGCTGGTGCTGATATTCTGAATATTGATTTTCTGATCCGCCAACGCCTTGAACATTGTGCCGGCAACACCGGTGGCCTGCTTCATTCCAACTCCCACCACCGATACCTTGGCCATATCTTTTTCATACGTGGCCGATCCGCCAAGTTCAGCCAGCAGTTGCTCGGTCACCGGTTTGAGATCAGCGACATCACCATGCTCTACCGTGAAGCTGATGTTGGCCGTGCCATCATCAAGCACATTCTGGATAATATCATCGACGACAATATTGGCCTGAGCGATGGCGGTGAAAATTCTGGCGACGATGCCCGGACGATCCGGAATATTCTTCAGCGCCACACGCATAAGGTCTTTTTTTAATGCACAACCTGAAACGGCAATTTCTTCCATGGCCTTAGTCTCCGCGACGATCCAGGTTCCCGGGCGGTCGTGGCCGCTGTTACGGACATGGATCGGAACATTGTATTTCTTGGCAAACTCCACCGCCCGCGTCTGCAGTACGCCCGCGCCGACGCTGGAAAGTTCCATCATTTCATCATAACTGATGCGGTCAATTTTCCGCGCTTTGGGCACAACGCGCGGGTCGGCGGTATATACGCCATCCACATCGGTGTAATTTTCGCATACATCCGCTTTGAGCACCGCGCCCAGTGCCACCAATGAGGCGTTGCTGCCGCCCCGGCCCAGCGTGGTGATATCACCCCGCTCGGTGACACCTTGAAAACCGGCAACAATAACAATTTTCCCGGCGTCAAGTTCGGTAATAATACGGCGTTTGTCAATTTCTCTGATGCGGGCCTTGCTGTGAACCGTATCGGTAATCAGCCCGATCTGTCCGCCGGTAAAGCTGATGGCTTCGTGCCCCTGGGCATGAATGGCCATGGCAATCAGGGCGATTGTGACCTGCTCACCGGTGGCCAGAAGTTGATCCATCTCCCGCTTAGGCGGATTGGGTGAAACCTGCCGGGCCAATTCAATAAGCTCATCGGTGGTATGGCCCATGGCCGAGACGACCACAACAACCTGATGCCCGGCAGCTTTTGCCGTAATTACTTTGCGTGCGGCATTATGAATTTTCTCCGCCGTGGCTACCGATGTGCCACCAAATTTCTGAACTACTATACCCATGCTCGTTTTCTCACGCTTTTGCAAACCCGCCAATTTATCCAATAACGTCCAAAAACGCAAAAATGGCGCGGGCGGGCGGCGGCGGCGGCCGCCGCAGAACAGGTGATCGTTGAACAGGTGATCAGGTGAGCCCCGATTAGCCGGCGGCTGTGGCCGCCGAGGTTTTAGGTTACAGGTGACGGGTTACAGGTAGTTTTCATTTTTCAGTACCACGCCGGGGCAACGGGGCGAGCGGCTGCCGCCGCAGAACAGGCGAGCAGGAGAGAGTTGAATAGGAGAGGCCCGATTAGCCGGCTCCTGCGGCATCGGGATTTCGGCTTCCAGCCTCAACAGGGAGCAAATATGGATTGCCAAAGGGGCTGCTTTGCGAATTTCAACTTGCCCCAGATGTCCAAGTTAGCGGGGCAACTTGCCCAAGATGCGCAAGTTAATGGGAGCCTTGATTTTAGAGGGCTTTCTTCAAGATGTTGGGAGTCTGTCCGAGTAACCCATGGGACTGGGATGGGCCGGAAATGCTTCGGATGCGCGGCTGAGCATGGAGGTGACTCTGGCGAAGATGAGTCATCGAGTTGCGACAACAAAGCAGGCGGTGCTTTTCCGGCCCACCCTGCGGGGCGGCGTGCTTTTAGGCCCCCCTCGGCGGCGCAGCTTCTCGGCGTACCGTCTGCGTCAGGTATGCCTTCGTCGCCGCTTCTTGATGGAGGCCTAAAATCACGCCGTCCCAGCCCATCGCTTACTCGGACAGGCTCCTTGATGCCCAAGATGTTTTCAAGGCCCCTACGGGGCCAGATGTTAGAAGTTAGGAGTTAGTATTACTATGTTAAGTAAAATCACAGAATTTCGGGTTGAATCTTGTCTTGCAAAACGGACAACATCCGGTGGATCGTATCAACCACGGCTGGATCGCTCGCAGTGCCGCTTCCCACGTCACACCGGA
>JAJZVR010000276.1 GCA_021847065.1 Planctomycetota bacterium | reverse complement strand
CAGCGGAATTGCCGTTTGTGGAGTATTAAGCCGACTCGTTAACGCTGCTATCCGACATTAAGTTGATCATAACACCGCAAAAACGCTGGCAAACAAGAATGTGCATCGCATCATTGCGCTTCGGTAAGTTGTGATGCAGTTAAGGCGTATCGGGTTAATGCGCGACCGTTTCAAGTGCATTGCCGGGCTGTCCACCCCTTTTTTTCCGGATTACTTTTACCCGAATATCTTCCGGCTGGCGATTGGCAATGCGGAAGCTGCCGATGAGTTTGGTGCCATCCGGCATCGTGCAGATTAATTTGGGCAAAGGTGATGCTGAATCAATCGACCAGGTTCCAACGTCTGCGGATTCATGAATCGCATGTTGCAACAGACTTGGTGGAAGCCACAGGCGATTGGGAAAATGATACACCTTCAGAGAGCCATCCTCGGCGGCAGAAAGAAAATGCTTCGCGGAATAAAATCGCTGTTTAAGTGTGACGGCCCGGGCCAGAAAATTGGTAAGCGATTGCGTCTGCGCCCGGGCATAAAGTTCCGCGGTGGCATTGGGCGGTAAGTTCATCCAGTATTTAACATACAAACGCTGAAACGCCAGATCGTTGTCTCCAAACACCCGATCCCACGCGGTTTCCGCATCAAAGCCATGACGGTACAGTCGCAGATATTGCGTAAATGGTACGGCGTAACGGCCATGATTGGCATACGCGAGAAAATAAATCATCGACCAGGCTTCATCATAGTTCGTGCCCATGAGTACATCATTCCATTGGCTGTATTTCATTTCCCGCATGGCGTGAATGGCCTTAAATTTATTGTGTTTGATTTCATATTTAATCTGCGCTTCACGATAGGGCGGTATCCAACCGGTAACAAAACTCGAGCCGGTAAACAGCCCCTCCCCAAAAAATTCCGCCGTTCCTTCATTGGCCCAGGGAGGAAGAAACCGATGAATAAAGGCAAACGTGAACTGGTGAAAGCCCTCGTGCTGAATAACATGCCAGATGCCGTGATTCAGACGCCCTTCGCCAACGGCCATGAGCCACTGGCCCGTGTAATTATAATAAAACACCCCCGCACTCCCGGGCATGCCGCCGTCGGCGTAATACTCATGGGAATTCTTGAAAATATAAAAAGGAAGTTTTTCAGTAACCGCGCCGCCGAATATGGCGTGGAGCCTTTGTTGATACGCCTCGGCCACAAAGTTCATCCGCAGCCAGATTTGCCGCAGCTTTTTCAGGCTCACATCCGTATGGAACGTATAGAATCCCGGGGCGTTATAGACTTTCAGATGCGTGGAGCCGATATTATTTTTAGGGTAGCTTTCCGCAGATGGTCCGGCCAATAGCACGCTGCAAGCGGCGATACATCCGGCAACCCAACTGTAAAAACGCTGTTTTACCATTCGTCATCCCTGTCAGGCGCCATCGGCCGCCGCCGCATTGAGTTTGGTTTCCAGAATTTCACCAACCAGTTTCGGATCAGCTTTGCCCTGGCTGGCCTTCATGACCGCCCCGCGCAAAAAGCCCATAGACGCCTGCTTTTTCTTCGGATTGTTTTTGTAATCACTGATCGCCTGCGGATTGGCCGCAATGGCCTGCATCACCCAGGCTTCCGTCTGGTTTTGATCCCGTACCTGCACCAGCCCCAGTTTCTGTGCCGCGTCTGCCGGATCAGCGTTCAGATTCTTGACCAGATATTCGAATACCGGCACGGCGGATGTCGCGCTGATGCCGCCGGATTCAATAAGTTCCGCCAGCTTGGCATACTGCTGGGCCGTTACCGGAAGATCGCTGATCAACACTGTGGCGGCTTCTGCGGAAGCCGCTTCATTGGCCATTTTGGCCGCCGGGCCTAAAAACAGATTCGTCAGCCGACGTACCGGCGCGCCCAGAGAAGCTGCCTGATCAAACAAATCCGCCACATCGCGTTCTTCGGTCAGGGAGAATGCTTCCTTGGCAGACATGCCGAACTTTTCCTGGTACCGCTTTCTCCGGGCAATGGGCAGTTCCACCACACCGGGGCGAATATCATTGACCCAGGTTGGATCTACATGCAGCGGCACCAGATCTGGATCAGGGAAATAGCGATAATCATGGGCTTCTTCTTTTTCGCGCTGCAGCAAGGTCATGCCTTTATCGTCGTCCCAGCCGCGGGTGGATTTACCCTGACTTGGAACCACCTCCGGATTGGCGAGAAATTCCGCCAATTGCCGCTGAATTTCATAGCTGCACGCGCGCTCCACCGAACGGAAGCTGTTGAGATTTTTAACTTCGGTAATGGCTGTTTTTACGGTTTTTCCATTGTGATAAATATGTAAATTGATATTGGGTTCAAACCGCATGTGCCCCTGTTGCATAATGCCGTGCGAAACCGCCAGATAGCGGCATATCCGGCGCAGCTCCTCGCCAAAGAGCCGCGCTTCCTCCGGACTGTTTAAATCCGGCTCGGTAACAATTTCCAGCAGCGGTGTGCCGGCGCGGTTCAAATCCACCAGGGATTCCGTCATGCCGGCTTCATGCATCAATTTGCCGGCATCTTCTTCCAGATGCGCTCTGCGGATGCGCACTGATTTGCTGCTGCCATCCGATAATGGCAATTCAATGCTGCCGGGGCCGCAGAGGGGCTGATCGTATTGGCTGATCTGGTAATTTTTGGGCAGATCGGGGTAGTAGTAGCTTTTTCGATCCCATTTGGTATGCGGCGCAATCTGGCAGTTCAAAGCCAGGCCCACCATCATCGCCATTTCCACGGCTCGTTTGTTAATCACGGGTAGTACGCCGGGCAGCCCCAGAATAACCGGATCCACCTGTGAATTCGGCGCGCCACCAAAACCATTGGCGGCTCCGGTAAACATTTTGGATTTTGTCGCCAACTGTACATGGATTTCCATGCCAATAAGCACCTTATATTGCGGTTCAACAGCAGTGGTAGTGGACATCAATGAATCCTTCATCTTTTATTCAACGGCTATCAGCGCGACGCCTCCCGGCACGCCTGAAAAATTCATACACGCCCAGGCTATGCCTGTGGCAGTGACGGCTTGCGTGTGTGCCAGTCGTGATTTTTCTCGTACATCCGCGCCAGGCGTAACATGCGCTGTTCGCTGAATGTCGGGCCTAATATCTGCAGGCCGATCGGCAGGCCCGCCTGAGAAAATCCGCACGGAATATTCATTCCCGGAATGCCGGCAATGTTACACGTTACAGTAAATACGTCACACAAATACATCTGCAATGGATCGCCGCTCTTGGCTCCCAATTCAAACGCTGCGGTGGGGGAGGTCGGGCAGGCGATAAAATCGCATTTTTCAAACGCCCGGTCAAAATCCTGTTTGATCAATTGCCGCACCCGCAACGCCCGCAGGTAATAGGCATCATAATAGCCGGAGGACAACGCATAGGTGCCCAGCATGATACGCCGCTGTACTTCCGGACCAAAGCCTTCGGCCCGGCTGGCGGCATACAGATCAAATAAATTTTCCGGCATGGCGGTGCGATGGCCATAATGTACGCCGTCGTAACGCGAAAGATTGCTGGATGCTTCCGCCGGTGCAATAACGTAATACGCGGCAATACCATATTTTGTGTGCGGCAAATTCACCGGTACCACCGTGGCGCCCTGGCTGCGATAAAATTCCACCGCTTTGGCGATGGCGCTATTTACTTCCGGTTCAATGCCTTCGCCGCTGAATTCAGTTGGCAGGCCGATGCGCACGCCTTGCAGTGGTTTGTCCAATTCAGAAAGATAATCCGGTACCGGTTCCGGCCAGCTCGTGCTGTCCAATGGATCATGGCCCGCAATAACTTGCAGCAGCAGGGCCGCATCTTCCACTGTGCGGGTCATCGGGCCGATCTGATCCAGCGAACTGGCGAACGCCACCAGGCCATAACGTGATACGAGGCCATAGGTCGGTTTCAAGCCGACAATGCCACACAAAGATGCGGGCTGCCGGATCGATCCGCCGGTATCCGATCCCAGCGCGGCCGCACACAGCCGCGCCGCTGTGGCGGCGGCTGATCCACCGGACGATCCGCCGGGAACGCATTGGGTATTCCACGGATTACGCGTTGGGCCAAAGGCCGAATTTTCGGTGGAGCTGCCCATGGCAAATTCATCAAGGTTGGTTTTACCTAAAATGACGGCACCGGCCTGCTCAAGTTTTTTCACCACTGTGGCGTCATACGGACTGCGAAAGTTCTGAAGCATTTTCGACGAACACGTCGTGGCGCCAAATGTTGTGCATAGATTGTCTTTTATCGCAATGGGAACGCCCGCTAAAAGCCCCTGCGGTTTACCGGCGGCTTTGGCTTGGTCAATGGCTTGGGCCTTTCGCATCGCCCGATCCGCAAATACCGCGTTATAGGCGTGAAGATGTTGATCGCTTTGCGCAATGGCCGACAGACTTGCTTGCGCGGCGGCTTGAGCGGTAAGTTCGCCCGATGCTATTTTGTTACGAACTTCCAGTGCGCTTAACTCATTGATCATTGAAAGCATCCAAGTACTACAGGATCGGTAAATCCCGGAAAATATTCCTGCGAATCGTTATCTGTGCTAAAACTTGCCACCGTGCCACGCCCGGCGGCAATGGGGTTCTATTCTCCACTGGTGTCGGGCGTCCAGTGGATGGAACTTAAAATCTTCAGTGCTATTTTCCGAATCTGATCATTCGGGGCAATCGCCAGTGCGTCCAGTTTGTCCCCGCCACCAAGGTGTGAAACAATAAGTTCCGCAAAAGGGTTGCCGGCATTGGTATAGCCGGTCCATTCATGGGCCGCCAGACCGTTAAGAATAAACGTGCGTTTTGAACTGACATTAAATTTCAGGCTGTTGCTGCAATTCCTGGCCACTTTTGCCGCCACGGTTAATATGCAGAATGGCTTTTGATTTGGCGTTGGCCGACCATTATAAAGCAGATACTGCCGGTACGTTGCGGTCGATTTCTTAAAACTCGTTACCGAATA
>JAJZVR010000019.1 GCA_021847065.1 Planctomycetota bacterium | reverse complement strand
CGGGCCAGATGATCCAGCAGGGCATAAATGGTCGTGGTTTTACCCGCCCCCGCCGGCCCAATGACCGCCAACAGGCCGCAATCACTGCGGCAGAATTCCATAAGAAAATCCAGCGTATCGCGCGGCAGAAACAGATCCGAAAGTTGATGCGGCGCAAAAAGCTCCGCCGGCATGCGCACGGCAGCCCGCAGGCCATGGAGCGTGGGAATAACGGATAATCGAACATCCAACCGGCGTGGCGAATCGATGCTCATTCGCCCCTCCTGCGGAATATCACGGCGATAGGTCAGCAGGTGTCCCATGACCATCAGGCGGTTGACAACGGATTCTCCAGTTTCGGCAGGCAGTTGTTCAATGGTTTCCAGCAGGCCATCGATGCGAAAGCGAATCTGAAAACCATCAGCAACCGGTTCAACATAAATATCCGAAGCACGGCGATCCAAGGCGCGGGCGATAAGCGAATCCACCACGGGACGCACATCAGGAAAAGCTGTCACGGATGGTTTCATACCACACAACCTTGTTTTTGGAATGGATGAATTGATGTCGTTATAACATTGACTATCGATGGATGCAATATTTATTGGCGGCCATTTTCGCGGGCGGTGATAACTCCGGGCAGCCTGAACCGATGGCATAAAGGCCGCTGCCAGGGTCATAAGATCAGAGCCAGACAAGCGACGGTGCAATCTAACAAAGGCGATCTGGGCCAGAATCGGCGTCACAATCCGTCGATTTCTTCGCTGCGCACAATGATTTTTTGTGCGCTTTCCGACACAATCCCTCAAAAATGGAGTTTACCCCGGTGCGCCGGGGGGTTATCCGTGCAAGAAGTTTATCCCGTGCGCGCCGGGGTGGTCCGGTTTTCAATCCACCACTGCAAGCCGGCCTCGGAGGCGGAAACGGATGTGAAGCAACCACTGATGACACGGATTAAACGGATAAAAAGGAAAGTAGACCGCAGATGGAGTCTTCAGCGTGCGTCAGCGAGTCTCTAAGGGTGCCTTATTTGCTCGACTGTTCACCTATCTAAATTCATCTGCTCTGCGTGGCGTTATTTTTCCGCGACAGCGCGCATGGCTTTCTCCGCCAGCGCGACGGTTTTTTCTATGTCTTTTTCGCTATGGGCAGCGCTGACAAACCAGGCTTCAAATTGCGATGGGGGAATCAATACCCCTCCATCCAGCAGTACCTGAAAAAACATTGAAAAGGCTGCCTGATCACACTGCAACGCATCGGCGTAATTGTGGACGGGGGCACCACCGGGGGAGAAAAAGGGTGTAATCATGCTGCCGCAACGCTGCACGGAAATGGCGCACTGGGCAACTTTTGCGCTTTGCCTCAGGCCGTCTTCCAATTGTTTTCCCAATACTTCAAGACGTTGATATAGATTTAAATCTTGCAGCAGTCGCAGCGTGGTGATGCCCGCCTGCATGGCCAGCGGATTGCCGGAAAGCGTTCCCGCCTGATATACGGGCCCCGCGGGAGAAACCAGATTCATAATATCCCGCCGCCCGCCATACGCCCCCACGGGCAAGCCGCCGCCGATGATTTTCCCCAGGCAGGTTAAGTCAGGCTTAATACGGTGCAGGGCCTGTGCGCCGGAGGGATGCACGCGGAAGCCCGTCATAACCTCATCAAAAATCAATAGCGCCCCCGCCGCATCGCACAGGGTTCGCAGACCTTCCAGATAACCGCCCTGGGGCAAGACCACGCCGATATTACCCATCACCGGTTCGGTAATAATGGCGGCAATCTGGGGGCCGAACTTGGCGAACACCGCCTGTGCAGCGGGCAGATCATTAAAAGGGATTACCACGGTATTGGCCGTGACATTTTCGGGAATCCCCGGACTGCTGGGATGGCCATGAGTAGTGGCACCGCTGCCCGCCTGTACCAACAGCGCATCAACATGCCCGTGGTAGCCGCCGGCCATTTTTACAATGAGTTTCCGGCCTGTAAATCCGCGTGCGAGACGCAAGGCGCTCATCACCGCTTCGGTGCCGCTGTTGACAAAGCGAATCATTTCCACCGCCGGCATGGCCTGGCAAATCATGCCGGCCAATTCCACTTCCGAGGCACTGCAACAGCCGAAACTGGAGCCATGACTGATCTGCTTGGCCACCGCCGCCTGAACCGCCGGGTGGCAATGACCGAGTATCAGCGGGCCGTAACTCATGACGTAATCAATGTATGAATTACCATCCACATCAAGAACCGCAGATCCTTCGCCGGATTGAATAAACAGCGGGTCGCGGCCAACGCTTTTAAATGATCTTACCGGCGAGGAAACTCCGCCGGGCATAAGATCACGCGCTTTGGCAAACAGCGCCTGGGATTTGGCATAACGATTCGCAACTGACGGTTTTTTCTTCATTGGCAGAGTTTAACGCGTTTGACGCAGAAAATCATGAACTGGAGACAATTCATGCGAGGCACTTGCAAAATGGACGATATTTTTGTATGTTTGTTGTTTAACTAACATATAAGGAGGATTAAGGTTATGAAAATACCTGTTTCTGATGCTGTAAATGAAAATGTGGATCAAACTCTTTTGATTTCGACACTGGCCGAGCTTGGCAAGCGAATTCGCCGGCAACGGCAGGAAATGGATATGACGCTTGATGACTTGGCCGCCGCCACAGGTATCAGCAAGCCCTATTTATCCAATATTGAAACCGCTCGACTGGTCGGACCGCCTTCCAGCGACAAATTGGCACAGATTGAAAAAGCATTGGCGATTCCATCAGGAGAACTCATCCGCATCGCGGATTGGCTGCGCACGCCTGAAAGTATTCGGCTGCTTATGCCGGAAAACGCGGCCTCCGCGCTGCCAAGGCATAACAGCGGTGCGGTTGATCTTGACGAGTTGCTGCGGGGCCGCGGATCTGCCCGGTCAACTAAAAAGCCCGGTACGTCAGCGGTGAACATTCCGGCGACAACTGAACATCGCTATCCGCCATTGGTTCACATTCCGCTGATTAATCGGGTGGCCGCTGGATCGCCGACGGAATTTACCGATCTGGATTATCCCGTTGGCATTGCGGATGCCTACATTCCCGCTCCGATACCGGACGCTCAACCGAATCAGCCTGAAGCGTCACCAAAACCGGAAGCGGGCATGTTCGCGCTGCGGGTGGAAGGCGATTCCATGTCACCGCAGTATCTGCCGGGCGATATTATTGTGCTTTCCAGTATTGAAACGCCCACGGATGGGGACGACTGCCTGATACGCCTTGACGAGCAGGGCAATTTCGCCACGACCTTCAAACGCATTTATTTTGTCGATGCGCAGGGGAACCCCGCTTCCGATGCCAGTCATGTGCAGCTTTGCCCCCTGAATTCACGTCATGCCAAACGCATTGTGGCCCGGGAAAATATAACCAGTCTGTATCCCGCCGTATGGAAAATTACACCCACGCCCCGGCACACCCCGGCAGATCACACCACCGCATCAGTCAGCCAAACCACCCCTGCAAAGGCCACGTCCGGCAAACGTAAAAAACGCCGCGAAGCCACCGTGCTTACCGATTCGCCAAACGTGAATGCCCTAACACCGGCCCCCGCCGCGGAAACTAGTCCGTTGCGCAGCAGTTTCATGCATCATCAATCCGTGACTCAAGGCTTCCAGATTGAAACGGATTAACCAGATCCAGCCTATTCAGGCCATCTCGGCTAAATAGCGCACCACTTGATCGGGGTGCATATTGGCAACATCCAAGGCGATATCGGCGGCTGAAGCATAAAGCGGGGCACGGATTTGCAGCAGACGCAGAATTTCTTCCAAGCCACCGGCGCTGGTCAGGTTGGGTCGATTTGCAGTGGTGACGGTATCGGCGGAAATGCGTTCCCACAGCACTTGAGCCGGGGCTTGCAGCCAGACTATCCGGCCATTGGCCTGAAGTTTTTCAATGTTGGCTTTTCGCAATACAACGCCCCCTCCGGCGGCTATGACGGCGTTATCACTTTCCACCAGATCATCAATGACGGCGGACTCCAAATCACGAAACAGCGGCTCACCACCTTGCTCAAAAATTTCGCGAATGGTCTTGCCGGCTCTTTGAACAATCAGTTCATCGGTATCCACAAAGTCCATGCCCATGCGGCCCGCGAGTTGCTTACCAATGGTGGATTTACCCACGCCACGATAACCGATTAACACAATATTCATACAATCCCTTTATGGCTGGCGGTTGGTGAATTCGTTGGCACGAAACGCGATTTTCCAGCAGAAATTCAAGGGCCGCAATGCCTGATATTCAACGCGGCGTCTGATTATATTCCGGATGCGATGCCGGACAGTCGCTTAGCGCACCACGCCAATGGTCAAAAGGATATTGGCATAAATCCGGCTTTCACCCGTTGCAATGATCAGGCACACATCGGATGTGGAGGCGGCTTGATAAAAAGCAAAGCGTTCCATTTTTTTTAGTTTATTGCCCGGTGCGCTTTGATCCAACAAGGCCGCATATTCCTTGAATATCGGCGGGTCTTGCGTGAGTTTATAGGGGCCGGTTTTATTGGGGGCCATCACGATTGCCTCCTCCACGGGAATGCTTTGCAGTATGACGTTCAGCACGTCGGTGGCCTTGAGTAAATCCGCAGCCAAATTCAGATTCACCACTTCCGCATTGGGGCCGCGGCGCGTCCATACCGGGTAATTGCCATCAGCAATCAACACTTTGCTGCTGTGGCCGGCGCGGCCAAGGGCTGCGAGTATCTGCGGATGCAGCAAGGTTGTTTTCAGCATCAATGAACTCCGTTTAGTCAGCTATTATCTATTTCTTTTTTTCATGCGGGACAAATTCGCGCAACATGGAGGATTTGGCTACCAGTTGTCGGCCAGCCGCAAGAGAATCAAGCTGCCCTGTGGCCATGGCCTGAACCATCACATTACCCATGGCAGTGGCTTCCACCGGACCGGCGAGAACATGCAGGCCAGTGGCATCTGCGGCTAATTGATTAAGCAACTCATTCTGCGATCCGCCGCCAACGATGTGCAAGTGCGTAAACTTTCGCCCGGTGACTTTTTCAATCATGTCCCGCACCCGGGCATACGTGGCCGCCAGTGATTCAAGAATCAAACGGGTAAATTCTCCCGGCGTTTCAGGAATTTTTTGACCCGTGCGACGACACTGGGCAACAATTTTTAACGGCATATCTCCGGGGGCGAGCATGTGCGGATCTTCAAGGTCTAACAGAGATCCCCGCGCCGGTGCCTCGCGAGCCAACTGCACGAGTGTGCGGTAATCAAAATCTTTGCCATCACGCGCCCAGGCCCGGCGACATTCCTGCAAAAGCCAGAGGCCGGCAATATTTTTCAGCAGTCGGATTTTGCCACCCACGCCGCCTTCATTGGTCAGATTAAAATTCATTGCGTCGGCGGTTAAAATCGGCTGATCCAATTCGGCCCCCAGAAGACTCCAGGTGCCACTGGATAAAAACAGCCAGTTTTCCGCATGCGCCGGCACCGCGGCCACGGCACTGGCGGTGTCATGGGCACCAACGGCCAAAACCGGTACGCCCTGGGCCTGCGTGGCAGCGGCGGCCGAACCGGTTACATGCCCCAGTAACGTTCCGGGCATAACCAAATCCGGCAATATCGGCGGATGCATGGGGATGCAAGCCAGAATTTCCTTTGAATATTGGCGTTGGTGGGCATCAAGCATTTGCGAGGTGCTGGCGATGGTATATTCATTGGCGATGCGGCCACAAAGCCAGTATGACAACAGATCAGGAATATAAAGCAGATGCCGGGCCTGATCCAGCGTGGCGGGACGATTCTCCGCCAGGGAACAGAGTTGAAACAGCGTGTTAAGATTCATGGTTTGTATGCCACTGATGGCATACGCCCTTTCCCGGGGCATACGGGAAAAGAATTTTTCCGGCATGCCATCCGTGCGGCTATCCCGGTAATGCACTGGATTGGCCAGCAATTCACCGTTGTTATCCAGCAAACCAAAATCCACGCCCCAGGTATCCACGCCGATACCCGCGACGCTTTGTCCTTTGGAGGCCGCCTCGGAAATGGCTTTGCCGATGCCGGTTTGAATTTCTCTCCACAGCCGCAGAATATCCCAGTGTAAAACGTTTCCCACCCGCACCGGCCCGTTGGGGAAGCGGTGCATTTCCAACAGCACAATTCCGGCCTGATTGACCGTGGCAAGCATGACGCGGCCCGACTCAGCCCCCAAGTCCACCGCGATGTACTGCTGATCCTGCATAACGATTCGTCTCCGAATGACTGATTGTTTTCTCGGATCGGCATGATAACGCCAAGCAGTCAATCGGGCGAGTCAGGAACGGGTGCGTGACACTTTACGCGGGTAATGGCCCATAATCCGCGATTGAACCATACCACTACAGAACGGACTTCGGCAGCATAGAGCACCGTGGTGATAACCCGCTGGTTGGTTCGCGGCATAAGATCAACCACCGGATTATCATCCGGCGCTCGGAAACCTTATTTTCATTGCCCGCGGAATCTGTCACGCGCCCGTCAGGAACATGCTGTAGTGAATTCCAAGGACATCACGCCGATATTAATATATAATTGTGGTATGGATGGAAATTTTGACAAAGTGCAGTGGCAAAAAAAGTATCGTGAAACTTCCAGAATGCTGGAAATCATTCGCGATCAGGAACTGCGGGCTTTAACCGACGCAGATGTATGGCGGCAAATTCAAACATTGAAAGTACCGGGAACGCCATGGCGCGAACGTCCGGACTGGTCCGGACTCGTAGAACAGCAGGCCCTGTTTCATCGTCGGAGAAAGCAACCATGAGCGGCTTGGACGACGTCATCCTGGCCGCTGCGGAAGTTGAGGCCTTCTGCCGCAACCACGCATGGCAATTCTGCTTCATCGGCGGCGTGGCGGTTCAACGCTGGGGCATGCCTCGTTTCACGCAGGATGTGGACCTTACCCTGATGGCCGCATGGGGCACTGAGGCCAAATTTGTAGACACCCTGCTGGAAAAATTTCCGGCGCGACTGAGCAATGCTCGCAATTTTGCTTTGGAGCACCGTGTGCTGCTGGCGAAAACGGCCAGTGGAATCGCCTTGGATTTCGCATTGGGCGCGTTTCCGTTTGAGGAGGCGTCAACAGAGCGTGCTACCTTATGGTCGGTTAGCGATCAGGTAACGCTGACAACCTGCTCGGCCGAAGATCTTGTTATTCACAAGGTTTTTGCGGGCCGCGATCGTGATTGGGGCGATGTTGGCAGCGTCCTTGTGCGGCAGCTCGGCAAGCTTGATCTTGATCACATTCGACGCGAATTGCCGCCGCTGCTGGAACTTAAAGATGATGTGGAATCATTTGAAAAACTCCAGCGCCTGATTGCGGACGCGGATAGCAGGTCGCAGTAGACTCCACGCGGTGGGATCTATTGAAAACTTATCTGAGACGGGGCCGTCAACCACCTGTCAGGGATACATTTCGCCCCATGGCGTCGGCTTCGAAAAGATGGCATTTATCCATGGCCACAAAAAAAGAACCCGGTGATTGCGGACGTATTCCTGCCAGATGATGAGCATCGGTACGGCAGACCATTTGCGGCTGATGGGCCAGGGTAAAATAAACGTCCACCTTGTCTCCCAGCGGTTCAATAACGCTGACCGTGCCGCGGATACAATTGTTTTCTCCGGCAAACCGCCCTTCATTACACAGCGACATGGACTCTGGCCGCACGCCAAGAATGATCGGCCCATCCGCGCGTCCGCCGAGATTTTCCACGATTTTTGCCGGTAGAAGTAAAGTCTGATCCCCAAAAACAAATTCGCGGCCTTTTTGCAGATTGCCGGTGAAAAAATTCATCGGCGGTGTGCCAACAAATGACGCCACGAACCGGTTCACGGGACGTTCATACACTTCCAGCGGCGCAGCGCACTGCTGGATCAGGCCGTCTTTCATGACCACAATACGATCACCAAGCGTCATGGCCTCTTCCTGATCATGGGTGACGTAAATGGTTGTGGTTTGTAACCGCAAATGGAGCTTTTTTATTTCCGAGCGCGTTTCCACACGCAGCTTGGCATCGAGATTAGACAGCGGCTCATCAAAGAGAAACGCCTTGGGATCACGAACAATCGCCCGGCCCACCGCCACGCGCTGGCGTTGGCCGCCGGAGAGGGCTTTGGGTTTGCGATTCAGGTAATCCGTTAAGCCTAGAATAGCCGCCGCTTCCCGCACGCGCTGGTCAATAAGCTGTTTGGTCAGGCCCAGTTCGCGCCGCCGCAGTTGCAGAGAAAAGGCCATGTTTTTATAAACGCTCATGTGTGGATACAGCGCGTAATTCTGAAACACCATGGCGATGTCACGATCTTTGGGAGCCACGTCATTGACCACCCGGCCATCAATACTCAGCGTTCCCTCGGAAATTTCCTCCAGCCCCGCCACCATGCGCAGCGTGGTGGTTTTACCGCAGCCGGATGGCCCGACCAGCACCACAAACTCCCGATCCTTGATCGTAAGGTTTATGCTGTTGACCGCGCGCACACCGCCGGGATATATTTTGGAAACCTGCTTGAGTTCAACGGTCGCCATTGATGAATATTCTCCTCCAATGACACTGCACCGGTCAAAACGATCTTTGGCTTGCGATTCCGCGTGGCGTTCAGAACCATCAAACCAAGGTATCATCGGGAAAAACGCCCATAAATTCAATGGCGCGCCGAGAATTGCGGCTTTACACCCACGGGAGGCCCCCGGCACAGCCGCCGGTAAGCCACCTTTGCATGAGGTAATACCCCCAAAAACGGCCCATTGGTTTGCTGCCCATTGAAATACTCGGCACGAACGCAAACAAGGGCGGCCGTTCAGGCAAACCGCAATACGCTTTCGCCCACCGCCCCTACTTGGCGTCCAGCCAGTTGTCGGCCCAGTGGACTTCAACTTTTACCGGGACGGTCAGGACGATGGCCTGTTCCATTTCCTGACGGACCAGGGCGGCGAATTCGTCTACTGCTGTGCGCTGACATTCAAAGACCAGTTCATCATGGACTTGTAGAAGCAGTTTTATTCTTGGATCATCATGGATGATTTTGGCAATGCGAACCATGGCCTGCTTAATTAAATCCGCCGCCGAGCCTTGAATGACGGTATTGACCGCGGCTCTCTGGCCGAAGTTGCGGACCGATTGCTGGTGCGAGGTTATTTCCGGAATAGGTCGGCGGCGGCCCAAGATGGTGGTGACAAAGCCATGTTGTTCGGCTTGCGCGATGCAATCATGGGAAAACGCGGCGATGCCGGGAAAGCGCTGCTTATACGCGGTGATAAAAGCTTCGGCCTGAGCTTGCGAGATTTTCAGCACCTGTTTGAGGCCAAAGGCGGTTTGGCCATAAATAATGCCGAAGTTAACGGTTTTGGCCACGCGGCGCATATCCGAATTAACCTGCTCCGGGGGAACGTGATAAATTTCTGTGGCGACAAACTGGTGAATGTCCTGATTACGCGAGAAGGCGTCAATCAGCGCCGGTTCCCGGCAATAATGCGCCATGACACGCAATTCAATCTGGGAATAATCGGCGGCCAGGAGAACTTTATCCGGGCCGTCGGCGATGAAGGCTCGACGAATTTCCCGGCCTTCATCCGTACGGATGGGGATGTTCTGCAAGTTCGGATTGCTGCTGGAAAGCCGCCCGGTTTCCGCAACCGTCTGATTAAACTGGGCATGAACGCGACCGGTGGAAGCCGCTTCTTGAGTTAACGAATCGACATACGTATTTTTCAATTTTCCAAGCTGCCGATATTCCAGCACCAGCGCCGGAACCGGGTGCTGATCCGCCAGTGATTCCAGGACATCCACGTTGGTGCTGTAACCGGTTTTGGTCTTTTTTCCGCTGGGCAGGTGGAGTTTCTCAAATAGAACCTCAGCAAGCTGCTTGGGGGAATCCGGGTTGAAATCACTCTGGGCCGCTTCCATGATTTGCCGGCGCAAAGAATCAATTTTCTTCCCCAGTCGAATGCTTAAATCGCCGAGGTGTTGCGCATTAACTTTTATACCGGCGGCTTCCATCTGCGCGAGAATTTCCACCAACGGCATTTCCAACTCAAAAAGCAGTTTGTCCATACCCATGGATTGAATCAGCGGAAACAGCACCAAGGCCAGACGATACGTGACATCCGCATCTTCCGCGGCGTAGCGCGTGGCACGGTCGAGCGGCACATCCGCAAAGCTGCCCTGCTTGCTGCCGGAGCCGATAAGATCGGAAATGGGGATGGGCCGGAGTTTGAGATAATCCGCGGCCAGAGAATCCATGGACAGGCTTTGCCGTGCGGCATCGACGAGATAACCGGCGACCATGGTATCAAAATAAATGCCGTCCAGCGGCATATTATGGCGGCGCAGAACGTGCATGTCATATTTCAGATTCTGGCCGATTTTGCGAACGCTTTTGTCCGCCAGCAACGGAGCCAGACGCACGGACACGTCAGAAACGGTAAGCTCACAACCCGGCCCCATGACAGGGATATACCAAGCCAAAGCTTCTTTAGCGGCCAAGGACACGCCACACAGCCGAGATTGCAAAGCTGAAAGTGAATCGGTTTCCGTATCCACCGCCAGCCAGCGGTCGGGGTTGGCAGCCAGCAATGCATGAATTTCTTGCAGCATGGCTTCCAGATCGGAAGTGCTGTTGACCAGACGATAATCGCCCTGCACTTCCCGCAGTTCCGCTGGTGATGCCGATGGCGACTGCGAAGGTGAAATGTAGGGTAATTCCGCCGGCGCGCTATCCGGCGCATCAAAAAGACCTTTCGGTGCGGCGGAGGCAGGTTGCTTATTGGCAATGGCCCCACTTCGAGTCGATGGTTTTACAGCAGCAACCGTTGCGTGTACGGGAGTAATGCCGAACGCTTGTTGCGTTTGTCTTAATACCGGCAGAAGGCGTTGAAATTGCAACTCATGAAAGACACTTTCCAGGTTAGCCAGCGCGCCGGGATCAAAATCTGCGGTTGGTAACTCCAGCGGAACGTCATACTGCAAACGCACCAGTTGTCGGGATTGGGCCAGAACCGGCAAATTATCGCGTAACGCCTGGCCGATTTTTCCCGGAATTTCGCCGACATGCGCGATGAGATTATCGAGATTACCGAATTGGGCGATCCATTTGGCGGCGGTTTTGGGGCCGACACCAGGAATGCCGGGGATGTTATCCGCCGTATCACCAGTCAATGCCAACACATCTCCAGCCTGCTGCGGAGAATAGCCTTTGCTTTGGATTAAAGCGGCGGCGTCAATGGTTTCACCAGTTTGAATGTCATAGAGGCGAACATGATCGCCGACAAGCTGATCGAGGTCTTTATCGCGTGAGCAGATAAAAATATCCGGTGGCTGGGTTTGAGCCAGTACACGTTGCACCAACGTGGCAATAACATCATCGGCTTCAAATCCGGTAATACGCAGCGTGGGCAGCGCCATGATATTCGCGATGCTCATGATACGTTCAATCTGCGGGCGCATATCATCCGGCATGGGTTTGCGATGGGCTTTGTATTGGCTGTCCACAAGGTCGCGGCCACTGGAACCTGCGTCCATCGCCAGAACCAGCCGCGACGGCTTTTTTGCCTGCAGCAGCTTCAGCAGGGCGGAAACAAAGCCAAAAGTGGCATTCGTGGGTTCACCGGAGGGGGCATTCAAAGGGGGCAAGGCATAATACGCCCGATAAATCTGGGCGTGACCATCAATAACATAAAGCGTCTGGGGCGTAGTCATGGCTGAATTTTAACCCAAATCGCGGCGATTGTGGGTAAAAGCAACGGGTGCGTTTCACGTTGCAGAATTAACGGTATTCTGAGTAAAGGCCGGAGTGGGATTCGAACCCACGAATCGCGGATTTGCAATCCGCTCCCTTAGTCCACTCGGGCATCCGGCCAGTGGGTGGACTAATAATAATAGGATAAGTAGCGTGAGCCGACAACTGCCGGCGTGTAAAAGGCTCCTGTAGACTATTAACGGCTTATCCTTGACCGACGATGCACATTCGGATAGTTTAATCTTACGCGAATCGGGGGCATAGCTCAGTTGGGAGAGCGTCTCGATGGCATCGAGAAGGTCAGGGGTTCGAGCCCCCTTGCCTCCATATTCGTAAAAGGCCGCGATGTTAAAGCATCGTGGCCTTTTTAACTTCTAACCTGGAACCGCCGGAATGAAAGAATATCTTGATCTGGTCAAACTGGTCATGGACAAAGGCACGCGCAAAGCCAGTCGCACCGGTGTGGACACCATCAGCTACTTCGGCGCATTTTACAAAGTAAATCTCGCCAATGGTTTTCCCCTGCTGACCACAAAAAAAGTCAATTATCCCGCCGTGCTCAAGGAACTGCTTTGGTATCTTTCCGGAGAAGAGCACATCCGAAACCTCCGTAAGCAGACCAAAATATGGGATGCCTGGGCCGATGAAAATGGCGAACTGGAAACCGCCTATGGGCGTTACTGGCGCAGGTTTCCCCATCCCGTACAAAAAAGCCACGCCCCTGTTGCCCAAACTGGCCACGCCTCCGCGCCGGTACAGGAAATCGATCAAATTGCTTATGTCATCAACGAAATAAAACGCAACCCCAACAGCCGGCGGCTCGTTGTCAGCGCGTGGGAACCGGGTAACGCCGAAATCAGTAAACTGCCTCCGTGCCATTACAGCTTTGTGTTTCAGGTATTGGATGGCAAACTCAATTGCCACCTTTCGCAGAGATCAGGCGACATTGCCCTGGGAATCCCATTCAATCTTGCCTGCTATGCCACACTCACGCAGATGATCGCACAGGAGTGTGGTTTAGGGGTTGGTGAATTCGCCCATACCATTGTCGATGCCCATATTTATGTCGCCCAACGCGATGGAAAAATGGCGGAATATGATCATCTCGCCGGCCTGCAGGAGCAGCTCACGCGTTCGCCCCGCCCTTTGCCGCGCCTGGAAATCGCCCGCAAGCCCTTCGACCAATTAACTTACGATGACTTCACGATTATCGGCTACGACCCACACCCCGCGATCCAATTCAAAGTGGCGGTTTGAACGCGGGGCGATTCTTAACACCATTGCCGCTCTTAGAACTTGTAGCCGATTTCCACACCAACTTCATCCTCGGACATGGATGTGCTGATGGGAACACTTCCTCCACCCGGCAGGGCCATGGTTCCGCTCATGGATTGCTGGAATGCGTGCATATACGCCTCGGTAAGTGTCCATCCCATTCCAAGCTCCTCGGTGGCACCAACGGTAATGTGGTTAGTCATTATGGCTGGCAGAATCAAATTGGCGGCCAAATCTTGCGAGCCGATGGGATTGCTTCCGTAACAATAGCCGCCACGAACTGTCAGCCATTTGGTAATGCGATACTGCGTTCCGAAATTGGCAACCCATTGATCATGCCAGTGCAGGGGCAGACTTACATGGCTGGTACCGTTCCACGGTCCGTAGATATTCATATTATTCATGGTTTCATGCCAATTGATGTATTGTCCTTCCAAGCTGATGGTCCAACGTGAAGTCGGGTGGAAAGCCACACCGAATGCAACCTGTTCGGGATAATTCAAGTGCGTACTGTATTGCCCCGGCCCGCCAGTGGGACCGCCTTGAGCGGCAAGGCTTTCATAACTGGCCTGATACGTAAGGGGTGTAAAAATAATCGGGCTGCGGTAAGACAAGCCGAAGGTAATACATTTGTTGAGCTTATACATTCCGCCAATGGTGGCTCCAATTCCAAATGCGCTTGTCGAATTCGCCAGATTTAAGCCGGACATGGTATTACCGGTGTCTACGGTCTGCTGAAAGGACGCCGTCTCATACGCCAGATTAAGTGCGAACCCCACGCTCCAGTTTTTAGCGGGCTTCCACGCCAGAGCCGG
The DNA here is from genome assembly GCA_021847065.1 of Planctomycetota bacterium. Classification (GTDB taxonomy): domain Bacteria; phylum Planctomycetota; class Phycisphaerae; order WQYP01; family WQYP01; genus JAMDCX01. The sequence goes on along the minus strand of JAJZVR010000019.1, from coordinate 11,859 downwards.
CGCAATATTGGCAAACGATATATTGCTGTAAGATTCCAAGCTGCCGCCAAAATAGTTGGACTGCTGATAATTTACGCCCATGCCCGAAGTTCCGTAGAAGCCGCCACCGAAATACAAATGCGGCCCAAACGCCGGTGCCAACCATCCAAGTGCCGGCACGCCATAAAGATTGGAATGACTGCCAATTGTACCGGCGCCAAAATTGGCTTCGCGATCCGGAAAAAAGCCTTCCATGGAGAATGCCGCCTGCGGTTGCAACCATGCCAAACCCGCCGGATTGGTAATCGCGGTCATTGGATCACCGGGTGCCGCAACCACCGCACCGGCCATACCCATCTGGTATTGACCAATGCCGATGAGTTGATAACCATTGGTTGCCATAGCCTGATTGCAGGCTATGGCTGCCAGTCCAGCCGCCGCCGCGGCACACAATAATTGTTTACTTGGCATGATGATTTTCCTTTCACGTCATGTTCTAATTCATGACCTGGGCAAGAGTGTAGCCCCATCGGGCGATGAATCTAATAAGAAGTGTGCCGCTATTGCTCATAAGAAACTATCCGGCTCCGGATCTAGGAAAATGTCTTAGCGAGCCGTGAGTAACTTTCTTAGCAGATCCGTGGCAGAAAAATATAAAGTGTATATAACCCTTGATGGACAAGGGAATTGTCTACACACCGACGGTCGCATGGCGGCCCGCGAACGTCCGTGTCGGGACAACAATCATTTCCCAAGGGGTAAAAACGTCTCCGGAAATGTATTGACGCCGAAATTCTATTTCCTATGATGAATCCAGTGATTGCATGTATTTGCAATCGTCTATGTGTTGGTGATACGGAAGTGCATGATGACACGATCACGCCATAAACAACTGTGCGAAAGACTGGGAACGTTTTTCGGCCTCTTCGCCAACCCGGTGCGGATGAAAATATTCTGTTGTCTGCAAGACGGACCGCACAGCGTATCGCAAATTGCCCGCGAGGCCGGCATCACCTTGGCCAATACTTCGCAGCACCTGCGGCTGATGCGGCAACTGGGGGCTGTCAATTACATGCGTTCCGGGCGGAGCATTTATTACCATGTCGCCGACCAGCGGTTTATTCAAGCCGCCAACATGGTCGCTGACGCATTGGATGAGTTGAAAAGTCCTGCGGCGTCATGCGTGTTTCGGACGTCGCCGAGTTCTGAATTTGAGTTGTCCCGGCCACAAAAGGGTTACTAAGTGTTAGCGCCGTGTGGCCCGGTGCGTGTTTATAGTGCGTAAAGGAATTGGATAATGGATACTGCAACATTGGAAAAAGTCGTCCCTGGTAAAATTATCGATGCCCGCGGAACCGCATGTCCCGGGCCACTTTTGGAAGCCAAGAAGGGAATTGGTGCCGTGAAAGTTGGACAGATTATCGAAGTAAAGTCCAACGACGTGGGGTCACGAAAAGACCTCGCCGCGTGGGCCGGAAAAATCGGCCATGAATTTCTCGGTTTTATTCAAGCAGATGGCCATGACCGCATTTTTGTATGCCGGAAAAAATAGTTCCGCATCACCGGGCGAAGTAACGCGAGGAGCGACAGATGTTATCCGACAATAAGTTCAATCCGAAAATTCTCGTGCTGGCCACGGAGGCCTGCGCGTATCCCGGCGCCGATGCCGTGGGCAAAGCGCACCTTGAATACGGTGCCAATGTGTATGTATTCCGTGTGCCGTCACCGGTTCTGTTCCCGGAGGATTTCTATCTGCGGTGCTACGCGAAAGGCATAGACGGAATATTGATCGCGGCTTGTGGTTCAGATTGTCCATACCGGGGGGCCTATGACCGCCTGGCAGCGCACATTGACTCCTTGACCACACGCATGAAAGCCGGCGGACTGGAAATACAACGCATCCGTCTGACTGCCATCTGCACGGTCTGCATCAAGGCGTATTTAAAAGAAGTTGGACAATTGGATGAACAACTCCGCGCACTGGGTCCGGTGAATCAGTCGGTGGCTGGTCAACTGCAACATCTGGCGCGGGCGCGGATGCGTGATCAATCGCAGATGTCCGCGGCCTGAAAACGCGCAATGTCCTGATGTCGAAAGGTGTATGGGTTATGATTGCCAGTGCCAATAGTCAACGTCATAAGGATGCTGTAATCATCGGCGGCGGAATCGCGGGATTGCAGTCGGCTTTGGACCTTGCTGATCAGGGCTACAAGGTGGCGGTGGTGGAGCGCCAAGCCAGTATCGGCGGGCGGATGATCAGCTTGAGTAAAGTTTATCCCACGCTGGACTGCGCCAGTTGCATTACCACGCCGAAAATGTCGGCCGCCGCGCATCATGAGAATATTGAACTGCTTACGTACACCGAGGTGAACTCAATAACTCCCGGCCCGGAAGGTCACACATTGGTGGTGACGCACAAACCAACCTATGTCAATGCCGACAAGTGCATCGGATGCCGGTTGTGCGAGTATGCCTGTGACACGGAATATCCGGATGTATTCGAACAGGGACTTGGATCAGTCCGAGCCATTTCCGTGGCGTTTACCAATGCGATCCCGCAAAAGGCCGTTCTGGATGCGGATTATTGTCTGGCTTGCGGCTTATGCCTGCGGGCCTGCCCGACGGACGCCATTGAATTTGATCAGCAGCCCCGGCAGGAATCCATCCATGCCGATGTTGTGATCGTGGCGTCCGGATTTCAACTCAATGCTCTGACCATCAAGCCGCAATATGGGGCGGCCCACAATCAGAACTTTATTTCCCCGCTTGCTCTTGAGCGATTGCTGGCGCCGCATGGGCCTTATGGCCGCGTCCTGCGCCCGTCGGATGGCAAAATTCCCGACTCCATTGCCTTTGTGCAATGCGCCGGCTCACGGGATCAGACCATCGGTGTGCCCTATTGCTCACGGGTCTGCTGCATGTACGCCATCAAGCAAGCCATGTTATTGTCGGGATCGTTGCCGACGGCGGACATTACCATCTATTACATGGACATTCGCGCCTTTGGCAAGGGCTATGAGCAGTTTTATCAGAATGCCAAAGCCATGGGTATTAACTTTGTCCGCGGAAAAGTATCAAAAATTGACTCAGCGGGTCAGGATGATCTGCTGGTGCATGTGGAACTCACCGAGGAACCCCAGGACTGTGTTCGCAAACAGCGCCATGACATGGTGGTGCTGGCGCAGGGAATGATTCCTCAATGGAATCCCACGGGCTTTTCGCCCGTGCGGATTGGCAGCGACGGCTTTGTGGCAACACCTGATCCAATTTCCCCTTGCTCGACCAATGTGCCGGGGATATTTGTGGCCGGTACAGCGGCTGGCCCCAAAGACATTGTCGACAGCATTGCGGAAGCTGGCGCGGCCGCCATGGAAGCGGCACGGTATCTAAGTATGCGTGCCATGCCCGGCCATTCCCCGCGAACTGTAGCTCTGGAAATGATGGCATAAAGAGGTTGATCATGGAAAGCATGAAGCAGGAAACAGTACAGGATTCGGCAATCCCCCACACACCACGCGTGGGGGTTTACATCTGCCGCTGCGGCGGCAATATATCCGATGTTGTCGATACCGATCACGTTGCCGAGATTTGTCGGCTTATTCCGGGCGTCGCGGTCTCCAAAGTTCACACGTTTATGTGCTCGGATCCGGGGCAGCAGACCATCAGCGATGACATCAGGCAGGAAAAGCTGGATCGAGTGGTGGTGGCATCATGTTCGCCATTTCTGCACGAACTGACGTTCCGTGGAGCGGTCATGCGCAGCAAGATGAATCCCTACTTATACGAGCATGTCAACATTCGCGAGCAATGCTCTTGGGCACACAAGCATGATCCCCGTGGAGCCACCGCCAAGGCAATTCAACTTATCAGTGCCGCTGTCGGAAAACTCAGCCACTCCACGCCGCTGGAAAAAATCCGCCTCCCCAATCACCGCCGCGCGATGGTGGTTGGTGGCGGCCCCGCGGGTATGAAAGTGGCAGCTGATCTGGCCGCATGTGGAATTCCCGTGGTGCTTGTGGAGCGGTCGGATCGCCTGGGGGGAAAATTGCCGATCCTCAATCGCCTGTTTCCCAACGGACAGGCCGCAACGGAGTTGGCCGCCAAACTGGAATCTCAGGTGCTCTCGAATCCGAAAATCGAGGTTCTTTTGAAAAGCGAGGTTACCACAGTCAGTGGCTTTATTGGTAACTTTGAAGTTGCCATTCATGGTGATTTCGGGCCGTCTGGCCACGCTACGGATATTCATACTACGGTTGGCGTAATTGTCATGGCCACCGGATTTAAACCCTATGTTCCCACGGATGGCGAGTTCAATTTTAAGCGGCATCCGGCGGTTGTTACCACGGTGGATTTCAATGCTCTTCTGTCGAAACAGAAAGGGGACGCCAGAACGTTCCAATTCGATGGGCGATGCATCCGCAGCATTGCGTTTATTCACTGTGTCGGCAGCCGACAGGTCGATGGCGTGCATACCCCCGCGGTCGATGGGCGCATCAATACCTATTGTTCGCGCGTCTGCTGCACCACGGTATTAAATCAGGCGTTGCAGGTGCGTCAGAGATTTCCGGACACCCGCGTTTATGACCTGCACCAGGATATTCGCACCTATGGCCGGGGCCATGAGGAATATTACACCGATGCTTCACGCGCGGGCGTGGTGTTTTACCGTTATCACGGCCAGGAGCCGCCCGAGGTAACCAATACCAATGGGCCGACTTCGCCCTTGCGGATCAGCGTGAAAGATTATCTGTCGTGGGGAGAGGAACTCGAGATCGAAGCCGATATGGTGGTCCTGGCGGTTGGCATGACACCGGGTCCCTGCGAAACTCTCGTGGATCAATTGAAGCTTCCGCGCGGCGAAGACCGCTTCTTGCAGGAAATTCATCCCAAACTGCGCCCGGTTGAGATCTCCGTTAATGGTGTTTTACTGGCTGGTACATCACAGGCTCCGATGAATATTCAGGAAACGTTAGCTGCCGCCGGTGCAGCGGCGGTCAAGGCACGGGCAATGTTCACCACCGAAGAAGTTGAATTGAACCCGTATGTCGCGGAGGTTGATGCGCATTTGTGTGAAGGCTCCGGAGCTTGCCTCACGCAATGTGAGTATGACGGGGCTTTGGCCATGGTCGAAATACTGCAGGATGGCCACACGGTTCGCAAGGCCCATGTCAATGCCGGTTTGTGCGTAGGTTGCGGCGCTTGCGTGGCGGTCTGCCCGACGCAAGCCATTAATGTCAGCGGTTGGCGCATTGATCAATATGATGCGATGGTCGATGGCCTTGTGCGGGATTTGACTCCCACGACGATTTAACAAGGACGGTGTCAGATGGCAAAAAAAGCGATTACGCCCGATCAGAAAAAAGCTTTGGCTGATTTCCGAACCCGAATGGGCGGTGCCGATGAGGCTAAGTTAAAGCGGCATAAGGATTTTCTTACGGCCCGCAAGGCCATCCGAAAATCCCTCCAAAATCAGCCCGATACCGTGCCATCACTGGCGCAAAGCTTAAAACTGTCGGCGAATGACGTATTACGGCACATCGCCGGAATGCGCAAGTATGGCGAAGTGCGCGAACTCGGTGAAGCGGACGGATACATCCGCTACGGCCTGACCGAGCCGGAGCCTGTAAGCCAAAAAAAGGCTTAATGAGCCAATAAATTGCTTTACGGCAAGAGAATGATGAGGTTTTACCATGGCTGGGAAATTTAATTCGGATTTACATTTGGATATCACGGCTTTTGGCGGACAAGATGCCGATATGTGCATGAACTGCGGGACATGCACCACGATCTGCCCCATGTCGGAGGATTCCGGCGGCGGCTTTCCGCGCCGGGTGATCCGGCTGATCCAGACCGGGCAACAGGCTAAACTGGAAGAAAGTCTCGACCCGTGGATGTGCTATTATTGCGGCGACTGTACCACCAATTGCCCGCGCCAGGCCAATCCGGCGGAAACAATGATGGCTTCGCGCCGCTATCTTACTTCACGCTATGATTTTACCGGACTGGCTAAATTGTTCTATAAATCAGCTCTGGCGGAAATTCTCGCCATCGTGCTGGTCGGACTTTTTGTCACCGGATTATTTGTGGCGTTTCATGGTCCGATGGTGTTAAACAAGGTCGAACTCAATACGTTCGCCCCGGTTCATGCGATTGAACTGGGAGATTGGATTATGGCGGCGGTGCTCTCCTTTTTCCTTCTGGCTGGAGCCGCTCGCATGACCTGGTGGACGCTGGGGCGGCGAAATATGCTCCGTATTTCACCCATGATCTTTATCCAGCAGATCCCGGTATTCTTTGTGCATCTGTTTACGCAAAAACGATGGCATAAATGCGGATCGCATCATAGTGGCATCCGCTGGATCAAACATCTTCTGCTGGTTTCCGGCTATTTAAGCATGCTCACGCTGGTGCTGATACTCTTACGCTGGTTTCAAACCGACACGGTGTATCCATTTTATTATCCCCAGCGGCTCTGGGGATATTATGCCACCATTGCACTGCTTTATCCGACGCTGGATTTCATGATTTCCCGCTGGCGGCGTAAAGAACCGATCCATCTCTTCAGCGAAGCCAGCGACTGGATATTCCTTATCATGCTGTTTCTTACCGCCTTAACCGGCATTATGGTTAATATTTTTCGCGTGGGAGGCCTGCCTATGGCCACGTATCTCATTTACGTGATCCACCTGTCCATTGCCGTTCCCATGCTGGTGGTGGAAGTGCCATTTAGCAAGTGGTCGCATATTATGTATCGGCCGTTATCAATATATCTCGCCGGGGTCAAACAGGCGGTGGGGGCCGCCCGGACACGCGAAGAGCAGAGCGCGGAAAAAATTGCCGCCTGAACATCGTAGATTATTCGCTGCCACAGTGCGCAGCTGGTCACAGTAAATAAAGGAGTTAATCATGGCTGTTATGGAAATCCCGGACATTGATAAAAAGATCGCCGATTTAACGGCACGCGTCGATTCGCTGGAGAAATCGGCCGGGAACGACCGGCTTGCCATCGGAGTCATGCAGGGCGATCTGGATTCCACGATCGCGGCTTTCATCATTGCGCTTGGAGCCGTGGCGTATGATATTCAAGTGGACATGTTTTTTACTTTCTGGGCTATCGCGGCCCTGCGTGATCCGAAAAAATCGGCAAAAAAAGGCTTGCTTGACCGCATGTTCGGTCTGATGCTGCCGCGCGGTTCCCGGGCGCTGCCGCTTTCCAAAATGCAGATGGCCGGGATCGGCCCGAAGATGATCCGGGGGGTCATGAAACACCATGGCGTGAAATCTCTGGAAGAACTTATGAAGGATGCCGCTGAATACGGCGTGCGGATTCATGTCTGCGAGATGTCCATGGGAGTTATGGGCTTCAAAGCCGAGGAAATGATGGATTATCCGAACCTTGATTATGTCGGGGTAGGCACGTTCATTAACCTGATCAGTGAATCCAAACAGGTCATTTTCCTGTAGAATGATGTCCCATGCCGCCGGATACCGCCGATAAGCGGCATTGGAAATGTAAAGGACAATAATCATGAATATGCAAACCCAATACATGGGATTGAAACTTGAAACACCTTTAATCATCGGTGCATCACCTCTGGCCGATGATTCGGATCGGGTACGTGCGCTTGTTGGCGCGGGAGCGGGGGCTGTGGTAATGCACTCGCTGTTTCAGGAACAGCTCGATGGAGAGCATTTTTCAACAGTGTATCTGCGGGAAATGTATGCCGATGCGCAGCCACGGCAGGAAGATTTTATTGATCCCGCGGCATTTCGCGCCAGTCCAAAAGAATACCTTGCACAAATTGAGCGTATCAAGCGTGCAGTGGAAGTTCCCGTCATTGCTTCACTTAACGGTTCAAGGCCGGGTGGGTGGATACGTTATGCTGAACATATTCAACAGGCCGGAGCTGACGCGTTGGAATTAAATCTCTACGCCTTTCCCAGCGATCCGACGATTAGCGGCCATGATGTTGAACGCCAGATGCTCGATATTATCCGTATGGTTGCCGGATCGGTGCGCATACCCGTCGCCGTTAAGCTTTCACCGTTTCTCTCATCGCTGCCACATTTTGCGGCGGCCGCCCAGAAGGCTGGCGCGGCGGGGCTGGTGTTGTTCAACCGTGTGTATCAGGTGCCGGAGGATTTCAACGCCAGCAGTGGCGAAAATGCGGAAAATCATCCCGACGGCTCACATTTGCAGATACGCCTTTACTGGTTGGCGGTCATGGCACAGCATCTGAATATTTCCCTGGCGATTTCCGGAGGAGTCAACACCGGGACCGATGTTTTTAAGGCCATCAAGGCCGGCGCTCATGCCGCTCAGGTGGTTTCAGCGGTATTGCGACAAGGCACGGACGCTCTGCACGACATGCTCGCGGAATTTCAACAGTCTATGGGCCAACAGCAGTGCCAGTCGATAGAAGAACTCCGTGGCCGCATGCGCTTTGATCAGATGCCCGATCCGGAAACCTGCGAACGCGTGCGTTATATGCGGGCTTTGCAGCAATGGCAGGCGTGAGCTTACCTCCGACGTGCCTCTAACGCCTTGCGGCTATTGGCAAATATTTCTGATGGCGAAGGCTCGGCTGAAATTGGAATCAATACCCCGCGCTGCTGGTAATAGGCCGTCAGGGGTTCGGTCACGGCGGTGTATTGACGCATACGGATACACGCCACTTCGGAGCGGTCATCTTCCCGTTGCTTGAGTCTGCCTCCGCATTGATCACATGTGCCTACAATTTTTGGTAGTTTACTCGCCGTGTGATATACCGCATGACAATTGGGACAGGTCAGTCTGCCGGCGGCGCGGGCGATCGTGGCATCCAGTGACAATTCGTAATCGATCACTGCGTCCAGAACAATGTTTTCGGTCGCCAGCAATTTATCAAAATCCATCGCCTGCTGCACCGTACGCGGAAATCCATCTAAAATAAACCCGCCGGCGCAGTGCAGGCAACCGGACCGTTCCGCCACCATCGCCATGACCAGTTCATCAGAAACCAGTTTACCCGCCCGCATCAATGCCAGCGCTCCGACCATCGCCGCGGTCGCCTGGCAGGAATCCATACGCTTGGCTGTACGAAACACATCGCCCGTGGAAAGATGGCACGCCCCAAATTCGGCGGCAAGTAATTCAGCCTGCGTCCCCTTGCCCACGCCCGGTGGCCCCAGCAAAACCAATCGCCATGGCCGATGCTGCACTGTGGGCTTAATGGAACACTTAAACGCCGGCCCCTTGAGCCAGGCCGCACGATCAGATGGTGGGGTAGATGGACGCATAAAAGCCTCCGAATCCGCCCCCGTGGTAATAAATAAATTGGCAGCTGACTCCAACAGCTCTTGAAATCATTATACGCCAACGAAAGCACCCCGATCAAATGGCATCGGCAGGCCACCGCGCGGGCCGTGAGTGGGGGTTGACCAACCGGAGCATCCGTGGCGCGCCAGCAGCTTTCGCCCCGGCTCCAGTTCAGCCTGCGCTCTCGCCCACGCCGAGACGAATGCTGCGGTAATGGTGCAGGACTGACATTTCTATTTCACCACGACACAATGCCGCCCACCCCTTCACCACTTTCCCGCTATCGTCTAATCTTCACACATGGCAAGGGCCGCCGGAAACGCAGCCCCGGCCCAGCCGCGCGGCGTGGCCGCAGCGCTCGCCGCGGCAGTCCGCCTGTTATTCGACCGTTCTAAAACGGCAAGGATAGACCACCCTGCTGCCCGAGCTTGCCGCCAACGTGGACATATTGGCCGCCCGAAAAAAAAATGGGCTTTAATTGGAATGATACGGGAAACAACGCACATAAACAGAGGGTATAACGTAATGGCAAAAGATAAAAAAACGTCCATCAGCGTGCAGGGCACGGCAATCACCATCCTCTCGCACCAGCAAGAGGACTATATCTCGTTGACCGATATGACCAAAAAATTCGGCGACGACACCTTAATCTACAGTTGGATGCGGAACCGCAATACCCTGGAATTTCTAGGAATATGGGAGCAGATTCACAATCCGAATTTTAAAGGTGGCGAATTCGAGACCTTTAAGAAACACTCTGGCCTTAACAGCTTCCACCTGACCCCAAAGAAATGGATTGACGCCACACTGGCCATCGGCCTTCAGTCACGAGCCGGCCGGTATGGCGGCGGCACATACGCCCACAGGGACATCGCCTTCGAGTTCGGCTCCTGGCTTAGTCCCGAATTCAAGCTCTACCTTATTAAAGAATTTCAGCGCCTTAAAGAAGATGAAAACCGTCGCCTGTCACTGGGCTGGAACCTCAACCGCACGCTGGCCAAACTTAACTACCGCATTCATACCGACGCCATTAAGGCGCACATCATCCCGGCCGCCGTTACCCGGGATCAGGCAAATTTCGCTTACTCCAATGAGGCCGACATCCTCAACGTCGCCCTGTTCGGCCAGACTGCCAAGCAATGGCGTGATGCCAATTCCACGCGCCAGGGCAATATCCGCGACTACGCCAGCATCGAGCAATTATTGGTGCTGGCCAATATCGAATACCACCTTTGTGAACAAAAAGAACAACTCGTCTTCGCTTTGCGGAAAACCGCAAATGACTTGAATGTCTTTCTCGGGGACAGGGCGATGAGTCAGCGACATGCTTCAAGCAACTTAACGTTCGCCTTCTCAGGCGAGCAAAAACGGCGCGAAGCGACGCTTTTGCGAGTCCGTATTGAACGCACTGGTGGGCGAAAGTCGCGCACCATTTAGTTAGTGAACAAGCGAATAAACTCAAAGGTCATGCAAGAACTCCCGCACAATGTCCGCAAAGCCACTCGGATTGTCCTGATGGACCACATGCCCGCCGTCAAGCGTAACGAGACGAGTATTGGGCCGTCGCACTGCCATTTGCTCGAAGTGGTCTTGCGTCGTAATCCGGCTCTCCCTACCCCGGACCAAGAGAGCTGGGCATTTTGTCGCGAGCCAGTCGGCCCAGTGGTCGCCATTGAGCTGAAGCTGTGATTCAAGCATCTCGCGAGGTTCAAACGCAAGCTGCCAGCCGTTTGGGGTAGCGCGAAAGGAATCCAGGAGATATGGCGCCAGCCGTTGCCCGATGTGTTCTTCAAGCGCTTCACGGCTTGGAAAGGTACCGTCCCAAGCTAACACAAACGACGCGTCAGCATCAGGAGCGGCGCCGATGTCTTCAATGATGATTCCCTTTACACGCTCGGGATGCCACGCAGCGAACTGGTAGGCGTTTACTCCGCCGAGTGAGTTACCCAGTAGGACGACTTTGTCTACCTCAAGGTGCTCAAGAAGCGCGGCCACATCACCTATATAGTCTTTGCGTGTATAACTCAGCGCGTGGTCTGAATAACCGTGTCCTCTTTGGTCCATGGCAAGGACGCGCCACTCGGGCGACAGTGCAGCTGCAAGCCGGGTGTAGGTGGCGGCCTCCATCCAAAGCGCGTGGAGGGCAATCAATGTCTGGCCCTCCCCACCTGTATCGATGTATGACAGCGTCAGGCCATCGTGGTGAAATTGACTTCTTGTCATATGTGTAGGGAGCATCGACTTTTCCTCGCGAGTGTTACAAATTGGTAATAGCATAATACCCTTTGTTTTGGAGGGAAAGAGAGAGAAGGGGGTTCGGGGGCGTAACACGGTTACAACATCAATCGCCGCGACCTTGGCGGTGCGGCTGCGTAACGCCATATAGCCCTTGACGCATATTACCCGCAGGCTATAATTTCTTTCATGTGGCAGGTTGAGTTCACGGATGATTTCGGGCGCTGGTGGGGTAAGCTCTCGCCGGCCCAACAGACCGCCATTGACGCAAGCGTGCGGCTGCTGGAGCAGCTTGGCCCGCACCTTTCCCGTCCGTATGCCGATACGGTAAAGGGATCGCGCCATAC
>JAJZVR010000018.1:14739-25715 GCA_021847065.1 Planctomycetota bacterium | reverse complement strand
TTCATAGGAGGCTTCGATGTCGAGGTCTTGTGGATCTTGTCCCGGCAATTGCATAGCGGAGAAACACACATGGATCATTGCTCTCTTCGGCGGTATCAACGACGTGATGTCGTAAAATTAGCGGCGTCAACGGCGGTCATGGCGGCTGCGGGCACCGTATTGACCAGTTCAACGGCTCGGGCGGCGCAAGGCGGTAAAGTTGTTCGTGTTGAAGACTTGGACATCAGCAAGATGCAACAGGGATGGGGCAATCCCACCAAAGATAAGAGTGTGGCAGGACACACGTTAAGCGTAGGTGGAACAGCCTATCAGCGCGGAATCGGCACTCATGCCGAAAGCGTCTTTCGCATTAATTTGAAAAAATCAGCAGAACGATTTTCGGCCAAAGTTGGTGTGGATGATGAAGCAACGAAGCAAGCCGCGGTGATTTTTGAACTCATGGTCGATGGTAAAACCAAAGCCCGTACCCCGGTGATGCGGGTAGGCGAACCGGCGCGCGAAATAAGCGCCAATTTGCATGGCGCCAAAGAGTTGACGCTTCTGGTGTTGCCCGGTGTTAATGGAATTAACTACGATCATGCGGATTGGCTTAATCCGGTTATCACACTGGCGGCCGATGCGAAGGCCCGTCCCGTGGCGCTGCCGCCGTATCCGGGAGCAAACGATTTTCCTAAAATCGCCAGTGGCGATCCTGAAACTCCGGAATTTCATGGGCCGCGCATCTTCGGCGCAACGCCTGGACATGATTTTCTCTTCCGAGTTCCCTTCACCGGCAAGGCTCCGGTCAGCATCAGTGCCACGGGATTGCCGGATGGATTGATGATGGATGAAAAAGGCATCATCACCGGAAAAATAAATCAAGCCGGTGAATATAAGGTCAAACTCACCGCGAAAAATTCTCTGGGAACCGCTCATCGCACCCTGCGACTGGTGGCGGGCGAGCATAAACTGGCCTTAACGCCGCAAATGGGATGGAATTCATGGAACGCTTATGGAATGGACAATGATGCCAAACGCACCCGTGCCGCCGCAGACGCCATGGTAAATAGCGGCCTGGCCGCCAAGGGCTTTATGTATATCAACATTGATGACGGCTGGCAGAATGGCCGCAACGCCAATGGCGAAATAAAAACCACGGACAAGTTTGGCGATATGAAAGCGATTGCCGATTATGTCCACAGCCACGGCCTGCGCTTCGGGGTTTATTCCTCGCCCGGCCCCAAAACCTGCGGCGGACATACCGGCAGCTTTGGCCATGAAGTGCAGGACGCCAACACTTACGCCCGCTGGGGGGTGGATTATCTGAAATATGACTGGTGCAGTTACGGCGAAGAAGTCCCTAAGCATCCCGATCTTGAACAATTCATCAAACCCTATAAGGTCATGGGCGAAGCGCTACAGAATTCCGGACGCGATATATTCTTCAGCCTGTGCCAATATGGGATGGGGCATGTGTGGACTTGGGGCGGCAAGTCCCCGGTATGGGGCAACAGCTACCGGATCAGCGGTGATATCAATGACTCCTGGGGAGCCATGACCAGCAACGGCTTTAACAGCGACGGAACGCTGTTTCCCTTTGCCGGCCCCGGGCATTGGAATGATCCGGATATGCTGGTGGTCGGCTGGGGATATTTTGAGGACGGCCCATTGCATTGGACGAAGCTTACGCCCAATGAGCAGCTAACGCACATTACCCTCTGGTGCATGTTGGCAGCCCCCCTGCTTTTAGGCTGCGATCTGGAAAAGCTCAATAAATTCACGACGGATCTGATGACCAACACGGAAGTTCTGGCGGTAAATCAGGATGAACTGGGTGTGCAGGCCCAGAGAGTGTATCGGCAGGGATCGCTGGAAGTGTGGGCACGTCCCTTGTGGGACGGCACGGCGGCAGTGGCCATATTTAATCTCGGGCCAGTGCCGAAAGCCATCACCATACCATCTTGGGACATGCTTGACCCGGTTTTGCGGCGCGGTGAAAAATCCATGCGCGGCATGCAACCGATACGGGATTTGTGGCAACGCAAAAACCTCGGAAAAAAAGTGTCGTTCAGTGCCGAAATTCCGTTGCACAGTGCGATGATGCTGAGGGTTGGCACACCCGATACGGCCGATGACTAACGATTAAGAGCGATGTCGCGCGTGCTGTTCTTCGGCAGGCCGGTTAGGTCGCGTTTTTTTTGGTCCCGATCTTATGGAAAATCAAGGGCGGGCGTCGGTCCAGGAGAATTGGTTATGAGCGCTGACCACAATATATTGCTGATATTTACCCCCAAGGTGGGATACCAGCATGATGTCCTTGAGGGCGTCCGCCAATACACCGCCCGATTGCCACGGTGGTCGCTCAAAGGCGTCTATCAGAATCATCCGAATATCATCAGGCTGATTCGGCGCTGGAAACCCCATGGAATTCTTGGCTTGATCGAGCACGAAGATATCGCCGAGGCTATTGTCAAGCTTGGCATCCCCACTGTTGATGTAGCCTCATGCATACGAAATTCTCCGGGCGGACAGGTTAAAATCAATAATGTTGAAGTCGGTCACATTGCCGCGGGTTTTTTCTTATCGCGGGGATTCAAAAATTTCGGTTTTCTCGGGGAGTCGACGGCCGTATTTTCCCGGGAACGGCAGGAAGGGTTTGTGGCCGCACTCCGGGCTGCCGGTGCCGATTGTAGCAGTAAATTTCTGGCGGATCATGAGAAAAAATATGGTGGGGACGACGAATGGTTTGGAGTCAACTCCAGGCTCGGGACATGGCTCAAGAGCCTGCCCCGTCCAGCTGCGCTGTTATGCAGCCACGACCAGTATGGGCTGATCGCGCTGAACACCTGCCGGAAATACGGCCTTTCAGTTCCATTTGATATCTCAGTATTGGGCATTGATGACAATGCCCTGATGTGTCATCTGGCGTCCCCATCGCTATCAAGCATTCGGCAGCCTGGTTTACAGATCGGCTTTCAAGCGGCCAGATTACTGGATGAAATCATTCATGGTCAAGCCGATCCACACACGATCCTCACCCTGGAGACGCCCGGAATTGTCCAGCGGGACTCCACACGTTCCCAAGCAATTGCGGACGCTGAAGTCGCCATGGCCTTGCGGATTATTCATCAGAACTGTGGTGGGCGCATTAACGTCCATGCACTGGCTGATGCCGTCACCGTCTCCCGAAGGACGCTGGAATTGAAGTTTCGCCGTGTCTTGGGGCATGGCATTTGGGCGGAGGTACTGATGGCGAGAGTGAATTCGGCGGAAAAACTGATTCGCGAAACGGATATGAAAATGGTCGCCATCGCACATCGCGTTGGTCTTGCCAATGTGGCCCACCTCACCCGGACCTTTCGACACCAGTTTGGATGTACCCCCAGCGACTACCGCCGACGGTTCAACGACCTTTCAAAAACCGATAATGACAAGGCCCCAACGTCATTAGTGCCAAGCCGCGCCATCCCGCAAACATAAGAGTAACCACCCCGCAATACCTTTGATTAGCTGCTCCTGTGGTTCGGCGAGTACCTTACACAATAGGTAACCGTTCACGGGCTGGCTTAAATGCCGATACTTTCTTTGTAGTGCGTCCCGGCGCGCCGGGACAGTCTGCCGTAGTAATGAATGCAGGTAATCCCGATACATCGGGATGCACCACAAGTTATTGGATACCCGCCCGTGAACGATTACCACAATAGAGTGGTTCTGTCAACGGTCCTGCGTCGTTATGAGGCTTGAAAATCGGCCTGCGTTCGCTTTTGTGGACGGGTTTGCGTAAATGTGTAAACGATTGCGCAATGATATAACAGTTTGTTATTGACAAGGCCTTGGATACGACTATACTCGATACATAACATTACACGGATGGCTTCACAAATCCCATCCGAAATCTGAAGGCATTTTGGCTGCGACGCCGTTGGAGCGGAACTGATGATGTTGCCTCATCGCCGCGCTGGAAGTAATTCGGATTCTTGCAATTTAATTTGTGTTGCGCGGGAAGTTGGATGGATTCAGGAGGTGCCTGGGATAAAAGAGTCATGGCGCATCGCCGGGAAAGGGGCCGCCGCAGTGCGGCGGTCCGGAAGCAACCGGCTCGGAAATAATGCGGGGCGTTTTTTGAGTGAAAGGAGGATGCAGCCGGAAGAGATGTCTTGGCAAGTTAGCACAACGGGCTGACTCGATTTTTTCCTTTAGTTTTTTCGACCTCCTAATTTGTCGGCCATTCGGTCGGCGGGAGAACAGAAAAAGTAATTCGTGTGTTTGGAGTTTTATCATGGTTACCAAATCTTTCCTAATATCTCGTGGTTGTTCTCTAGCGGCGTTGACTGCCGCAACCGTCATCGCCGGGGCGAGTGCCGCCCAGGCTGCTGACATTTACAATGTGAATTTCAGCAACGACACGGCGGGTAGCACACCAGCTACATCCGCCGCGGTTGCGGGAACCACGGACATTAATCCAAGCGCTGTGGGCACCTCAGGGGGATATACGGTCACGGTTGCCTCTGCCGCGAATGGATTTACCGGTCCATTCGCCCAGATGCAGACCCCCAACAATGGTGGCAGCACGCAATGGCCCTTGATCCAGTTCAATTTGCCCACTAACCTGACGTCTGGATCCGCGACGGTCTCTTGGGACTCCGAGATGACGGCGTTTTCTCCACCGTCTCCAGCGCCTACAGAGATGGATTTAAGTATGCGGCTGCTAACCGAATACGGTCAGGTGATTGGCGGTGTCGCATATAATCATAATGCGTCCGGGGGATATATTACGTCCGCTGGAGCTTACGCCAACTCCACCGTTATTGCGACCGGTGCCAATGCCGCCAGCGATAGCTGGACCGTAAATGGGGGTGTGGATCACTTTGTGATGACGATCAATCTGGATCAGAATCCCGCAGATCCGAATTCCGGGACTTTTTCGGTTTCCCGCAACGGCCAAGCCTTGATGACTGCGGAACTCAACAGCCCTTATTTTAACACCACTGGAGGCGGATTGAGCTTTGTGCAATTTCAAAGCGGGGCTGGATTCGCCGGTTCCACCAGTTCATGGACGGCTGGCGTGGGCAATGTGGTCATTGCAACGCCCGAACCGGTCCCATTAGCTTTGATGGGCGTTGGTGCCTTGGGTGGCCTGGTGTTGCTGAAGCGGCGTCGGACTGCCTAAGCGTTTTTTGGAGTATCGCAATGATCAGCGTGGTGGTGCGGGTGTCTCCACTGCATTGAAGTGTGATGTTCATGGGGCACACGTTTATGCAATGCGGTGGCGTGCCGCATAACCTGGGTTGGCGTGTGCGAGATTATGAATGGTTAACGGGGGGAGGCCGATATGACAACGTATCGACTTCCTCTCGTTCAAATCGGTGTTTAGACAAGGAGATGTTTTATGAAACGTCAAAATGGTTTTACCCTCATTGAACTATTGGTGGTTATTTCCATTATTTCGGTGCTTATTGCTCTATTGCTGCCAGCACTGGCCCGCGCCCGATCGGCGGCCAATACCATGCTCTGCGCCAGCAACCAGCAGCAAATTGGTGTGGCGATGTTTGGCTGGGCCGGCGATCATCAGGGCTTTGCGCCTGGGGCGGGAGATTGGACGGGAGCCGGTGCCGGGCAGTGGGTTCCGACCAACGGAGTTAATGTGGCCCAATATGTAATGCCGGGCAATGGGATTCCATCGTCATCGCCGCAGGGCCTGATTTTGCCCAAGGGAGCGCTATTGGCTAATGGATATATCACCTCGGCAATGGTTTATATGTGTCCTTCCATGGAACGCATATCATCCGGCATAACGGCGTATTACGCGCAAGGATATAATTTTAAGCCGCCGCCGCAGTACATGTACCAATATCATTTTAATATGATGTTTACGGCGCAGGAAAATGAGGCACAGTCGTACAATGTGGTGAACCGTCGTCAAGTGGGCCAATATGTTACCGCGCCATATCCCGAACAAAGCGAACCGTTAAGCTACTTGGGCGCACCTTGGTTCAATGATCCGCCTTCCCGGTTAAACAATCCTTACGGCGGGAAACCTCCCTCGGATATTATGTTCATGGAGGATGGTGCCCTGACGGGTTGGGATTATTGTAATATCACGCGTCCAACCCCTCAAACTGATCCAGACATTTGGGGTATGAATGGAGTGGCGGTGCATGATGGCGGCGGGGTGATGAACGTGCTGTTTGCCGACGGCCACGTCGACGCGGTAACCAAGCCGTTTATCCCGCTGACCGGATATGCCAATCATGTGGCCTACGAAACCTACTTCAAAATGGTGGGCTTTAACTGAGTCAAGCCATCCATTTGACATCATTGATGGCGTGTTTCTCGCCACGCCACTCGACGGCGTTCATCGGCCGGGCGAGAAGCCCCCGCGTGTTGCTGCTCGCTGAAAACAACTTGTAAAGTCATGCTGGTGCTGGCCCCACAGCATGGCGGTTCGAGCATGTTTCGATTCGTGTCAGGGTGTGAAACTCCATTTTCAGGAGCTGAATTTCTGCGGCCTTTCGTCCTTTTTGAAATTGCGCGGAGGTATAAACGATTTGCGCAATGATATAACATATGCCCTTGACATAAAAAAACAAACGGCCTATGCTTGGCGCGCGTTATTGGATAAACCTTCGTCTTTACTCAAAGGAACAGGTGTCGTATGTTTTTCAAATTTCTCCCAAGAGGTCGATTTGTTTCTCTGGCGGCGGCCGGCGTTGCCGTGGCAATTCTCGGAGCGGGAAACGTTCAGGCCCATACGCTTTTCAAAGTCACTTTCAACCATGACAAGCTCGGTGTCGCACCGGCTGCCGCCGACTATCAATCGGGAACCGTCAACACGACGCCAACCTCTGTTGGGTCATCATCCGGTCATTCTGTTACTGTTGTCGCCAAACTCGGCGGCCTGACCCATCAGCCGGTACAACTGAAAACCACCAATGATGGCGGACATAACAGGCCGCTCATACAGTTCGGTTTCAATGTCATATCCAAGGGAACCGTAACGATCTCATGGGAATCTGAAATGACCGCGTATGCGCCACCCACCGGCGACCAGCCGGTCGAGAACGATTTGACCTTTCGTCTCCTTAACGGTAACGGCGTGTTATTTGGCGGGGTCGCATACACTTATACACAGGCTCAATCATCGGGAACAAAATATGGTGGGTCCATTTCGGTGATTGGCGCGTCATCTGTTTCGTATGCGGACGGTGCGGATAAGCACTGGCGCGTCAATGGAGGCGTGGACCACTTCGTGCTGAAGGTCAACGTTGACAAGAATGATTTCTCGCTTTCCCGCAATGGCAAGCCGTTGGCAACCGGAACTCTTGGAACGGCGGGCAGCACCGGCTTGGCTTATTTCGAAATCCAAAGTGGTGCCGGCATAGGTGGCTATAACGGCAAGTGGACGGCGGGTGTAGACAATGTGCGGATCGCCAAGCATAAGCATAAACACAAGCATTCAGGCAAAACCAAATAGCCGGTTTATGGATGTGCGCAGTACCGCGCCCCGTTACTTTAGCCAGGAGAAGTTCTTGAAAAATCGTCGCTCAATTCTAGGTTTGGCCTCCGTGTTTCTTGCAAACGCGACCGTTTTAGCGGGGTCCAAAAAAAAACGGATCGCCGCACCGGCGGAGAGCGAGTCGGAGGCGGCATTGCCGCCCGGCCGCTATAGCACCTCGTGGGTCGGTAATACCTTCGATGGAAGCGGTACCAACGGCTTTGGCCGGTGGGTGCAGGATGAAATAATGGCGCTCACCGTGACTGCGGGCGGCGCGGTGGTGACGGCGTCAGCTTGGGATGAGGCGGGCCGCTGCACCGGCCTGTACCGCGACGGCGATGTAAACCGCCGTTGTCTGATGACAAACGGCGCGGTGCAGTCACACGCCTGGGCATGGGGAACAGCCGGAAATGCGGTCGCGGTGGCGAAAAATAATATTTTCATCGTGAACACCAAGGGCGATTTACTGCACTTCCTCTGGGCTGCGCCACCGGATATCAATTCGCAAATTACATTCCACGGATATGTACACGTGGGCGTGGCGGTGGCTATGGCGGCGCAACGCGACCTGCTGGTGCTGGTACTGAGAAACGGAGAGATTCAGATTCGCTCACAGCATGACATGGCTCTGTTAAACAAGTTCTCATTGCCGGGAGCCGCAGGCGTGGCTATTGATTCCAAAGCCACGCTCTGGATGTTGGTTCACGGCAAGATCATGCATTGCGATCAGGTCGGCACGGTGTTGCCCGGCAGCATCGACAATCTGGAGAACCCGGTTGCCGTTTCCATAGATAAAGGTGATCGGATGCTGGTTTGCGACAATGGCAAGCGGCAGCAGGTATTGTCGTACCGGCTTTCCGCCCACCCGCAACTCCAATACGAGTTCGGCCAGCGCGGCGGTTTACGGGCGGGGACTCCGGGGCAGATGGCGCCGGATAAGTTTTTCGGCCTTCGGGGTGCCGGCGCGGATGATGCGGGAAATCTCTATGTGGGCATGTGTTTCGGCCCGAACCCGAATTCCCCCACAGTCATCCGTTCTTTTGATCCTGCGGGGAAATTGCGGTGGGAGGTGTCCAAATATGCGTGGGTGACCGCGTTTTGTTTTGATCCGAAAAGCGATGGCACCGTCATTTACGGCCCCGAAGAGATATTTTCCTTTAAACCCTCGCAGCCTCCGGGAAAAGGATGGAAAGCCCGGGCCATTACACTTGATGCCATCCGCTACCCCAATGATCCACGCATCAAGGGCACCAACGCCTGTTCAACGGATTTACGATATGTCAAAGGGCGGCGGCTGCTTTACCTCATGGGGCAGCTCGCCGGCGGATTTGAACTGTACGCTTTCGAACCGGCCCCCAGTGAGATCGCGCGTCACGTCGGACGCGTTGTCGGCGGCGGCTTTGCGTGGAGTGTGGATGCCAACGGGGGCATCTGGCGAGGGCAGGGACCCCGCCGGACCATCTGGCATTACGAATTTAAAAAATGGTCGGCGACCGGGGCGCCGGTGTTTAAGCCGCCGGTTCACTATGCGGCGCCGGATATTTTCACGGAGGTGGCCCGCGCCCATTACGTCAGTGAAACCGATACCATGTACCTCGGTGGTTATACGCGTCTGACGAAGAAGAAGAGTTGGGGACTCGTGGGCGGTGTCTTGGCCCGCTACGACGGATGGACCGGCGGCTCGCCCAAGCTGCGATGGAACGTTGATCTGCCGCTGGACGGTCACGGATTTCCTCCCAAAGCGTTCGATGTTGCCGGTGATTACATTTTTACCGTACCGGTCTATCCCACCAACGGCAAAAATGCGATGGTGACGGTGTTGAATATTGCGGATGGTGCGAAAGCGGACACCTTCTGGCCCGGAGCCGCAGTAGGCCATAACAGCGGATGGATTGATATGATTCATGCGATCCATGCGTGTCAGCGTTCCAACGGTGAATATCTGGTGCTGGTGGAAGAGGATTGGCGAGGCAAGAACATCGTGTACCAATGGCGGCCCGCGACACCGCCAAAATAACACATCCACCCGCGGGTGATACGCTGGTATCGGCAACTGGAGATGTACATGAAAACTGGTAAATATGTTGTTGTTGCATTCATGCTGATTCTGACCGGATTGGTCCCGGTGGCCGGAGCGGCGGCTCGGCCATTTTTTCTTAAAAATGGGGATCGGGTGTGCTTCTATGGTGACAGCATCACGGAACAGCGTTTTTATCCGGCGGAGGTGCAGACCTATGTGCTGACCCGCTTTCCCAATCTGCATGTGCGTTTTGTTGATGCCGGGGTCGGGGGGGATCGCGTTACCGGCGGCTGGGCCGGACCGATCAACCTTCGCCTGAAGCGCGATGTGTTTTCATTCAAGCCCGATGTGGTGACGATCATGCTGGGAATGAATGACGCCGGTTACCAGCCCTTCAACCAGGCTTTGTTTAATGTTTACCGAAAAGGTTATGAGCATATTATCGCCGCTTTGCGGAAGCATCTCCCGGGGGTTCGGATCGTCGTCATCGTCCCGTCGCCTTTCGATGATGTGACCTTCAAGCCGGGTTTTCCGCTGCATCTGCCTTGGACGCACCCCGGCACCGCCAAACGAAATGACAGTCACGGCGGCTATAACGATGTGCTGCTTCGGTATGGAGCGTTCGTGCGGCGGTTGGCCGCCCGGGACCACCTGCTGTGCGTGGATTTTAATACGCCAATGGTCGATGTGTTGAAAAAGATTGACAAAGTTAATAAGAGTTTGGCGCGCCAGGTGATCCCCGGGCGTGTTCATCCCGGTGCCGCAGGTCAGATGGTGATGGCCTTGGCGCTGCTGAAGGCTTGGGGGGCACCGGCGACGGTAACCCGCCTTTCCATCAACGCCGCGCTCGACAAGGTTACCCACGCGGTCAACACCCGCATCACCGGTCTGAAATCAACTGGCGGAAATTTATCTTGGACGGAATTGGATGGCTCGCTGCCCATGCCGGTTTTGGGCCTGCATGAAAACTGGCCGCAATTCCCAATCTTTGCGCGTTATTTTCTGCCGCCGCAGCCCAATCCGAAATATACCAACCCTGTCGCGGCCTTAATTGACCACTTCTCAGGATTTACACACCAATTGGATCGGGAAATGCTGACGGTCAAAGCACTGACCGCTTCGCGATACCGCCTGCTTATTGACGGAAAATCGCTGGGCGAGTTTTCCGCCCGTCAACTGGCCCGCGGAGTCAATCTTTCGCGTTACTTTACACCCATGCTCTACCAGGCCTATCAGGTCAGCAATATCGTGTGGGAAGAAATTCAGACGCATTTTGTGGCCTGGCACGGCGTGCAGACACCGTTAGAGAACTTCGGATTTAATCTGCCGGTGAACACGGAAAATGATCCGGCGGTGGCGAGTGGCGTGCGGCGTGTGGTCCAAGACATGGACCGCATTCAAAAAGCCATTTCAACGCGGGAATATCAGGCCGACCAACCCCGACCGCATCACTTCCAACTTGTACGCGTGCGTGGCTAAATT
>JAJZVR010000018.1:0-14639 GCA_021847065.1 Planctomycetota bacterium | reverse complement strand
GTTCGCTTTTGCAGGAGAATTTGCGCCAATATGTAAGCGGTTGCGCAATCGTATAACGGTTTGTTCTTGACAATGCCCTGAAATAGGACTACATTCAATACATGAAACAAGATGTCCGCAACCATGGTGGTGTGTGGATCCGTAACCCGCCCGGTTCGGCGGGAAATTCAATAGGCTCTGACAGAGAGCGAGGAGTAATTTATGTTTTCCAAAGGTCTGACAATTTCTCGTGGTTCTTCTTTGGCGGCGCTGGTGGCCGCAACCGTCATCGCCGGGGCGAGTGCGGCTCAGGCGGCGACAGTAATCGGCGTCAATTTTACCGGCAACGGTGCCTCGGTAACTGGGACCACGGGTGTTGTCCCGCAATCCGGATGGAATAATGAAAGCGGTGCCAGTGGGACCGCCGTGGCCGTGACGGATTCTGTTGGTGGGGCCGGCGGTTCGCTGACTTGGAGTGACCCCAGCGGCGTTTACGCGGGCGGTTCTTCCAGTACGCCAACCGAAGAATTGTATTCCGGCTGGCTCGACAATACCGATACCACCGGTTCGTCAGCAACCACGGTGAGTCTTTCCAACCTGCCCTCCTCCATTACAGGCTCTGGCGGCAATAATCCCTACGACGTCTACCTTTACATAAGTGACGATAGCGCCGGGCGCGGAGGCACTTACACCGTCAACGGAACTTCCGAGGTGCTGATAAGCAACGGGGCCTATACCAGTTTTACTGCGATGACCCCTGGTATTGTCACCAGCAGTGGGACAGGCAACTATTACGAGTTCACAAACGTGACCGGCACTACGCTCAACATTTCCGCAGTGGTTACGAACAATGGGTTTCGCGCGATGCTTAACGGATTTCAAGTCGCATCGGCGGCCGCCGTTCCGGAACCGGCCACCTTGGGCTTGGTGGCGGCGGGCGGATTAGGCTTGCTGCTTTTGGGCAAACGTCGGAAAGCGGTCTGATGCCGGTGAAAATCCAGCCGGGTTTCCGCCGTTAAAGGCGGCCACTTAGGTTTTTTTCTGCAGTTTTCTCGACTCCTTAATTTGTCGGCTATTTGGTCGGCGGGAGAACAGAAAAGCAAGTCTTTTTTGGGAGTTTTCTCATGGTTACCAAATCTTTCCTGAATTCTCGTGGCTGTTCTCTGGTGGCGATGGCGGCCGCAGCCGTCATCACCGGGGCGAGTGCCGCCCAGGCGGATACATTTTACAATGTGAATTTCAGCAAGGACACGGCGGGTAGTACGCCGACCACCGCCGCTGCGTACAGTACGGGTGGGGCTACCGTCACAAATCCCAGCGGTGTCAGCACATCGACCGGATATACAATTACGGTTCTTTCCGGCGGCGGTGTATCAATGCAGGATACGGCCACCAACGGCAACACGAATCCCCAAATGCTGTTCCAAATTCCCGGCATGAGCACCGGCAATCTTTATGTTTCCTGGAATTCGCAAATGACCGGATGGACACCAGCTCCCAATTCCTTAAGCAATAATACATGGGGGGGGCAGGACCTTACCGTTCAGTTCTTGAACACCAACGGGCAGGCGCTGGGTGGCACTGACTATTCATACCTGCTTTCGGACAGCGATCCCACCGGTTCCACCAGTAGTTCCGCATACAGCGGTGCAGGATACATTGGTGCGACAAATATAGGGTCCAGTTCCGCAAGCTACACAGTCACAAAGGACAAAGGAGCCGAGCATTGGACGGTTAACGGCGGTGTGGATACCTTCTCAATGGCTGTCAATACAGCCACGGGAGACTATTCCCTTACCCGCAATGGCACGCAGATTCTCACCGGGGTTTTGAATCTCCCGTCGGGAGACCCGTCCATTGGCTATGTCAAGATTGCGGGCGGTGGCGGGTTCAGTGGGGCGGCAGACGCATGGAATGCGACCGTTAATAACATCGTCATCGGCAACACGCCGGTTCCGGAACCGGCCACACTGGGTCTGATGGCTGCCGCAGGCGCGGGCTTGCTGTTGCTGAAGCGGCGTCGGACGGCCTGAAGAAAACGGACTTGACCGGGGTGTGTAAAGCGAGGGCTGCGGCATGCTGTCGCAGTTTTGCGGGTTGTCCACCAAGCCTGTTTGATGTTAAAGGTTTACATCAGCGGTGTCGTCAAACGAAGAACGAAAGGGAGGCTCAATACAATGGTTTGTATTGGCCTCCCTTTTTCAATCTTCGCTCATTTAGCCCCGCCGGCCATGCGACGCTGAATATCCTTATAAAAAGGGGCACACCCGACGTTACCCGCTCGTTATCCCGAACCGTCGGGACGGACATGTTCCGTGCGGGCGTCTTGCCATCAGTCAATTTTCTGCGGCCATAATTGCTGTAACCGTTCACGCACCGAAATTAGTCCCGGCGCGCCGGGATTCGATAGGGTGATCCCGGCGCGCCGGGACATTCGAACTCAATGCTTCCGTCCCGGCGCGCCGGGAAGCTAATCGTCCGTATCGTGTACACGTCGGTAATTTTTCGAGCCGCCGTGAACGGTTACTAATAATTCGAGGTTGAACTTATTGCCGCCATCGCCGGCCCCGGGGATATTGCTGCGTGCCCATGGGCACACAAACTGCCCCGCTTTGGGTGCCAGTGTGTCGCCTGCGATGCCAAACGCGCCCAATACAGAGCGAAAGGTTCCCGCGAAGGTGCGGGTGAGATTGAAACCGTGCGCCTTGAGTTCATTCAGGTAGGCCACGTAGTTGAAAGCCCGGTTAATGACCGCGCCATAATGTTCGCCGGAGGTGATCAGCACGGTTGGCTTGCCATGGAACAGAAAATAGTGGGAATTGTGGGGATCCAGCCGAATCGGCTCCGCAGCCGTGGCAAGTCGCGGAATGGACAGCAACAGCAGCAAGGCAAGAGCGGTCACAGCCCCGCAGCCGAAAAGTCGCGGGGCTGGCCGCACCAGCTTGTTACTGATATTTTTCATAAGACGTCCTATGAATCAGCTTAATGTCAGACCTTTTTCGCTTTCATAATCCCCGGGCCGTTAAGCGAGCGTTAATTGCACTTTTATAACGCCTGGCAACATGTTTAGTCAATCTTTTCGTTAGACCCGCGACCGAACGACGGGACGGGGTGCGTGCCGCATTACACGGTTTGGCACGCACTATACACCATAAAGTGGCGGCGTGCGATGAACAGTTGTTCGTGAATGGGTACCGGTCGCGGGGTTATGAGACTTGAAAGCCGGCCATCGTTCGCTTTTGCGGGTGAATTTGCGCCAATATATAAGCGGTTGCGCAATCGTATAACGATTTGTTCTTGACAATTCCCTGAAATAGGACTACATTCAATACATGAAACAAGATGTCCGCAACCATGGTGGTGTGTGGACCCGTAACCCGCCCGGTTCGGCGGGAAATTCCAAGAGGCTCTGACAGAGAGCGAGGAGTAATTTATGTTTTCCAAGGGTCTGACAATTTCTCGTGGTTCTTCTTTGGCGGCGCTGGTGGCCGCAACGGCGTTGGCGGGAGCTGGTGCGGTTCATGCATCAGTATTAACGCCGATAAATCTTACCGGTTTTAATCAGGATTCGGTCGTTGAAAACGGCTACACCGTAACTGCTGGCGGCGCGATCCCCAGCAACATTGCGGTGCCGGTCAGAAGCGCTGTCAATGTTAATGGTTCCGCAGGCCAAAACACGCTTTATGAAAGTGGACTGAACGGTTCGCCAGCCGGGACCGGCTTGCCGGCCTCGCATGAATTTACCAGCAGTTTCGACAGTTCGACCGGATTTCAGTTTCAGAAATACACCAACACCAATAATATGCTGGGCTTGAGTACCGCGATAGGAACAACAGGCACCTTGACCTTGACCACGCCGACAAGTTTTGACAGTTTGGCTATTCTCGCGTTAAGCACCAATGCGGCCAGCAACAGCACAGGTGCGGTGACGCTGAACTTTGCCGGAGGCATCACGGCTACGACCGATTATGGCGCACCGGATTGGTTTTCGTACTCATCCGGCACCACGACGGACGGAAATTCCTACGGCCCGGCGATCAACAATCTGGGGCGGATCGACGTTGTAGATTCCAGTTTCTCCGGCCCCGGTATCAATGGTGGTAATGGCCCGGATATGTACCAGACAACGTTGAATTTGGCTTCGCTTAACGGACAGAATTATACCGGCGACGTATTGGACTCCTTGACGTTCACGCAGGCTCCAAGCACAACAACAACCGGAATTTTTGCCGTCAGCGGATCATCCGCCGCCGCCGTTCCGGATCCGGCCACCTTGGGCTTGGTGGCGGCGGGCGGATTAGGCTTGCTGCTGCTGAAGCGGCGGAAGACGATTTAACATGGCGGCAGAGTCGGGGACCATATGTGAGGTCGGTTTTGGCTCTGAGGCGAAGGTGTCCGTGATTTTACGAATTGAGAATCTGTTGATAAATGGATCATTACGGGAGGGCCGATGGATTGGTATATCGGCCCTTCCCTTTTTTCACGGCACTGCGGCTTAAGGAGCCCACAACATGAAACGGCGCGGACCCTTCCCGATATCATCTGCGAGAAGTTTGAGGTCGGGGTTTACACTCGTGGAACTCATTGTAGTCATCAGCATTATTGCGGTTCTTATCGCGTTGCTGCTGCCGGCGCTGGTCCGCGCCCGATCACTGGCCAATGCCATAGTCTGCTCCAGCAACCAAGGGCAAATCGGTATCGCCATGCTTGACTGGGCCAATGAACACCAAGGTTTTGCGCCGGGGGCTGGTGGGGGATATGGCGGCGGTGCCGGTCAGTTTGTTCCGGTGAACGGAATAAGTCCGGGCAGTGTGATATTCCAAATGCCCGGCGGAGGAGTGCCCTCGACGTCCGGTGGACATGTATATCTGCCAAAGGGCGCATTATTGGCCAATGGATACATCAGCTCGCCGATGGTTTACATCTGTCCGTCAATAGAACGATTTTCTAGCTCTTACGCGATGGCTACTGAAGCATGGGATGGCGCGCCAAATCCACCAAACTATATGTATGAATACCATTTTAATCCATCGTTCACCATGTTCAACAGTAATGCGAGCATGGGCCTGTCCCCCACCGCGCCCTATCCCCTACCCAGTGACCCGCAAACTTATATGGGTGCCCTTTGGTTCAATCAACCGCCATCGCGTCTGACCAATCCGACGGGAGGAATACTTCCTTCGCAAATCATGTTGATGCAGGACGGAACCAATGCGGTTTATGACGCCTGTGACGTAATCCCTTTTCCCGGAAATCCGCGCCTGACCGGCATGGATGGCAATGCAATTCACGACGGCGGCGGCGTGCTGAATGTGTTGTTTGCCGACGGGCACGCTTCCGGGGTAACCAAACCTTTCCTCATCCCGCCGGGCAGCAGCAGTAATTTCGTTTGGTACGGAAACTATTTCACTCTGGCCCCATGACCGAGGCACAATGGATGGCCGTCGTGCAATCACACTTTCACCGCCTTCTCTCGGCATTACCCAGACCAATACTCCTTTGCTCAAAATGTCGACGATTACTCCGGGAACTTCCGTATGGTAAGGGAAAGTGTAACCGTTCACGGGCAGGCTTTCATTCCGAGGCTTTCCTTGTGGTGCGGACTTTCAAGTCTGCCGTGGTAATGAATGCAGGTAATCCCGATACATCGGGATGCACCACAAATTATCGAGGCCCCCCCCGTGAACGGTTACGGGAAAGTTTCACGCCACTGGGCAGGCACGCTTGATTGATAGGAAATAAAGTATGAAATTATGGGTGCGTGGCGCGTTTATGCGTCAATATACGCGGAGACCGGCATCGGCCTGTTGGGCTTTAGTTTTTCTGATTCTGGCGACGGGCAGGGCATGTGATGCCGCCACGCCGTGGGCGGACCAGTACCATCCGCAGGAAAATCTTGCGGTTCCCGGCTTTTCGATCAGCCAGGTAACAGGTTTTATGCCGGGGCAACAGGCCGCCACATGGCGTGTGGAGGAAATTTCCTCCAGTGAGCCTGCCAATGTGTTCTATCGCGGCCAACCGTGCCGAATGACGTTTCAGTTCACCAACCAAACCAATAAAGCACTGGCTGTCCGTGCCATGCTGGAAGTGGTGCACTACAAGTTTCTACAACCCCGTTCGCACGAGTTTCGGGTGGTAGCGCATAACTTGGGCATTGTCGGATGCGTGCCGATGAACGTGTCGCTGGCACCGCATGGTTTTGAAAATATCACGGTCGCAGCACCGCTGCCGGAGACCTTCGGAGGCTACCGGCTGGTGGCCGTTTTTCCTGGTTTCGGGCAACGCATGGCGGCGGATGTGGTACGGGTCAGGCGACCGGACTGGGTTTCCACGGAATTTCCCGTGCAGACCCTGGATGTCACCAGTCCCGCGTTTCTTCAGCGCATCGGTGTTCATGCCGTGCGTATGTTTGTTTCGTACCATCCCACGACCAGTTCCGGCTTCAATCAATGGATGGCCCATGAAGGGATCGTGTTGCGGACTTTCTGGAAGCATCATATCACGATCATGTTGGGCGCGGATACTGGCGGCCCACAGCCGTTGGGACAATGGCGGCATCGGCTTAACAGTAAAAATCAAATGGTCGGTGGATACAACGGTACCACCTGGTTGCCGTCATCCGATCCGGATTTCACGCGTTTTGTTCGCTTGCTTACCGTAAAATATGGTTATCCGCACGGCCCAATCACTGCGTGGTGTCTGTATAACGAGCCGTGGCAGGGCGGCGGCATTTCCGGCTGGCTGGGAGACATTCCACGTTACCGCCAGGCCTATCGCGCCATGGCCGCAGGGGTATTGCAGGCGCGCAAGCTGGCACATGTGCGTGTGCTTGTGGGCGGCACGGATTCATCCCAAAACGCCATAGACAATCTGTTTTGCGGTGGGCGTAACCGATTCCTTCCCATTTTCAACTATTGCAGCGAACATTACCAGGGACTTAACTCGCACAGCACGTTGGCCATGTGGCGTGATCGTCGCGGGGCGTACGGGCCGGTGCGGATATGGGATACCGAAAGCTGGATTTGCAATGCGGCCAACCTGATGCCCGCGATTTTAGGATCATGGCGTGCGGCGGGTTATGGCCGGGTTATGGGTATCATGGAAGTGCATTGCTCTTATTTAGTTTACAGCCATGCGCGAACCGCCGATGGAAGTGTTCACCCCATCATGACCACGGAGGCCCTGGATTCCGCCGCCGGTGTTGCGGCTCTTGCCCACTTCATGGGGGATCGCCCATTTAAGAAGATTCTTTTTCGCAACGGCCTGCCGTGGGTGTTTGTATTCGGGGGGGTGAAGGATAAATCCGGACGATCCAATCCCTACGGTGGAACCGTCATTGTTACCGGAAAACTGGAGGACAAAAGCGCCCTGTATCGCGCGGTGAAAATTCATCACGATGCGCGCATGTTGATTGCCGCGAATCCGGCGTATGCGTTGTTTGATTGTTACGGCAACCGGATTCCCGCAGTACGCAATCGACTGGTGGTGCCGCTGAATACCAGCGGATATTACCTCCGTGGTAATGGTAAGCCGGAATCATTCGATAAGCTGCTTGCGGCCATTAAAGCCGCCCGGATACAGGGAATCGACCCAGTGCAAATTATCGCCCACGATATGACATATCCGCTTTCCGAACACCCCTATCTGCGGCTGTCGATTACCGACGTTCTCAACCGACCGATCACCGGCGTTTTGCATGTAAAACTTGGGCACCTGCGGATGGGTGAGCCGACGCGAAACCTGCGCATCGGCCCTAATCAAACCCTTCAGGTTAATGTGCCGGTGACGGGTGGCGCGGCAGTGCCATCCAACACCTATTTTCTGCGGGCGGTTTTTAACGCCGGAAAATCCGGATCGGTAACGCACCTTGAGGCTATGCACTGCAATGTGATTGCCCGGCGGCACATGGTCATCAATGGCAATCTGGCCGCGTGGCGCGGCGCGCTGCCGCAGCCCATGACCGTCGGTGCCGATAGGATGACGCTTAAGCAGCGGGCCTGGTTGGGGTGGACCGGAGTCGGTAAGGCCATGGCCGTGCCGGCCAGCGGTCGATCCACCCTGATCGCGCTGATGCGAAAAATGCCGGCGTCGGTTTGGGACGTAACCAAACCGTTCCCCACCACCGTTAAACCAGGCTTCGCGGTGGGATATTTGGCGTATGGAAAAAAGTATTTCTATTTTCTTGGCAAGGTTGCCGACGATACGCCGTGTGCCGGCACACTGCGGTGGCCGCTGTCTAAAAAAGTCACAAATTCATTTTTCTTTCCCAACAAGGTATACGCTCCGAGGCGCAATGCCCAGGGAAAAATTATCGGTTGGACCACCTTGATCTGGCCCAAAGGTGTGCCGCATTACACGTATCGGCGGGGGCCGGTGCTGCCGTGCGGCTGCGGCAATCGGGCCAGCCAGACGGATAATATCCAACTGGCATTTAATGTTGTTCCACCGGACGATGTCAAACTGACCGGCTATTACCCCTACCCGCCGGGCACGATGCCGCAATACACCTCGTTTGCGGATACTAATTATGAATTCGCCCTCAACCAGGTTGCCGCGAAATATGGCGGTGGAACCCAGATATGGCGACTGCTGCGTCCCGGCATGCCAATGATCAACTTTTTCCCGCGTCAGCCAGCCCAACGTTACGAAAAAAATGGATCCGTTCAGCACGGCAAGCTGATCATCAAGCGCATCGCCGATACCCGTATATTTGAATGCGCCATTCCGTGGTCCCGAATTCCGTTGGTTAAACAGCGTCTGGATGCGGGTAAAACCATTAAATTCACCTTCCGTGTGAACTTAAGCGATGGAATGGGCTTTGAACTCTCGCGTAATCGAAGTGTATCCAAGCCCAACGACATGACGTTTCATCCGGGATGGCTTCGCCACTGGTCCAATGAATTGCGGTTTGGTTTTCAGCGGTAGCAGCCGGTTGTACCGGGAAAGACCGCCTAACTTAATGAAAGGCACCATTAGAAATCATGACGGCGAAACGATCTGATTTTATAAAACGATACCCGCAATCAACTGACACCATTGTATTGCGATGGTTAATTACGGCAGTGATGATGTCTATGGTCGGCTGTGCGAAGCACGCACAATCTGCTCCGCAAGCGATGGCACCGGCTCCATTGCATAATTTTCACTCCAGCGTGCGCGGTATGCGCATTGATCTTTCCCTGCCGCGACCGCAGCGTGTTACCATCGTGATTAATAATGCCCGGGGCCGGCGTGTGCGCAACCTGATCAGTGATCAGTTGATGCCGGCCGGCGAAAGCACGATCGTCTGGCATGGTTACAATGATGGCCGCTGGGAAGCTCCCGACAAAACCATTAAGCAATGGCATTTTGTGCGCACACTCTGTCCGCCCGGAATCTATAGTGCCGTGGGGCTGACGCATTCCGCTGTCAAACTGCGTTATGAATTCTCCGTGTACAGCCCAGGCAATCCGCCTTGGCGGACCTCCGATGGCAGCGGGGCCTGGCTTAGCGACCATCGCTCGCCTGATGCTTGTCTGCCTTTGCCGCATGGCCTGGGTTGCCCGGTAAATTCACACGGCGCGCCGCGGATGATGATTTCCGCAAGTTTGGCGGAGACGGGTTATTCCATTATTTGGACGAAATTGGATGGCCAAAAGGTGGCCGGCGAATCACCCTCGCAGCTTCCACCATGGTCCGGCGCCTATGCGCTGACACGGGATAATGGAACGCGTCCCGATTCTCATTACGCAGCTTACTCCATCAATGGTAATGCGCTGATGGGTTGGATGGCGGACGGCCGATGGGGCTATATCGCCCATTTTGGGCAACTCAACCGCTCACCGGGCCATCCGCAGGTTTCCGGATGGACGTTTCTTGATTTGGCGGTGTACAACGGTATTGCTGTGATCAGCAATGCGGATAACTGGCCCAATGTTCTGCTAAATAAGAAAAAACGACTTTTCGACACCACCCGCAGTGATCTGCTGGTGGTCAATGTGCGCACCGGAAAGATATTGGTGGACAACCAGACCAAGCCCACGCGCGGCGTGGCCTTTGACAACAAAGGGCGGCTGCTGGTGCTGATGGGCAGGCAACTTAAACGCTTCAATCTGAATTTTTCCACCGGGCGGCTCAGCGGGGAACAAACCCTTATCCATTCCCATTTGGATAATCCTCAGCGCGTTAAAATAGCCCCCAATGGCGACATCGTGATTTCCGACTGGGGCCGCAGCAACCAGATCAAGGTATTTTCACCGCACGGCAGGTTTCTGCGTACCATCGGGGAACCGGGCGGCGCACAAATCGGCGTATATAATCCCCAGCGGATGGATCGTCCGGATGGATTTGCCTTTGATCCTCATGGCGTGCTTTGGGTGGCGGAGAATACCATGATTCCCAAACGCATCAGTTTTTGGAATTTTGCCACTGGAAAATTCTTAAAGGCTATTTACGGCGGTCCGCAGTATGGCGGCGGCGGGTCCATTGATCCGCAGGACAAGTCGTTATTTCTATATTCTCAACGACAGGAACGAGCGACCGACGGCGTGATGATATTCAAGCTGAACTGGAAAACAGGAACCAGCCGATTGGTGGATATTCCGGTACTTTTTCCACGCCGGACAAGATTTCAGTCATATTCTCGGACTTTTTCTTATCTGCCGGATCCGGAGCATCGTAAAGTGCTTATGCGTTGCGACAACATGGCTACATCGTGGGTCGGCCAGTCCTTGCCATTGCGGATCATGCAGTACGCAGGCCATCGTTATCTCATCGCCAGCAATGCGATCTGGCTATGGGATGGCCCGGTGGCCCGGCCTGTAGCGATGTTTGGCGAAATAGGCACCGGCGGCACCTTTCCGCCCAATGCGAAATATGCCGCCGCGATCAAGAACCTTTTCGCCCGTTATCCCGACGGCACTCCGTGGATATGGTCCGACATCAATGGCGACGGTTTCATGGAACCCGATGAATTTCAATTTGGAACCAGGCCGTCGGCCAAGCCATGGTGGCGCGGCCGTATCGGCGGGTTTTCCAATTGTGAAATGAGGGCGTTCTATGTACAACCCAATCTGGCGATAACCGGATGGCGGGTGAACAATGGTTATCTGCCTGCACCGAAAATTAACGCCGCGGGCGTGCCCATTTACAATCTTAAAACCCTAAAGCCGCTGGCGCGGCTATCTTCCTATGCGTCCGTTGACCAAGGCTTCAATGGCGGTACATTAATCATGGATTCACAGGGCCACATTGTGGATACTCCCGGCGGATGGGGCAATCACGCATGGAATTTTACACCTTGCCAAGGCTATCTGCGCGGTAAAGGATTGCAATGGACGTATCCGTATCACGGCTATGATTATGGTCCCCCGAAAAAGCCCGGGCAGTGGGTTACCGGCACGCTCTACATGGGGCCGCTGGTACATCCGCGCAAGGGGCAGGCCGGTTGGCTCTTCTTCACCAACGGAGGAAAAGGTTCCATGTATGTCATGACCACCGACGGGTTATTTGTGCAGACCTTGGGCGGTGATGTGCGCGACCATCCCATGCGCGGGGCCAACCCCGCGTTGAATCATCGCGGAACGCTGTGTGACGGCTACAGCTTTGTTGATGAAGACT
Source organism: Planctomycetota bacterium (assembly GCA_021847065.1). Lineage (GTDB taxonomy): Bacteria > Planctomycetota > Phycisphaerae > WQYP01 > WQYP01 > JAMDCX01. The sequence goes on along the minus strand of JAJZVR010000018.1, from coordinate 3,062 downwards.
TCTTCAATACCGTTACCCAGACCGCCAGTGGCAAGGTTTATGTGGTTGCGGGCAAGGATGATATGAGCATTTATCGGGTGCTGGGACTCGGATCCGTCCGCCGCCGCAATTTTGGCGTGTTTCATATCACCGCAACCATGAACGCCGGCAAGCCCAAAATGCTGATCCCGCCGCTCTTGCGGAAAGGCCGGCCAACGCTGGTCGTGCCAATCCGCCGACGTGCGCCAAAGCTCACGTTGACAATGGCGGACTGGAACCTTCCCACCGCCGATTGGGCGGTAATCAGTCCGCGCATCAAAGCGGCGATAACCATCTCCCATGGCAAACTCTACGCCTGTTGGAAAACGGATCATTCCCACCTGCTGGCGCATGGGCCATCGACGCCGGCGCTGCTGTTCAAGGGCGGCGGAGCTTTGGATATCATGCTGAGCACCAACGGCGGGAGGCCCGGCTTTAACCGGCAGCGCGCGCCCATACGGGGTGATGAGCGTTTACTGGTTACACGTATTCAGGGGAAGACCGTTGCCGTGCTGTATCGCGAGGTGGCCGAAGGGATCCCCGCGACGCAACACTATCTGTTTCAATCGCCGATTGGAAAAGTTGAATTTGATCAGGTGCTGAACGTAAGCAAGCGGATTCATCTTTATCAGAGCGGATTGAATTATGAAATATCCGCGCCGCTGTCGCTGCTTGCCATGCCGATCCCGGAACCGGGTTATCAAACCTTGGGCGATATCGGGGTGCTTGTGGGCAACGGTACCAAGACCGTGGAACGGCTGTATTGGAGTAACAAAAACGCCAGTATCGTCAGCGATATTCCCGGCGAAGCACGGCTGCAACCCGCCAACTGGGGCATCTTGAAAGTGGGGAGGTGAAAAAATGAAATCCAGGAATGGGCGAACGATCTTGGTTTTTGCGTCATGGTATACGTGATTTGCGCAAATATACTACAAGTACTCTTGACTAGGTTGTGAATAGGGCTATAATTGGGTTTTGATGATGAGTATTTATTTTTCTAATGATCTTGCGCGGCGCGATTTCTTGAAGGTTTGTGCGGCAGCGGCAACAGCAGCGTCACTGGGATCACCGACGACCGGTTACGCCACCGAGCCGGGCATGCAAACCGCCAATGGTTCCACGGAATCCGTCTCCAACGGCACGCCATCAAGGCGATTTGCCGGTCTTGCGCATCCGATCATCGGCACGGGTTGGCACGGGCATACATTTCCGGGAGCGACGACGCCGTTTGGCCTGGTTCAACTCAGTCCGGACACAGCCGGTCCGCCGGAGCCAAAATGGAATGGAAAATGGGACATATATAACTGGGACCATTGCGGTGGCTACCATTATCCGGACAATTTTGTTTTTGGGTTTAGCCACACACACATCTCCGGTACCGGTGCCATGGAATTGGGGGATGTGTTGCTTATGCCGATGGTGGAAGGACGAAATTGGAGTTGGGTACCCGGTGTCACCAGACCAGCGCATGTCGATACGTCCGCTACACTTTGCACTGGCAGGGATTGGGATTGCGGCGTTGTGGGGAAGCAGCACGAGTCGCAAATCGAAGCGCTTGGGCCTAATTCAGGCTGGGTTTCAGGCATGCGGAAGTCGGGCTATCGTTCGCATTTTTCACATGAGCATGAAGTGGTCCGGGCCGGCTACTACAGTGTGTATCTGCAAACGCCGCAGGTCAAGGCTGAACTTACCGCCACCACGCGTTGTGGCATGCATCGCTATACGTACCCGGCGTTGCCCGCGGACACATCCTGTGGAATGATTCTGGATTTGGTGCATGGTTTGGGTAATACCGCCTATTACGCCGAATTAACGATCGAAAGTCCCACCCGGATCAGCGGGAAACGTTATAGTCACGGCTGGGCCAGGAACAGAGAAGCCTACTTTGCCATGGAGTTCAGCGCTCCAATTAAATCGTTTGAGGTAATGGTGGATGGCCTTGTTGCAAAGAGCACAGCCTCTGAACCGCAGCATTTTTCCGGGGTCCAAATCAAAGCCATCTTCCAATGGGATCATCCGGTTGTAAATGCGGACCATCCACTGCTGGTACGCACGGGAATTTCCGGAACGGGAGTTGACGGAGCTAAAAAAAATCTCGCGGCGGAGATTCCTCATTGGGATTTTGACGCGGTGGCGACTGCGGCATCTGAACAGTGGAATCAAGCCCTTGGCGTCTTGGAGGCTCAGCTTGTCGCACCGGAGCTTAGCCGGACATTTTATACCAGTGCTTATCACGGCATGATAGGCCCGACCACATTTAACGATGTGGATGGAACATTGCGCGGTGAGGATGGCAAAAATCATGCCAATCCGGGCTTTACCAATTACACCACGATGTCGATCTGGGATATTTACCGCGGTGAGTTTCCGTTTATGATGCTCATGCAGCCCCAACGCACCAACGATGTGATTAAAACGCTGCTGGCGGATTATAAACAACTAAATCAGCATTCCCTTCCGGTTTGGCCCTTGTGGGGCAATGAAACCTGGTGCATGACGGGATTTCATGTCGTGGGAATGATTGCCGGGGCTTACGTGCGTGGCTTCCGGAATTATGATGTGGAGGCGGTGTATGCGGCCATGCGGGATACCGCGATGGTCGGGGCCACCGCCAATAACAACAAGGCATTGCAGGAGCAATTCCGCACACTGGGGTATGTGGCATCCGCACCGGGTGCACAAAGCGTATCCCGCACATTGGACTTTGCTTATGACTACTGGTGCATGGGAGCCATGGCCGAGTTGCTCGGTAAACATGAAGACGCCAGAATGTTTTATAAGTTAGGCCGGAACTATAAGAATCTTTTTGATCCCCACACCGGTTTTATGCGCGGTAAGCTTGAAGATGGATCCTGGCGCACGCCATTCAGGCCGGATCAGGAATACTGGCATGATTACACCGAATCCGATGCCTGGCAGGCTACGTTCAATGTCATGCAGGATGTGCAGGGGCTTATTGATCTTTATGGCGGCGATGAACCGTTTATCGCCAAGCTTGATGCGCTGTTTGCTGCACCATCGAAAATATTCGCCTCTCCGCCGGA
>JAJZVR010000275.1 GCA_021847065.1 Planctomycetota bacterium | reverse complement strand
CCATCGGCAATGCGGATATCACCATCCGGAATAATCGCTTTATTTCCAACTATGCCGGGGATGTGTTTATGCAATGGGCCCGGAGCTGTTCAATGGTTAATAATGCGATGACCGGCCCGGAAAAGCCCGCATTTCTTGGAGAATTACCGCACGCATCCATTGTGGTTAAAAATTCCCGCAATATTTTGATCCACGGCAACCATATCACCAATCCGGATGTGTATGCGAGAAAAATGATTCAACGGTAAATCAGGACGCTGATTTCACGCATCTATTTTGTCGCCGGACTTCCGCGGGTTAAACCAGTTTTTTGGCGGCGGCGATGATGGCGGCGGCATCGATACCGGCGGCAGCGAGCAATTCTGCCGGGGTTCCTGATCCGGGCATGTGCCGCACGGCAAGCTTGACCACTGTGGGGTGTGATGCGCGGGACTGAGCGAATGCGTCGAGCACCGCGTCTCCCAAGCCGCCTTCAATCCAGTGATCTTCCACCACAATCATTTTATTGCCGGCTTCATCGGCGGCCTGATGCAGGGTTTGCACATCCACCGGCTTAACCGAGTAGAGATCAATGAGCCGCGCATTGATACCTTCTTTGGCTAACGCGTCACAGGCTTTAATGGATTCATGGAGGGTAATTCCAGCGGCCACAATGGTCAGCTTGTCCTGGGAGGATTTTCTTACCACCCGGCTTGAGCCAATTTTGAATTCTTCATCCGGCGGATAAATTACGGGCAATTTTTCCCGCGTGGTACGCATGTAGGAAATACCAGACTGCTGGCACATCAGAGCGGTGAGTTTGGCGGTCTGATTGGCGTCGCTGGGATATAATACAGTGCTTTCAAAAACCGCCCGCATCATGGCAATATCTTCCAGGGCCATCTGTGAGGGGCCATCCTGCCCGATGCTTACGCCCGCATGTGAACCCACCAGACGAATTGTCGCGTTGGAAATAGCTCCCATGCGGATTTGATCAAACGCCCGCGTGAAAAATGCGGCAAACGTGGAGGCAAAAGCCTTTTTGCCCAATACACCAAAACCCGTGGCCACGGAAACCATGAGCTGTTCAGAAATAAACATTTCAAAGAACCGGTGCGGATGGGCCTTTTTAAATTCATCGGCATGCGTTGAATTGGATACTTCCGCATCAAGCACAATGACATCCAGATCATGGTTGCCAATGGCGGCAATGGCATCGCCATAAGCTTTACGGGCCGCTTCTTTGCTGCCCAGAGGGTACACTGGGAGTTTCAACGGCAATGCCTGGCCATCGCGGGCGGGCTTTTTGTCCTCCGGCTTGGCAACGTTGAATATCAGGTTTGTGGGTTGGCCCAATTCCAACAGTGCTTTTTTCTCTTCATCCGCGGAAAGTGATTTGCCATGCCAGCCTTCTTTGTTGGCGAGGAACGAAACGCCCGCGCCTTTTTCAGTCTTGGCAATCAGACAGGCGGGCTTGTCGGTTTGTGCGAGAGCTTCTTTGTAAGCCGCTTGAATCGCTGGAATGTCATGGCCATTGAGTTCGATGGCGTGCCAGCCGAACGCCCGTGCCCGAGCCGCATATTCCGGACTGTTCCAGCCCAGATCTGTTTCGCCACGCTGTCCGAGGCGGTTCATATCCAATATGCCAATCATGTTGTTGAGGTTGTAATAGGAGGCTTTATCAAAGGCCTCCCACACAGAGCCTTCGGCCATTTCACTGTCGCCGAGAAGCACCCACACGCGATATGGCAGTTTATCTACATATTTGCCATTCAATGCCATTCCCACGCCATTGGCAATTCCCTGCCCCAGCGATCCGGTGGCCACATCCACCCATTTAAGTACATGCGGATTGGGGTGCCCCTGTAAATTGCTATCCATTTTGCGCAAGCGCAACAATTCAGCATCGCTTACCACCCCCGCCGCTTTGTACATTGAATACAGCAACGGACAGGCGTGGCCTTTGGAAAAAATCAGGCGATCATTATTCGGGCCATGCGGATTATTCCAGTCATACCGCAGATGCTCCACCATCAGTACGGCCATGAGATCAGCGGCGGACATGGATGATGTCGGATGGCCTGAGCCTGCGGCAGTGGTGCAGCGGATGGAATCTATTCGAAGTTGCGTGGCCAGAGATTTAAGGGAATCAATGGAAGAATTAGCGGAAGCGGTTAGCGTTTGTGTCATAACATTATCCTCACAACAAATATAACGTTCTCAGTTTACACAGAATCCAGAATTCCGCCAAATGCGCAGTTAATCAATTGGCACAGAGTCGATGGCACCGCCCCACGCGGAAAAACGCCATGCTGGTTTGCCCCCCGGGATTTATACAATACAAGCAAGCCGCGACGGTATGCCCGCGTGCAGAAGCCCGTGCAAAAAACTGGCCGACTGCGCAAGGCCGCTACCGCCTACAAGCCGCCGACCGGCGCGGATAAATCGCCAGCATTGCTGATTGGCGCTTCGGTCTTTGGCTTGCCCGCGCGGTAGCCATACAGGCCATAAAATGCGATATACACATAGGAAATCATCGGCACGATAAATGAAAACTGTATCCCCATGTGGTCAGCCACAATCCCCTGCAGCGGCGGCAGCAATGCCCCACCGAGAATGGCCATCACCAACAGGGAAGACCCCTGACTTTTCAGCGCCCCCAAGCCGTCAATAGCCAGAGAGAATATATTCGACCACATGACCGAATCAAACAAGCCGATACCGAGAATCGCCCATATCGCCGCCGCCCCCGAGGACAACATGCCCGTGAGCAGCAGCGCGAGGATAATAACGCTGAATAGCGCCAGCATCCGCTGCGGGCTGGAAGCGCCGAGAAAAAAGGCGACCAGCATTATCGCCAGCATGACCCCGTAATGCAGAGCATTGGCTTGGCCAGAAAGAACCCAGATGGTGCCGAACGCCAAGACCGGAAGCAAAATGACCACGGTATTTCGCAATTTCTTGCGCACATCGCTTAGCGCAAAGGCCCCCATGAACCGACCAATCATCAACCCGCCCCAGTAAAACGCGAGAAACTTAGACGCCGCTTCGTGGCTAAGTCCGCCAAGCTTGGGCAGGTTCAAATAGTTAATAATCGAACTGCCCACACATACTTCGCCGCCGACATACATGAAAATCGCCAACATGCCCAGAACGGTATGCGGATGTTTCAACGCCCCGGCACCACGGGTGACGTGTTCAGTATTGGTGAAGCTCGGCAAATGCGCAAACATAAAGCAGACCGCCAGCACCAGAAATACGCCGCCTACGCACAAATATGGAATCTTCACGGATTGCGCCCCATGGCTGCCCGGTCCGTTGAACACCTTGAAAATCAGCCAACCCGCAATAATCGGGCCGATTGTAGTGCCAAAGGAATTAAATGCCTGCGAAAGATTCAGCCGACTTGAGGCGGTACGTTCCGGACCCAGAATGGTAATGTAAGGATTGGCGGCGATTTGCAGCATGGCAAATCCCAGGCCCACGATGAACAAAGCGACGAGGAAAAACGGATAGGAAATCAAGATGGCCGCCGGATAAAACAACATAAATCCGCAGGCCGCGACCAGCAGACCGATGATCACACCGGTTTTGTAACCGATACGGTTAATCGGATCACCCCAGAACATGGAAATGAGGTAATAGATCAGTGAGCCAACGGTATAGGCTCCGAAAAAAGCGAATTGGATCAGCATGGCCTGAAAATAGTTAAGTGTGAAGGCTTCCTTGAAGCGCGGAATGAGAATGTCATTCCAGACGGTCATGAATCCCCACATGAAAAACAGAACGGTCATGATGGTAAATGGAAGGCGATAGGTACGCTCTGAGCCTCCCGCCGAAGCCTGCGCCGATGCACCGGGTGTAATACCGCCAATAGCCATAACGTGTTTCCTCGTTTCGCTGGTTTTTCAGGCGCAATGGTTGTACCCGCGTACCTCACCCGGCCTTGAAAGTATTACGCTATGTTCTATTCAATGGCGGAATTGTCAAGCACGCTCGACCGGGAGCAAGACTGAGGCGTACCGGTTTTTGTCGGGAACCAGTTCAAGGCGGCAGACTTTTCGACAACGAACAACGATCAACGATCAACGATCAACGGGGAATTCAGTATATTCAGCAACGCTGGTGGACTGCGGATGGCGCCCCAGCGCACCGGGACGAGGAATTTGATGAATAGTGGCGCAATGGGGCAAGTTTTTCTAACCTACGCTACAATAAAGTTGGGAATTCTGACCCGGTAGCCGGGCGGAATTCTCGCGGTTATTTGTACCGATTTTGTTGATAATACGTTGAGGAATGTATGACTCTATCCACTACTTCAGCACCGGCTGACTCCGCCGGCACTTTTAATCCTGCCTCTTGGATTGCACAGCGGGCGTTGGAGATTGACGCATCCGGAATTCGCAAAGTTTTTGATCTGGCCGCGAAACTCAAAGACCCGATTAATTTATCGATCGGCCAGCCGGATTTTGATGTGCCGGACCCGATTAAGGAAAAGGCCATTGAAGCCATCCGGGCGGGCAAAAATCGATACACCCCCACGCAGGGCATTACGGAACTTATTGAACCGATCCGCCGGGACGTTTGCGAAAGCACGGGCTGGCGCGATCCGGGCGTGCTGATACTCTCCGGCACCTCGGCGGGAATCATGCTGGGGATGTTTGCCACGTTGAATCCGGGCGATGAAGTCATTTTTCTGGATCCTTACTTTGTCATGTACAAACATCTTCCCCGCCTCATGGGTGCTGTGCCCGTGCCGGTAAACAGCTATCCGGATTTTCGGTTGCACCCCGAACGCATTGAAGCGGCCATCACGCCGCGCACCAAAATGCTGATTTTGTGTTCGCCCAACAATCCCACCGGCATCGCCCTGACGCCGGCGGAATTACAGGCCGCCGCGGAAATTGCGAAAAAGCATAATCTGCTGGTGCTAAGCGATGAAATTTATGACGCCTTCTGCTACCAGAAGCACCACAGCATTGCCCCCCTGCTGCCGGATCAGTGCATCCTGCTGAAGGGTTATTCGAAAAC
>JAJZVR010000274.1 GCA_021847065.1 Planctomycetota bacterium | reverse complement strand
GCTGCTGAATGCCGGGACAAAATGCATTATGGCTGATCTGGCCCATGGGAATGTACCGGTAAAGCCATGGACCGTGGCATTGCCGAGAGCACTGGCAATGAAGGGTGGTCAGCTATCCGTCGCGCCAAGCCGGAAGGGTGTCAAGAAAATCTTCTGTACCGTATCGGCGGAATTCGCGGGCCTCCATGCGCAGCGAGCGCTGGCGTTCCAGCAATTCGCAGGGCATTGGCGATTAATCGCAGTAACCATCCCCGGATCGCCCTTTGGACAGGCAAGTTTTCAAGAGCACCACGCCAATGTATCAGCCAAGCCCAAAGGCGCAAGACTATTGAATTAATAGGGCGTGGCAATTTTTTCGGGCACCTCTGGGAGCGTCCCGATTGCTATCGGGATTCTCACCCGCTTAGGCCCTTCGGGAAGGTCCCGGGACATGCCGCAGATGGTCTTTTTTGCGGCGATTTCACCCCAGCCCGGAAAAATTGCCACGCCCAATTAATACAAGACTGCGGGATAGGCTTTCCTTTTGTGGCCTGATCGACGAAAATATTATTGTATGTTTGGTGACGGATCAATCTCGTTTCAGGAGTTCGCAATGCGGGAACGCCTGCCGTTGGCTACTATTCAGGAAGCTGTCTTTGAGTTTCTAAAGGGTCAGGAGGATTATGCGTTGTTCGGCGCGCAGGCCGTTAATGCCTATGTGAATGAACCGCGAATGACGCAGGATGTGGATGTGCTTTCAATCCACGCGGAGGAACTGGCCCGAAAATTATGCGATCTATTGACACGCAAGTTCCGCATAGCGGTGCGGGTTCGCGCTGTTGGTGATGGTCGCGGGTATAGAATATTCCAGAAACAGAAGTCGGGGAGTCGGCATCTGGTGGATATTCGCCTCGTCAGCGCGCTGCCTGCCTCTCGATGCGTGAAGGGTGTGCTGGTGGTTTCGCCGGAGGAACTCATTGCCGGGAAAGTTCTTGCCTTTCATCGGCGCCGGGGAAACCCGAAATCGTACACTGACCGCAGAGACTTGGCGGAACTGCTGCTGCGATTTCCGAGGTTGAAATCGGAAATGGGGGCGGTTCGGAGATGCCTTGTTGCCGCCGGCGCTGATGCGTCGATTCTTTCCGAATGGAGTAAAATCGTCGCTGAGAAAATTTCCCGCAGCCCGGAGAATGATGAATATTAGCTCACATCGCGGAGGGCCAGCGGCCAAGATGACGCCCGCGACAACAGCCCCGCCGCCCGGCAAGATGTGGGGATCACAAAAGGTTTTGCCGGAGATCGGGCCTTCGTCGCCAAGGATTGCTCCCGATAAGGCCCAGTTGGCTACATGGCTAACGGATCATTCCATGATGAACTCCTTTCATTTCATAAGACACAATATGGTTTCACTGGCGCACCTGACCAGTACAGCAACAAAACCTGTGGATAGTCTCCCAGTTGCCGGACCGGGCAAGCATGGGTATACTCAATGTATCGACATTGCGATTGGTAATTGCTTATCGGTGGATTACGTATGGCGATCACAGCGACAATAAAAAAATGGGGGAACAGCCGTTCACTGCGGATTCCAAAATCCGTAGCCGATCAAATGGGCTTGGAACTTGGTTCTCGGGTTACGCTTACTCCCGGGCGTAAGGGGTTGTTAATTCAGAAAAAGCGTCAGCGGCGGGTTTACAAGCTCTCCTCACTGCTCCGGCATTGTACCACCGCCAATCCCCATCGCCAGCAAATCACCGGGAGCGTCGGGCGAGAGATTCTCTGAGAGATGATGCGCTATGGCCAGACACATCTATTTTCCGGAACGCGGGGATTTTGTACACCTTAACTTTTCTCCATCAGCTCGACGAGAGCTGGCGGATCGGCATTACGCCCTGGTCTTATCGACGGCATCCTTTTCCCAAAAAACCGACTTCGCCCTGGTTTGTCCTGTCAGCTCAAACAAGACGCCATGGCCCTTTGACGTTGCGGTTCCAGCGGGAATCCTTCCGGAAAAGGCGGGAAAAAGTATTAACAGCGTCGTCCTGACTGATCAGGTTAAAAGCATTGATTTCCGAGAGCGTGAATGCGAATTTGTCGCCAAAGCCACCGAAGAGATTCTCGATGAGGTCCTCGGCAAGGTAAGGGCAATTATCGATTCCGACGATCCTGTCGCCGAGCTTGACAGTTAAACACTCTTCGCCAAGAGGGGTTACCTCCGCGAAGCCCACGTCCCCGCGTGAAATTGTGATTGTGGCAGCGCCGCGCCGGGGAATACTTTGTGTCTTCGTGCCAACTTTGTGGTGAGTCTTTTTGGTTGTCGGCTCCGCCGCTTTGGGAAAATCTGCGAAAGAAGTTTATCCCGTGCGCGCCGGGATGGATCACCCCCATCGTTTTACTCATTATTCATCACTCATTTTTTTCATTATGCGCTACCGCTCCTTCCTATAGCGTATCAACGACATCACTGGCTTCCAGCTTCTGGATTGTGGATTCTGGATTCCGAAACGATGCCGCACGGCGCCTTCCCGAATTCTGATCTTTGATCATTGGTCATCGATCATTGATGCCGGGAATCCGTGAAATATTGAAACCTTATCGTCAATGTATCGACATCGCGATTGGTAATTGCTTATCGGTGGATTACGTATGGCGATCACAGCGACAATAAAAAAATGGGGGAACAGCCGTTCACTGCGGATTCCAAAATCCGTATCGTCCTGACTGATCAGGTTTAAAGCCTGCGCCGGCTTCGGTGCCAAGCGCCATTTGCATCGCGCGTTTGCCCCCGCCATCGCATGAAGCGTGGCCGCATGCCGCACGCGCCTTTGGGTCAGAAGTCTTATTTCCTGCCGGATTTTCCGGCCTATTTTATTGCTGCACCGCCGGTACGGGTACTCGGGCGCTGGCGGTCAGCCTTACCGGCCCCAAAAGTCCCGATGGGTGCAGGTGCGAATTTTTTCTATAGTAATTCCATGTCTCAAACGTATAGCAATGTTTTGACGGGCGAGGCGTTCTATTGATCACCCACTTGGGAAACCTAAGCAGTGGTTGTCCCAGAAGTGTTTCACCTGATGTCCGCATGGATCCCCAGTGCAACCCTGAAGAATGTTGCTGGTCGCCAATGAGCCGATTGGCCCAGGTATTGGTAACCGCAATCCGAATGCGATTCATTCCCGCTTTGACGGCACTTGTGACATCCACCTTGAATGGCGCGTGCCACAGCACCCCCAGATCATGGCCATTCACCCAAACCTGCGCCAGATTATGCAGCAATCCCAGATGCAAAATCACGCGCTTGCCCGAGCCGATAAAGCCTGCCGGGATTGATATCGTTCGGGTATATACGCCTGTGCCCGAAAAATATTTAATTCCGGAATTCTCCGAGGCTGTCCACGAGATCAACTTCGGTAATACCACATGCTTGGGCGCTCCCCAGCCGGGAGTAAAGCTGACGTTCCAAGGCCCGGTTATCGCCTCGGGCATCGGTAAAGATGGAACATGCACCACCTGCTTCCGGCCTGAGGCGAATTCGAGTTCATAGCTTCCCGCCTTGGCTGCTTGCAAATCGAATTGGCCGTTGCCGGTAAGGTCAATAGCCGAGCTATTGGATGGCTGGCTATCACGCCGGACCGCCGTTACAGCATCCACACCTGCCGAAGAATGCCGAAACACCACAAATACCGATACCAGCGGCCCCAAAGTCAGCGGCACATTCGTGCGGCCATCAATGTTGGTGAATTCGCCATCGGTTATACGCCTTCCGGAATCTGGCTGCCATAATTCCGGTACTTTTCCAGAAACCCGGAACGACGCCACAGCATGGACCATCTGGTCGGATCGGTTAACAACAAAATAAATGTCCATGTCCCGTGTGTGCCGATGTATGGCGGTCAGGGAAAAAAATGGTACGGACAGGTTGCTATTTTCGGGAACATGCGCGGTGGCGGCCTTTCCACCAAGCGTGTATTTCACGGTGAGATATTTGACATGCCCGTATGCCGGATCACCACCAAACGCTGCATTATCAACCCGCATTGAAAGGCTCTTGCCGCCGTTTTGGCGCACGTTTCTTCGCAGCAATGCGGTGACATTCACTTCTCGGCCCGCACCGGGCGCGGCGTAAATAGCCGATTGGATAACAAGCCGCCCGTTATTCGCAGTCGCCACGGAAAAATCAGGCTGAATTCCCAACTCGGTAAGTACCGCTGACATTGGCTTATTCCATACGACCAGCCCTTTGCCGAAACGGTGCTCCTTGACATGCACGCCGTCGCAATCGCCCCACACGGCGCGACCGATTGCGGCAACAGCGCTGTCGCATTTCGGGTAATCCGTCAGGCTCGGTGACTGCGTTGGCCTTGGGCCGATGACCGTTGCGCCTGCCGCAACGAGTTCGCGAAGTTTTTGTGCGACCTTCGGCAGCATCTGCGACGAATTCGGCAACTGCATAACCGCATAAGCTCGACCATCCGGTAATGTGATTTTGCCGTTGAGTACCGTCGCATGTTCAAACTGTGACAGGCTTAACGCATCTTCGGAAAGCGCCTGTGGATCGCTGTTAAGTGTGCAGATATCACACACCTGGGATCCCTGTTGTAGCATGGTCTGGCAGCGGTTGATATACGTGAAGAAAGCTATGCCGGGCTTGAACCATGTTTGATTTTCACCAAAATGCGTGCCCCACCATCCCATGAGGATGCCGGGCTTATATTGTTTGTTCAGTGCCTGCTCCGCCCAGTCGTGCAGATAACACTGGTTCACCCCGCTTAAGAAGCCACCGTCTAATGCGGGTTTTAAAAAAGCGGGAGTCTCAGTCATGCGGCTGGAGGCAGGGCCACCGGTGAGCGTTTCCGCCCCGACCAGCGTGCGGCCATCCGCCCGGGCCGCGCCGGCCACATTGCTGGCAATGCCGTTGCGGCTGGAGTTCCAGAATTCGCCCATTGTTAGATCACAGGACGCCGCCGCCGCGATAGTGTTAAATGGGCCTGTATATGGCTCAAGGCACATTTTCATGTCCGCTGCATCAATGAGTTTGCGGTACACATCAAAGTCATTTTTGACAA
>JAJZVR010000273.1 GCA_021847065.1 Planctomycetota bacterium | reverse complement strand
CAAATCTTCCGCCCATGCTCTCGCCAGCCTCGCCAACCGCTGTTGGCTTACGACCTACGCACGGACGCGGCCTCCGCTACCAAGTCAGCCCAAATTATTATTACAAAATATTCCGGACACTATTGGGGAGATAAGGGCGCTTCGCTTCAATGAACAATGAGACGGGCGAGTGGCCTGCGGCGTCGCCCTTAATGAGATCCCGGCGCGCCGGGACGGTGGCCTTAATGAGACGCGGTGCCTTCGCACCGCTTAAAATGTTTGGAACGCTGCGGCGGCATCGTTTTAGAATCCAGAATCCAGAATCTAGAATCCGGAATTGGCGGTAGTTGGGCGAGTGACATCATATCAGTTCATCCTGCTTTGGTCATTGCACGCTGAACGCTGTCTGCTGTTCGCTCTTGCGCTCATTGGTCATTGAAATCCGCTACCTCCTTGTGCGTGTCCGTCGTGTCGTTGTGTCAGAGTTTATCCCGATGACCTCGGCTTAAATACGCGTGATCGGGATGGTAAAACACCTAAAGAAAATAATCCGCTGAAAGATGAAAGTGGCCGCAAAGTTTAAGGATATGTGCTTTGGATAGTGCGCGGGTACCTTTCAACAGGCTCGACCCCAATCCACGGTTCCCCAGCAGCCGTCCCAGATCCGATCCGCTCATGTCGGCCATCTCCACCAGCGCGCGCAGCCGCTCAAGTGGTGTACCCTCCGGCAATTGTTCGCCATGTTCCTGATCATATTTTAGGATCATATCCGACAGAAGTTCACAATAATCTTCCTGATCCCGCGTCAGGCGGTGGCCAGCCATCGCAAGCACCACTTCCATGACGTTGTGATAGTCCACACGATCATGAATCGGACGCGGGGGCAGCATATTGACAAGCCCCGGGTAATCCGTTGGCAACGTCCGAAATTCCAATTTTTTGTTCGTTTTCATAAAGACTCCTTCCCTCGATCCAAACTATATTCCCGATGGCTCATGAAGCTAAGGACGTACAGCTTGCCCGTGTTGTAGTGGATGGCGGCGATCAAGCGGTACTTATTGCCGCCAATATTAAATACCACCACAGTCCTGGCGGTGGCCACTTTTACTTCATCAGCCGCTCGGAACACCGTACGCACTTCCGCCAAGTGCCTCCAGCGAGCCGCCTTGGCAATTCGCAACCATCGCACCAGAGCCATTTCCGCCTGCGGATGGTCACGGGCCATTTCCCGGATGGTCGCGGCTTTGATGATCCTCATGCACACATTATGTAGTCAGCGGGCATTTTGTCAACCCTTTTCAATTATTCACGGATAACCATGCGCTCGAACGCGCCCGTGAGCAGGTTCGGGTTGTTACTCCGGGCGGCAACCGCCAACACGCGATAATTGGCCCGTATCGCCGGGTTATAGCCACCTCCGCACCACCCATCAGGGGTATATACCCGCGCCGGCGAGACACAGGCTTCTAGATTATAGATTCCCCGTTGCTCGTTGATCGTCGCCTCATTAGCAGTGCCGTTGTGTCGTTGTGGTAAAACATCCCTGTTCTCGAGGCAATCCATATTTGCTCCCTGTTGAGGCTGGAAGCCGAAATCTCCCGACATATCGGGACAGGCCTTTTGCCGCAGGAGCCGGCTAATCGGGGCTCAACTCGCTCCTGCTCGCCTGTTCTGCGGCGGCGGCGGCCACCGCCGCCCTACTGACTAAATCTGCAATTACTGACCAATACTGTAAAAGGCCTTCCGCGCTGCTCAAAGTTGACATTCAAAGTTGACATTCCAGTGATCTTAGGCGATTGTATCCACTTAGCATATTTTAGTTTCTTTTCAGGGCGGTGGAAGATGGTACGACTTGTCGGCACTTTTCGGCACTTTCGGCGATTCGCGTTTTTTACATCCGTGCTCGTGGGCTTGTGGATTGTGGCCAATGCCGCGGGCGGTCAGGGGAACAATCCGCCCCGGCAGAGCGTCCCGCACGGCGTCGCCACCCTATTCAAGCCTTTCGGGTTTTTATCGTCCGCGCATTTTTCCAGCTACGAGCGAATCGCTTTATTTGCGGTCGCGGGAATTGCCATTCTGGCCTTGTTGTACGCGGGCTATCTGATGGGTTTTGTATTCCGCGCTGATCGTGGCACTGCGCGAATGCAGGATATCGCCTTGGCGATCCGTGAAGGGTCCAAGGCCTATTTGAGCCGACAGCGTAACACGCTTTTGCCGATTATCGGTATCATTGCCGCGCTTTTGCTGATAACCGCAAACTGGCATTCGCGGCTGGGTGCAAGTCTGCCGATTGGCCGGGCGTTGGCATTTGTGTGCGGCGCGTTATTTTCCCTGACGGTGGGAACCGTCGGCATGTTGCTGGCTACGCGCGGAAACTTAAGCGTAGCTGCCGCCGCCGCCAATGAGGGATTCGGAAAAGCTCTGCGGCTGGGGTATCGCACCGGCACGGTCACGGGCATTCTCATTGATGGTCTGGGATTGCTGGGAGCGACGTTTATTTTTATGTATTACGGAGATAACGCGCCCGATGTGCTGCTGGGTTTTGCGTTCGGCGGCACGCTTATTGCGCTGTTTATGCGCGTTGGCGGGGGTATTTATACGAAGGCCGCCGATGTGGGGGCGGATCTGGTTGGAAAAATTGAAAAAGACATTCCGGAAGATGATCCGCGCAATGCCGCGACGATTGCGGATAATGTCGGTGACAATGTCGGTGATTGCGCCGGTATGGCGGCTGATATTTTTGAAAGTTATGAAGTTACGCTCGTGGCGGCGATGATTCTGGGCTGGGCGAGTTTCGGCCACAAGGGCGTACTATTTCCGTTATTGGCCCAGGCCATTGGCGTGGTGTCGGATATTATTTCCACCTCAAGCGTCCGCGCCCCGGCCAAGGGTGGGGTCAAGGAGGCTATGCAGTCCTTGAACTTCGGCTTCCGACTTGGTGCGATCTTATGCACGATCGGGTTTTGTGTGCTGGGCTTTTTTTATCTGCGATTCAATGGCGCGGCATTTTCCGCGAATCATGCGTTGGCCGCCATTGAAACACATACGCCGGGATGGGCGTCTATGGGCGTTGTGGGGTTGGATATGCGACCGGCGGTGGCGGCCATTGTGGGGTTGATTCTTGCGGTGCTATTGAGTTTAAGCACAGAGTTTTTTACCGGCACTGAGCACGGGCCGGTGCGCGGCCTGGTGCGGGCGTGTGCCACCGGTCATGCAACGAACATTATTCAAGGCCTGGCCACGGGGTTGGAAAGCAGCGTGATGGCGATTGTAATTATTGCCGGGAGCATTCTGGCGAGTGTATTAATTTTTTCGCATACCAATCCGATTTTTGTCGCCTATGGCGTGGCGATGTGCGGCATTGGTATGTTAAGCCTGACGGGTAATACCATCAGTATGGATGTGTTCGGCCCGGTTGCGGACAACGCCAACGGCATCGGTGAAATGGGCTATGATCGTCAGGAGATGGGGGAGCAAAAGTATCTGGCGGCCCGGGAAGTGTTGTCCGATTTGGATTCCACCGGCAATACCACCAAAGCCATTACCAAAGGCATCGCCATTGGCAGCGCGGTGATCGCCTCGGTAAGTCTGTTCGCATCGTTTATTACCATTATCGGTTCTGGTGGCCGCTCCGATCATGCCCACTTGAGTCAGGCCGTGTATCGCGGCGTGTCGGGAATATTGAATTTATCTGATCCGCTGTTATTTATTGGGTTGCTCATTGGCGGAGCCGTCCCATTTTTATTCAGCGCCATGACCATTCGAGCGGTGGGGCGGGCGGCATTTTTAATAGTCCAAACCTGTCGAGAGCAATTCCGTGATAAGGAAATCTGGGCGGGCACAAAAAAACCTGATTATGCCAAGGTGGTCAATATCTGCACACTTGAAGCGCAAAGAGAATTAATTGGTCCGGGCATTCTGGCGGTATTGACGCCGGTGCTGGTGGGATTTTCTCTCGGCGTCATGGCGTTGGCGGGTTTTTTGGCCGGGGCCATACTTTCCGGGCAACTTCTGGCCGTGTTCATGGCCAACGCGGGCGGGGCTTGGGACAACGCCAAAAAAGTGGTGGAATGTGAACCACGCGATCTGGAAAAGCAGACCGGCAAAGGATCGGAACGGCATAAAGCCAGCGTTACCGGGGATACCGTTGGCGATCCGCTGAAGGACACAGCGGGTCCGGCGATCAATCCATTGATTAAAGTGATGAATATGGTATCGCTTTTAATTATCCCGCTGGTGTTGCCATTTGATCGCGGATTGGTGCATCAGATCACGTCCACGGTGCCAGGTTTTGCGGGTGTGCAAATGTCGTATCAGACATGGATTCCCTGGATGGTCAGTGCGGTATGTGCCTTGGCGCTGGGTTGGGCCATATACCGTTCCCGGCACGAAACCCCCGATGAGTGAAGGCATTGCATTTTCGCTTATACTTCGATTTTTATCAGCGGCGGCGTGGCTTTGATTAATTGCCATGCTGCGGCGGATATGGCATGGAGATTAAGATGAAACGCACCGTGGGTTCCCGAAAAAAACATGTTCTTATGATTTTGGCCGCACTGGCGCTTGCGGCTGTTACAGGTATATGTCAAGCCGGCGAAACGCAGTATCTCGCGCAGGATGCCTGGATTCCCGGAGATAATGTGGAGTCTTTGAACCAGGGATTTATAGAAAATAAATCATGGGTAAGAAATGATTCCTCGCCCGCGCAGATCAGTATGCTGGATTTTTCCGGTCGGTTGCGGCTTGCGGACACGGGACGGTACAGCCCGACGGTGGCGTATGATTCAACGTATATTGGCTTGGGTACCAGCAGCGCGTTGTTGCCGCGACAGCTAAATGATGAAGCGATGTCATTGGGAATTCCGATCGGGCAATTTGGTGCATGGGGTGTGGGCATTGCGCTTGGCGCTGGGTATGCGGGCAACAGTCCGTTTAATGACCCGAGCGCTATTTACGGTATGGCGCGCATTACGGTACAGCACAAGTTATGGAAGCATACTGAACTGGATATGGCCTTGGATTACAGCGGTAATCGGCAATTTATGCCCGATGTTCCGTTGCCGTCAGTGGAAGTGAAACATG